>CAZHCZ010000005.1:0-49288 GCA_964531635.1 uncultured Hyphomicrobiales bacterium | reverse complement strand
GTGCTTGCTACGCTGCGCGGTCGGGCGCTTGCCCTCCTAATTGGCTGTGCCAATTATAGTTTATGTTAAGCCCCTGCGGGCGCACGTCTTCATAAAAAAGTATATTTTTTACTCATCTTTTTTACCCTCGATAGATTGAATGATGGCTAATCTATCCACTTAATTGAACAGCCCATTGAGGGGGTTTGTTCGTGGGGGCCGTGACCTGTTTCGGCTATTAGTTGCATGGCATCTAACAAATCGCGTTTTGCGTCTGGGGCTGCTGCATGGATGCCTGATGCGTCTAATCTGCCGCGATATTGTAGTTTATCATCGGCGTTATAGCCGAAAAAATCGGGGGTGCAGATAGCCCCATAGGCTTTTGCAGTTTGTTGGGTGGCATCGTGAAGATAAGGGAAAGTGTAATTGTTTAATCTGGCTTCTATTATCATATTTTCGAAACTGTCTTCGGGGTAATCATTGGCATCATTGGCACTTATTGCGGCAACGCCTATGCCTAGTCGTTCTAGTTCTTGAGCATCATCGGCAATGCGATCGGTTATGGCTTTTACATAGGGGCAATGGTTGCAGATAAACATAATTAATGTGCCACGACTGCCTTTTATGTCGGCAAAGCTGTATGTGTTGCCATCGGTTGCAGGCAAGTTAAAATCGGGCGGAGATGCGCCAAAATCGCAGATTGGGGTGTGCATAAGAACCATTATTTTACCTTCCTTTGAACATTTTAGAAGCAAAATTCTTGCTTCTTATGTCTATAATATTATAAATTGGGTAAAAAGATAAGTCTTAAAATTAAATGCGACGAAAAATATAATATGACAGATGATTTATTTGGTGGATTGTTGCCCCCTGCGGACAGCCAAAAACCTAAGAAAAAATCGAATAAAAGTAAAACAAAAGCTGTTGACCTTAGTTTGGAAGCTGCGAGAGAAACGGTGCCATCTGTTGCAAATAACAAAGGCAATAAACCTAAAAGTGATTCGGAAAATACGCCTAAAACGCCAAAAAGTGGAAAAACCAAAGGCGAAGAGCAGTATGGCGCGGCAGATATTGAAATTTTAGAAGGGCTTGAGCCTGTTCGGCATCGCCCTGGTATGTATATTGGTGGTACAGATGAAAAAGCTCTGCATCATTTATTCGCCGAAATTATTGACAATAGTATGGACGAAGTGGTCGCAGGTCATGCCAGTTGGATTGATATATCGTTAGAAGCCGATGGTTATCTAACGGTTACTGACAATGGGCGCGGTATTCCGATTGACCCTCACCCGAAATTTGAAAACAAATCGGCACTTGAAGTTATTTTCACTGTTTTGCATGCGGGTGGTAAGTTTAACTCAGATGTTTATGAAACATCAGGCGGGTTGCACGGAGTTGGTTCATCTGTAGTTAATGCACTTTCGAGCGAATTAATTGTTGAAGTGGCGCGCGGACAACAGCTTTACCAACAAACATTCAGCCGCGGAATTCCGCAAACTGAACTTGAACATTTGGGTGCGATAAAAAACCGCCGTGGTACTAAAGTGCGGTTTAAACCCGATGCGCAAATTTTTGGCGGCAAAGCTAAATTTAGAGCCAGCCGTGTTTACAAAATGGCGCGGGCGAAGGCCTATCTTTATGGTGGCGTTCAAATACGTTGGAATTGTGCCCCTGAGTTGATTAAAGATGGTGATAAAACGCCTGTTAAAGAAGTGTTTCATTTCCCTAATGGCTTAGCCGATTATCTGGAAACACGGACTGAGGGTAAAACCCGAATTACTGACGAAATTTTTACTGGTAAAATTACCAAAGATGGCGGGCATGGCTCGGTTGAATGGGCTATTGTTTGGTATTTGGGCGATGGTTTTATTAGCAGTTATTGCAACACCGTGCCGACCATTGATGGCGGCACACATGAAGCAGGCATGCGCGCGGCATTGCTTAAAGGGCTTAAGGCTTATGCCGAGCTTAAAAATGTTAAAAAAGCCACACAAATTATTGGTGATGATATTTTAACAGGGGTTGGCATATTATTATCGGTATTTATTCGCGAGCCTGAATTTCAGGGGCAAACCAAAGAAAAACTCTCTACCGCTGAAGTCGCCCGAATTGTCGAAACCACTTTGCGTGACCCGTTTGACCATTGGCTAACCAATAACCCAAGACAAGCCGACAGGTTGCTTGAATGGGTGATTGATAGATCTGACGAACGGCTAAAACGCAAAAAAGAAAAAGAAGTTAGCCGTAAAGCGGCAACCAAGCGCTTGAGATTACCAGGCAAATTGGCAGACTGCTCGACCAACAGCTCCGAAGGCACTGAATTGTTTATAGTCGAGGGCGACAGTGCGGGCGGCAGTGCTAAACAAGCACGAAACCGTAAAAACCAAGCGATATTGCCTTTACGCGGTAAAATACTAAATGTTGCCAATGCAACAGCGGCTAAACTTGCGCAAAATCAACAAATTAATGACCTTGTTTTGGCGCTGGGTGTCGGAACAGGCTCAAGCTATAATGATGCAGATTTGCGTTATGAAAAAATTATTATTATGACCGATGCCGATGTTGATGGTGCGCATATTGCTGCGTTATTGATTACATTCTTTTACCGGGAATTGCCTGAATTGATTAAAAACAAGCATTTATATTTGGCTGTTCCTCCGCTTTTTCGTATCACTCAAGGGGCTAAGACCCTTTATGCGCGTGATGATTTGCACAAAGACGAATTGCTGAAAAAAGAATTTACTGGGCGTGGTAAAATTGATATTGGGAGGTTTAACGGCTTGTGTGAAATGATGCCTGCTCAGCTTAAAGAAACAACAATTATGCCCGAAAAACGTACGCTTTTATTGGTTGAAGTGGATAATGACGAAATTGAATTGACCGAAAGAGTGGTCGAACAATTAATGGGTTCTAAGCCTGAAGCACGATTCGCGTTTATTTCACAAAATGCTGAGTTTGCCGATGGCGCTGAATTGGACATATAAAAATTACTTTAAATTTTTTAAAATTAAAAATTCTTAGTCGTGTTAAGTATGGATAAAAAGCTTTGTTGACAAAGGATAGTAAGCCTCTTTATATATGCCGTGCGGATACATGTTTTTATAACAATTGGATTAAATATATATGTTATTTTCTGAACTGGGCTTAAGTGCCAAAGTTACTGAAACTATTAATGAAATTGGGTATACAATACCCACGCCTATTCAATTGGCTGCTATTCCTGAAATTTTAAAAGGGCGCGATATACTTGGTATTGCCCAAACAGGAACTGGTAAAACCGCATCTTTTACACTGCCATTACTAACAAAATTAGAAACTGGACGTGCAAGGGCTAGAATGCCACGCTCATTGGTTTTATGCCCAACACGTGAACTTGCTGCACAAGTATTTGAGAATTTCGAAAAATATGGCAAACGACAAAAATTATCTATAGCTTTATTAATTGGCGGTGTAGCGTTTAAAGATCAAGAACGCATTCTCGACCGCGGGGCGGATGTTTTAATTGCAACCCCTGGGCGGTTGATGGATCATTTTGAACGCGGCAAATTAATGCTCACACGGGTTGAGTATTTTGTTATTGATGAAGCTGATCGCATGTTGGATATGGGGTTTATTCCCGATATTGAAAAAATATCTAAATTTATTCCGTTTACGCGACAAACCATGCTGTTTTCGGCAACTATGCCTAAAGAAATTGAAACTCTTGCCGCTAAATTTTTGCAAAACCCTGCTCGTATTGAAGTGGCTAGAGAAAATGTAACAGCAAAAACTATTGACCAAAAAGTTATTTACGCGCCATCGGGACATAAAGAAAAACGCCAATGTTTGCGTGATATTTTAACGGCTTTGCCCATTAAAAACGGTATTATTTTTGCGAATCGCAAAAAAGATGTGGAAATTTTGTTAAAATCGTTAACTGTGCATAAATTTAGTATCGGGGCATTGCATGGCGATATGGCGCAATCGGCGCGTATGGAAACCTTAGCTAAGTTTAAGAATAATGACATACAATTATTGGTTGCATCTGATGTTGCAGCGAGAGGGTTGGACATTCCAGATGTTAGCCATGTCATAAATTATGATATGCCCGTTGTTGCCGAAGATTATGTACACAGGATCGGTCGAACTGGGCGCGCTGGACGCGATGGAAATGCTATTTCAATGGTAACGTTTGATGATATCCGCCAGCTAAAAGCAATTGAAAAAGTTACTAAAAATCAGATTGAGTGGGCGGGCGAAAAGCCGAGTGATGAAGATTTTGAAGTTTCGGCTAAGCTTAAAAGACGCAGCCCAAAAAACAACCATCGTGGGCCTGAAAAATATAAAATGTCGACTGGAAATGATATAAAAAACAATCGTAAACCTAGCCAAAGACGTGAAAAAAAACCTACTGATAACCCGCAAAAAAGAGATGCCGATATTGTAGCATTTGGAGCAAATGATCATATTCCAGACTTTCTTTTGCGCCCCTGTATCATATCAAAAGAAACCTAAAAAGAGTGTTACTTCAATAACACAATATATTTCCTTTTACATTTGATAATAATCATATATTAGAAGAAGCATGATTGTATATTCATAAGTTGATTGAGGCATGTTTAAATGGGTAATATTGAATATTCGCATGGGCTAGCAAAAAAAGCATTAAAGTTGCTTATTAAACATAAGTTAGAATCTCATCCCGTTAACTTTGAACTTATATACAATTATGTTCAAGGTCATAATAAACCGCTTGTGTTGGCACTGAATGAAATATTTAAGTCAGACTGCAAGAATATTAATGCGGCACTTGCTGATGTTTACAGACGTTTAATTTCGGACAACATAGCATCGCAAAAAGTTGATGCAATTACCACCCAAATGGCTGATAAAGTTGATCAAGTCACTGCGATGATTTCAGCTGCGCTTGGCAATACATCAGAATATGGCGAAACACTTGGTGAAGTTAATAATGTGCTGACTGATAGTTCTGATTCTATCGCCGTTAAATCTATTGTTCAAACATTAATGCTTGCTACTGCGGATATGGAAAAAAATTCGACTATACTTGAAAATAAACTGGCAGCATCTAATCGGCAAATATTTGAATTGAGTGAAAATTTATCCGAAGTGCGCAGCGAAGCCCGTACTGACCAATTGACCAATATTGCCAACCGAAAACATTTTGATGAAACAATTGCCGACGAGATTGTCTTAGCCAATGATGATGGAACAGAGCTTTGTCTTATTATTGGCGATATTGACTATTTTAAACGTTTTAATGATACTTTCGGACATCAAACAGGTGACCAAGTGTTGCGCCTTGTCGCTGCTACTTTAAATGACAATATTAAGGGACGTGACCTAGTCGCGCGTTATGGCGGTGAAGAGTTTGCTATTATTTTGACCAAAGTAAGCCTTGAGGCCGCGCAAAAAGTTGCCAATCAAATAAGGCTTGCTGTTGAAGGCAAGGAACTTATTAAGCGTTCTACTGGAGAAAATTTAGGGTCAATTACTATATGTTTTGGCGCGGCTATTTATCGTAAGAACGAAACCATTGACAGCCTTATCTCGCGGGCAGATGAAGCTTTATATTTGGCCAAAAAATCTGGGCGGAACCAAGTTAAAACCGAATTAGACTTATAATTTTTTTACGGTTTGGTTTTTTGCTCTTAATGCCACGTCGTAAGCCTCTCTTGCCCAATTTACATATTCATTGCTCGGGTGTATGATGGTTTTCGGTAAATTCGGATTTTATTAATGTTAAGTCGGCAACAGGGGTGATTTCCACTGATTCTCCACAACCGCAAGCGCTGGTTTGGTTGGGGTTGGTGAAAACAAACTTTGAAAATAATTTCTCGGTAACATAATCCATTTGCGTGCCGAGGAGAAAAAGCAAGGCTTTTGAATCTATTAAAATTGTTATGCCTTTTTCTTTTATGACCTCATCGAGCGGGTCGACTTTTGTTGCATAATCCATAACATATTCAAAACCAGCACAACCGCCTTTTTTTATACCGACCCTAAGACCTATAATATTCTCATCTTGGTCTTGCATGATTTCTTTTACGCGTGTTGCAGCGCGGTCTGTTAAGGTTAGTGCGGTAAATTTGGTCATAATATATTATATCCTTAGGGTCAGCACCTATTAATTAGCACCCTTGTGTTTTACAGTATTCACACCCTCCCTGTCAAACACAGGAGTGCAAATTAATATGGGTGCAGACCCTAAAACATGTTTAGGGCAACTTTGGCTTCATCGCTCATGCGCTCAACACTCCATGGCGGATCGAAAACCAGTTCTACTGTTACGTCTGATACACCTGCGACTGTACGAGCGGCATCTTCTATCCACCCTGGCATTTCGCCTGCCACGGGGCAACCCGGCGCGGTTAGGGTCATTATAATGTCTACTTTTTTGTCGTCATTAATATCTACTTTATAGATAAGACCCAATTCGTAAATATCAACTGGTATTTCGGGGTCATAGACGCTTTTAAAAGCGGCTATTAAATCGTTAGTAAAGCGTTCTAGTTCTTCTTCACTTAGAGCGGTTGATTCTATTTCTGGTTTATTGGGGTCGTCATCACTATAAAAATCACCTGCTATTGCGGCTTTTAGGGCATCGCTTTTTGGTGGTTCGTCGGGGTTCTCTAAAAATGAAAATTCTTCTTTATTGTCTTTTGAATTGTCTTCTGACATTATTTTACCTTTTATGTGAAAAAAGATTGGGCTTTTTTTATGGCTGCGATTAATCTGTCTATATCATTTTCAGTATTATACATTCCGAAAGAAGCGCGGCAAGTGGCGTTTTTATTAAAAAAATCTAGTACGGGTTGAGCACAATGCGTACCTGCTCGAATGGCGACACCCTCGCGGTCAATAATTGTACTGATGTCGTGAGGGTGGATATCGCCAAGACTGAAAGAGATAATTGCACCTTTATTATCGGCCTCACCTATAATTTTTAAGCTGTTAATTTTTTTCAGCTCTTGAGTGGCAATTTTAAGCAAGTTGTTTTCGTGTTGGGCGATATTATCGCGCCCTATTTTTTGCATATAATCTACGGCTGTGCCCAATGCTATAGCTTCGACAATTGGCGGTGTGCCTGCTTCGAAACGGTGCGGAGCTTGAAGGTAGGTTATTTTATCTTTGCCAACATGGTCTATCATCTCGCCCCCACCTTGGTAGGGAGGCAGTTGGTTTAGCTCATTTTCTTTGCCATAAAGTACGCCTATGCCTGAAGGCCCGTAGGTTTTATGCCCTGTGAAAACTAAAAAATCGGCATCTAAATCTTGCACATCTAGCGCCATATGAACAGCCGATTGCGAGGCATCGACTAAAACTTTAACCCCGTTATTATGGGCGATTTTTATAATTTCTTTTAGCGGAGTTATTGTACCAATGGCATTGGACATGTGGGTTATAGCCACCAATTTGGTTTTTTTGGTGAATAATTTTTTATAATCATCGAGTAAAAAATTACCGCTTTCATCTATCGGTGACCATTTTAGAACCGCACCATTACGCTCACGCAAAAAATGCCATGGAACTATGTTAGAATGATGTTCCATGATGGATAAAATTATTTCATCATCTTGGACAATAGATTGACCCAAACCATGCGCCACTAAATTTATGGCCTCGGTGGCACTTTTAGTAAAAATTATTTCGTTAGGCGATTTTGCATTCAGGAAGTTTTGTACGCTTAAACGCGCATTTTCAAATTTTTGGGTAGATGTGTTGGAAAGATAATGCAAACCACGGTGGACGTTGGCATATTCTTGTCCGTAGCCTGTTTGAATAGCGTCTAAAACGGCTTTTGGCTTTTGAGCTGACGCGCCATTGTCTAAGTAAGTTAAAGGTTTTCCATAGACTTGACGTGAAAGGATTGGGAAGTCAGCACGGATTTTTTCGACATTATAGGTATTGGGCATTATGCTTTATCCCTTAAATGTTTGTCTAGCCATTTTTGAGTGAGCGTATCGACAGCCGTTTTTAAGGCATCGGGTAATTTATCGGAAATTTCGGATATAAAGGCTTGAATGAGCAGTTTTTCGGCCTTGTGCTTGGCTATACCGCGTGCGCGTAAATAAAACAACATATCGTCATCTAATGCGCCAATAGTTGCCCCGTGAGCACATTCTACATCATCGGCATAAATTTCTAATTCGGGTTTGCAGCTTATTTGGGCATCATCGCTTAATAAGATACTTTGTGCCATTTGTTGTCCATCGGTTTTTTGGGCATCAAGCGACACTATAACTTTGCCTTGGAAAATAACATGAGCTTTATCATCGACTATGTTTTTAAAATGCTGGTAACTGGTGTTTTCTGGCTGTATATGATGGATAATATAGCTGTTATCAATATGCTGGTTTTCACCTGCAAGCGTTGCACCATTTATTGTTTGGTTTATGCCTGTACCGTTGCAAAATAAATCGCCTTCGCGCCTTACCCAACCACCGCCTATATTTATGGTGGTGGCATTTAAAGTGGTGTTGTTCGCATAACTTCCGTGTGTGCGGCAAACATTGGTGGATTGGCTGTTTTCGGTATTGATGCTCAAGTGGGTTAAGTTTGAATTGTTATTTAAAACCGTGTTGAAATGATGCAGGTTAAAACTTGAATTATTGTTTAAGCTTATATGACTTTCGATTATTGTGGCATGGGTTTTAGCCGCTAAATTTATAAAATGACGGCTGAAATTTATTGCACTGGTGCTGCTGGCAAAAATTAAATGTATAGGGTGGCTTAAAGTTTCTTCAATATTCAGTTCAATGCCTTCGCGCCACATTAGTTGGGTGAGGTGGTTGATTGGGTTATTATCCGAGGCTGCTGTATCGGCTGACGACTTTAGGCTAATTTGGTGCTTTATTGCCGAAATGTCCGATATATCTAGGCGAAGTTTTCCATCTATAAATAATATATAAGGCGCGTTTAAATGCTTAAATGCGGCTATTGATGGGTGTTCCGTTATATCATCTAGGTTTATTGTAGTTTTAGGTTGGGTATAATCTAACGATTTGGTGAATTGTTTTTTAAGGTCGGAATAATGATATGCCTCGACACGTTTGTTAGGAATGCCATTTTTGGTTAGCCACTCATGGGCATCTATACGAGATTTGACAGGTGCAATTATGGCATCAAAAGCTGTGAATAGGGCGGTTTCGCCTGATGTTTGTTTTTTCATGTTGATGCTGCAATTATGTTTTTATAGCCGTCGCGTTCTAAGTCTTGGGCTAGGGTTTTATCGCCTGATTTTATAATTTTACCATCGACTAAAATATGAACAAAGTCGGGCTCAATATAATCTAATAGACGTTGATAATGGGTGATGATGAGCATTGAACGTTTGGGTGAACGTAAGGAATTTACGCCATTAGCCACCGTGCGTAGTGCGTCAATGTCTAAGCCAGAATCGGTTTCATCTAACACGCAGAGTGTGGGTTCTAGCAGCATCATTTGTAAAATTTCATTGCGTTTTTTCTCACCACCTGAAAAACCGACATTAAGCGGGCGGCGTAACATTTCCGGCGGCACGCCTAAAGATTGCGCTTTTTGCTTAACCAATTTCATAAAGTTTGGAGTTGTGAGTTCTTCCTCGCCACGCTGTTTGCGTTGAGCGTTCATCACTTCTTTTAAGAATGTCATCGTGGCAACACCTGGTATTTCTAATGGGTATTGAAACGATAGGAAAAGACCGTTAGCCGCGCGCTCTTCGATGTCTTGCTCTAATAGGTTTTCATTGTTGAACGTCACACTGCCACTTGTGACTTGATAATCATCTTTTCCTGCAAGCACATTGGCAAGAGTGGACTTGCCTGCACCATTAGGGCCCATAATAGCATGGACTTCACCAGCATTTATGGTTAAATCCAAGCCTTTTAGAATGATTTTATCTTCGACTGAGGTTTTTAAATTTTTAATTTTTAACATGATTTTTCCTTTAACCGACGCTGCCTTCTAGGCTTATCGCTACTAATTTCTGTGCTTCTACTGCAAATTCCATTGGTAGGTTTTGCAGAACTTCTTTACAAAATCCGTTGACGATAACAGCGACCGCTTGTTCTTCGTTTAAACCGCGTTGGCGGCAGTAAAATAAAACATCATCATTGATTTTTGAGGTCGTCGCCTCATGTTCGAACACCGCGCTTGAATTGCGCGCTTCCATATAAGGTATAGTGTGAGCCGAGCATTTATCGCCTATGAGCAGGCTATCGCACTGGGTAAAATTACGAACATTTGTGGCACTGCGTTGGGTTGAAACTATACCGCGATAAGTGTTTGAGCTTTTCCCTGCCGAAATGCCTTTAGAAATAATGCGGCTTTTGGTGTTTTTGCCGAGATGAATCATCTTTGTGCCTGAGTCGATTTGTTGATGACCGTTTGAAATGGCGATTGAATAAAATTCGCCTTGACTGCCATCACCACGCAAAATGCAGCTTGGGTATTTCCATGTTATTGCACTGCCTGTTTCGACCTGAGTCCAGCTAACTTTTGAGTTTTTACCACGGCAATCGGCACGTTTGGTTACAAAATTATAGACGCCGCCGACACCTTCGCTGTTGCCAGGATACCAATTTTGCACGGTTGAATATTTGACCTCGGCATCGTCTAACACTATAATTTCGACCACTGCGGCATGAAGCTGGTTTTCATCACGCATTGGGGCGGTGCAGCCTTCTAAATAGCTAACATGTGCGCCTTCTTCGGCAATTATTAAGGTGCGTTCGAATTGCCCTGTATTTGGCTCGTTTATTCGAAAGTAAGTGCTTAACTCCATAGGGCATCGAACGCCTTTGGGAATATAAACAAAGCTACCATCAGTAAAAACAGCACAATTTAAGGCACTGTAGAAATTATCGGCAACGGGCACTACTGAAGCTAAGTATTTTTTAACCAACTCTGGGTGTTCTTGAATGGCCTCGGAAATTGGGCAAAAGATAACCCCTGACTCGGCGAGTTTTTCTTTAAAAGTAGTGACCACCGATACGCTATCGAAAATAGCATCAACCGCTATATTAGATGCACCTTTAACACCTGCTAGAACCTCTTGTTCTCTTAACGGAATGCCTAGTTTTTTATAAGTTTCTAGAATCTCTGGGTCGAGGTCATCTAGGCTGTCTAGCTCTATTTTTTTCTTTGGGGCGGCATAATAATAGAGGTCGTTAAAATCTATTTTCGAATAGTTTACTTTCGCCCAGTCGGGCTCTTCCATTTTTTGCCATTTTCGGAATGCCGACAAACGCCAATTTAACATCCATTCTGGTTCATTTTTTTTAGCTGAAATAAAACGGACAATATCTTCGGACAAACCCTTTGGGGCTTTGTCCATTTCGATATTGGTGCTAAAGCCGTATTTATAATTATCGACTTCTATTTCCGCCACTTGGCTGACGGTTTCTTTAATTGCTGCCATTGTTATTCTCCATCATTCTGTGGTGGATTTTTTTATATTCTTTAATGAATATTTCTAAATCATTAGGCTTTGTATTCCAGCCAAAACTTATACGTAAGGCACAAAGAGCCAGTTCATCATCGACCCCCATCGCTTTTAAAACATGTGAATAGCTAATTTTTCCCGAGGAACAGGCGCTGCCTGAGCTGACCGATATATTTGCAAGGTCTAAATTCATCAAAGCGCGGTCGGCGAATATGTTTTTAATAGCAAAACATGTCGTATTGGGGACACGATTTGCGGCTTGCCCAAAGATTATTGCATCGGAAGATATTTCTTGAATCATTGCTTCAAGTTTTTTTTGCATCTCACTATATTTATTTTTATTATCCAATTCAAGCAAGACATCTTCTGCTGCTGCACCAAAGGCGGCTATGGCTGGAACATTCTCTGTACCCGCTCTTAGCCCTAACTCTTGACCACCGCCTTTTATATGCGGAGATATTAATATACCTTGGCGAACAACCAACGCCCCCGCCCCTAACATGCCGCCTATTTTATGCCCAGATACACTCATTAAATCTATATTCATTGTGCTAAAATCTAGGGTTATTTTGCCTAAAGCTTGCACGGCATCAACATGAGTATAACCTTTATAATTGCGAACTAAGTTAGCAATCTTATCAAGAGGTTGAATAACACCTGTTTCATTATTGGCTAACATTACAGAAACTAGGACTGGCAAATCTGACTTTTTTTGCCACGACTTTAATAATGTTTCTAAGTGATTTAAATTTATTACACCATTCTCATCAACTTCTATTAGCTCTATTGGACGCTTACTTAAAGACTGAGCTTTGATTAAAGACGAATGTTCGATGGCACTCATTAGCATAGCGGCGTGTGGTTGTTGTTTGCCTAGCGCGCCCAAGTCGCTTGTTAAAACTTGATTATTAGATTCTGTTCCGCCTGATGTAAAAATAATTTCTTGGGGTGAGGCATTAATTAATTTTGCAACATGTTCACGTGCGGTTTCGATAAGACCGCGCGCTTTGCGACCTTCTTGGTGGATGGAGGACGCGTTGCCGCCTATTTCCATAGCGTTTAGCGCGGCTTGTTTGGCAGAAGCTCTTATTGGGGCTGTCGCACCATAATCTAAATAAATACGTGGAGGTTTCACTAAACTGATCCCTTTTCTTGTAACTTATAAAGGTTTTTAAGTGATTTTTTTTCTAATAAATCGTTTAAAGTTACGTTTTGTAAAAAACCTTCAATATGCTCGGTTAAAGCCTTCCATAAATGGTGAGTTTGGCAAAGACCACTTTTAATGCATCCTAAACCTTCGGGGCTTTTGCAACGGGTGATGTTAATTTCTTCATCCGCAGCGTTGATAATTTGCGACAGTTTGATATTTGCTGCAGGACCGGCAAGATAATAACCGCCATTTACTCCGCGCACACTTTTTATAAGCTCAGCACGGCGTAGTTTGCCAAATAACTGTTCTAAATAAGCCAAAGAAATATCTTGTCTAACGGCAATAGCCGAAAGTTTTGTTGGTTGATTTTCATTGTTATGCTTTGCGAGGTCAACCATTGCCATGACCGCATATTGCCCGCGTGTGCTTAATTTCATTGGTTTATCATCTTTTTTCTTGCAATTGGGGTCGCAAATTGTCTAAACAAGCAATGTAGCAATTACATTTAAAATAGAAAGTTTCTAATCTATAAAGAGATTTAATAAATCCAACTAAAAAGGTCAAGTATAAAATCTTTTATTTGGTAATATTTTTTAATAGTGAATTTTCATCAACATTTAAGAGTGAATAAATGCCTGAAGTCGTATTTAATGGACCATCTGGACGTTTAGAAGGACGTTATCACCACAACCCCGCACCCAATGCGCCTGTGGCGATTATCTTACACCCCCACCCGCAATTTGGCGGCACGATGAACAACCAAGTTGTTTACCAGCTATTTTATGCGTTTAAAGAACGTGGGTTTTCGGTTTTGCGGTTTAACTTTAGAGGCGTTGGACGCTCTAAAGGAAATTTTGATGATGGTTTTGGCGAACTTTCAGATGCTGCAGCAGCACTAGATTGGCTACAAATACAAAACCCCGACAGCTCAACAAGCTGGATTGCGGGCTTTTCGTTTGGCGCGTGGATTGGTATGCAATTGTTAATGCGCCGCCCTGAAGTTGGTGGCTTTGTATCGGTTGCCCCGCAAGCCAACCTTTATGATTTCAGCTTTTTAGCGCCCTGCCCTTCATCGGGTTTAATAATTAATGGCGATGATGACCGCGTTGCGCCTGATAGCAGTGTGTTTAAGCTTGTAGAAAAACTTAAAACCCAAAAGGGAATTAATGTTGCGCATAAAGTTATTGAAGGTGCTAACCACTTTTTTGATGGGCATATCGAAGAGCTTATTGATAATGTCGGTGGTTATATTGACTTCCGATTGCGCACCACTGACGATAAATAAAAATTTAGGTGGTTAAAAATGTCAAAATTTAAATCGGAACTGCTTATTACGCTTGAAGAGCGCGGGTTTATTAAGCAAATTACCAAACCCGAAGAACTCGATAAACGCGCCTTAGCGGGTACAGTTATTGGCTATATTGGCTTTGACGGAACTGCTGACAGTTTGCATGTTGGTTCTTTAACCATGATTATGGTATTGCGCATTATGCAAAAAACAGGGCATCGACCCGTTGTTTTAATGGGCGGTGGCACATCTATGGTGGGTGACCCTTCGTTTAAAGACAGCGCGCGTAAGATGCTGACTGTCGAGGATATTAATAAAAACCTATTGGGCATAAAGTCTATTTTTGCGAATTATTTAGAGTTTGGCGACAATAAAGCCATTATGGTGAATAATGCCGATTGGCTTTGTGAGCTGAATTACATGGAATTTTTACGCGATTATGGCGTGCATTTTTCGATTAACCGCATGTTGTCATTCGACAGTGTTAAGTTGCGCATGGATAGAGAACAAAGTTTAAGTTTTTTAGAATTTAATTATATGATTTTACAAGGCTATGACTTTTTGGAATTAAACCGCCGTTACAATTGTGATTTACAAATTGGTGGTTCTGACCAATGGGGTAACATTATTAACGGCATTGAACTGACCCGCCGTGTCGATGGTAAAGAAGTTCTTGGATTGACCACACCTTTGTTGGAAACAGCATCGGGGCAAAAAATGGGTAAATCTGAAGGCAATGCGGTTTGGTTGAATGAAGAAAAATATTCGAATTATGATTTTTGGCAATATTGGCGCAACACTGAAGATGCCGATGTTGGTAAATTTTTACGCATGTTTACTGAATTGCCGCTTGATGAAATATCTAAACTTGAAAAAGCGCAAGGTGCTGAACTTAATGACGTTAAAAAACTTTTAGCAACCGAGGTGACCAAACTAGCCCGCGGTGAAGATGCGGCTTTAAAGGCTGCCGAAACCGCTCGGGTAACATTTGAAACTGGCGGTTTGAGCGCCAACTTACCAACTATTGAAGTTGAACGCCAAGAACTTGAAAACGGAATTGGGTTATTATCGGCTTTAGTTAAAGCAGGTTTTGCAAGTTCTAATGGTGAAGCAAGACGGCATATTAAAGGCGGAGCTGTTAAGTTGAATGACAAACAAGTTGGCGATGAAAGATTAATTTTAAACCCTGATAATTTAAACGCGCAAGGGGTTATTAAGCTATCTTTGGGCAAGAAAAAACACATATTGATTAAGGCTGTTTAATGTTAGAAATTGGGGATACTGCACCAGATTTTACTTTGCCTACTGATAGCGTGGGCGATATATCGCTTAGTCAGTTTAAGGGCAAAAATCTTGTTTTGTTTTTTTACCCTAAAGACAATACACCTGGGTGTACAACAGAGGCTAAAGAATTTTCCATCATGTTAGATGAATTTAAGCTTTATAATTGTGAAATTGTTGGTATATCAGCAGATAGTATTAGAAGACATAGTAACTTTAGAGAAAAACATGATTTGAAAATTATTTTAGCGTCTAATGAAAACCATGATATTTTAACGGCTTATGATGTTTGGCAGTTAAAAAAGAATTATGGTAAAGAATATATGGGCATTGTACGTTCTACTTTTTTACTCGATGAAAACGGAAAAATAGTTGACATTTGGAGAAAAGTTAGAGTAAAGTCGCATGTAGAAATTGTATTAAATAGGCTGAAAACTATATAAATAAGTTTGGGCATAAATTCTAAAATCAACAATAACAACACATATTTAACCACTGGTGTTCTAAAACTTAAACCGTTTTATAGCTTTAACTTTACGACTTTTACAGGTGCAATTTGAACAAAATGAACAAAATACATACAAGTATTCGGCAACCCATTAATGTTGGTAACTTACAAGGGAAAATTACATTTATTAATGCGCATACGAAAATTAAAGGCAGTATTGTTTCGCACTCTAAGATTCATGTTTCTGGCATGGTTGAAGGAGATTTAACGGCTAAAACTGTCCACATAGACGAAAAAGCCACATGCGTCGGCACCATTACATCTGACTTGTCGATAATATCAGGGCAATTTGATGGCGAAGTTATTACCAAACATATTCAAGTCAAGTCGACCGCTCAGCTGCACGGTAAGATAAAGCAAAAGACAATTGAGGTCGATGAGGGCGCTAAAATTGATGCAATGATACAGGGTTTAGGCAATTAGAATTGATTTTATTGCAAATAGATTGACTCTAATTCTGATAAAAATTATATTCTATATAACATAGTTGTATATGTGAATAAATATTTGGAGTAAGGCATGTTTAACAAAAAAAATGGTCCGACTAATAATACACAAGGCAATAACGCACCTGCACCTGTTGCACCACCGCAAATGCGTAAGCCTGCAAGCATAGCCCCCTTGCCGCCAAAACGTAAAGAGGTAACTATCCCTCAACCGACGCCGCCTAAAACCGATAATATTAAACCCGCAATTAATAGTAATATAACATTTATTGCCAATGATATTTTGGTTACTGGTACTATTATCTCTAACGGTGAAATTATTATCGAAGGCACCATTGAAGGTGAAGTTCGAGCACGAAAAATTACAATCAAAAATAACGCCACTATTACTGGTGAGCTGGTTTCTGAAGAATTGATAATTCATGGTAAAGTAAACGGCATTGTGCGCGGGATTAATATTTTATTGGCTTCGGATTGTATTTTAAATGGCGAAATTCTCCATGAGACGTTGTCTATCGAATCTGGCGCGCAATTTGAAGGCAGTTGCAAACGCTCTGACAACCCTTTAGCAGAACCAGTTGCCACTAAAAAAGCCGCCCCTAAAACTGCCGTAATAAAGCCATTGGCTGAAGCCAATAAAAGCGATGTTACTTTGGAAAAATAAATATATTTTAGAATAATAAAATAAGTTGATATGAACGGATTTGAAAATAAACTCGCCAATTGCATAACAACAGAGCGTTTAATATTACGCGCTCCTATTTTAGAAGATGCGCAAAAATTACAGCAATTGGCAAATAACAAATCCCTACATAAAATGTTAGCGCAGCTTCCTTACCCTTATAAAAAACAACATGCTGTTGATTTTATTTTAAACTCTGCACGGTGCAATGAAGAACATGCTTATGCAATTACTACCAAATTGGGTGAATTTATTGGCGTAATTGGTTTTCGTTCAGAAGAAAAAGGCTTAGACCTTAATTATTGGTTGGGTGAGGTATTTTTTGGCAAAGGTTATGCCACAGAAGCCGCCCAAGCGCTTGTTAACGCTACTTTTAAAGCGGGCATTAAAACCATATATTCAAGCGCCATTAGCACAAACATTGCCTCAATTCATATATTAAAAAAAATTGGTTTTACGGTCATAGATGAGCGTATTGACAATTGTGGTCAACATAAAGATATTAAAATAACCTATCTTAAATTTATTGG
This sequence comes from uncultured Hyphomicrobiales bacterium, assembly GCA_964531635.1. GTDB lineage: Bacteria > Pseudomonadota > Alphaproteobacteria > Rhizobiales > OSC116 > OCS116. The sequence goes on along the minus strand of CAZHCZ010000005.1, from coordinate 31,999 downwards.
CTAAAGATGCTATGGCTTTATGGGTTATATTAAATGTTTTTCTATATTTTTTTTAGTTTTTCTTTTAATATTAAAATTATTTACATGGTCGCCATATTACATTCAGCAATTCAATATTTTGGTATTAATGGCTATTATATTGTCTTTTATGTTGAATAGTAAATTTAGTTCATAATTTTGAGTTTATATTCAATTATGCTGAGCCTGTTAAATTTGAACAATTCATTCTTCATTACTAATTTTGCTGGCTAGAGATGCTTCTAGGAATAGGTTTATATCACCATCTAACACTGCGCTTGGATTGGTGGATTCGGCGCCTGTGCGTTGATCTTTTACCAATTGATAGGGCTGTAAAACATATGACCTTATTTGATGACCCCAGCCTATTTCGGTTTTTGAGGCTTCGGTTTCATCGGCTTCGGCTTGGCGGATTTTTAGTTCATGCTCATATAATCTAGCACGCAGCATTTTCCATGCCGTCGCGCGGTTTTTATGTTGTGAACGGTCATTTTGGCATTGTACAACTATGTTGGTTTCTAGGTGAGTAATACGCACGGCACTGTCGGTTTTATTAACATGCTGCCCGCCTGCCCCACTGGCGCGGTAAGTGTCTATCCGCACATCTTTATCTTGCACGTCTATGTCTATGCTGTCGTCAATTTCGGGGTAAACCCAAACCGATGAAAAACTTGTATGGCGTTTGGCGTTAGAATCGAACGGGGAAATGCGCACCAAACGATGCACCCCAGATTCGGTTTTTAACCAACCATGCGCATTTAAACCTTTTATATGAATAGTGACCGACTTTATACCCGCCTCATCGCCTGCTTGATACTCTATTGTATCGACTTTATAGCCCTGTTTTTCTGCCCAGCGGACATACATACGAAACAACATAGATGCCCAATCGCAACTTTCTGTGCCGCCTGCTCCTGCATGAATTTCTAAATAGGTGTTATTGCTATCAACTTCGCCTGACAATAGTGTATCGAGTTGAGCTTTAGAGGCAGATACATGGGTGGTTTTAAGATTGCCCTCTATTTCGGCTATCATTTCATTATCGTCTTCTAACTCGGCAAGCTCTATCATTTCTATGCCATCACTTATCGCGGTTTCGTAAGTGGTGATTTGTTTGAAGCTATCTTCTAAACCTTGGCGTTCACGCATAATGGTTTGAGCGTTTTGAGGGTTATCCCAAAATGTTGGCTCTTCGGACATGGCGTTAAGCTCATCGAGCCTTCTGCTGGCAACATCCCAGTTAAAGATGCCTCCTTAGCAGGCTGATTGACTGCTTTATTTCATCTATTATTGTTAAAGTTTCGGCGCGCATTTTCTACCCTTAAAGTAAGCTCTAAAATATAGTGCCATCATCACTATCAAGTGATAAATCTAAATCATCTAATAATTGGTTATTCTGATTAATGTCTAGGATAATACGCCCACCGTCATTCTCGAAGTTAAAAAAGTCTATCGTTCCATCAAGAAACTCATCACCATCAATTGTATCCAAAAATATAAGGGCTTCTTCTGGTGGTTCTGTGCCACTTTTAAAGGCTTCGGTAATAATGCTCTCGTCCCCCGGCATAGCGGCAACACCAGTTTTGCTATTAATGCGATAAAAATCTAACCCATTGGGAACTCGGAATGGAATTGCTGCGGTATTCTTTAGAGCTTTTTTCATAAAATCTAAAAATATTGGAGCGGCAAGTTTGCCACCTGTTTGCTTGTCGCCCATACTTCTTGGAATATCAAAGCCCAAATAAACGCCAACCACTAAATCGGGCGTATAACCGACAAACCACGCATCTTTATTGCTGTTGGTTGTACCTGTTTTGCCAGCAACGGGTTTGCCCAATTGTTTAATAATTGGCGCTGTGCCACGTTGAACAACACCTTCCATAAAGCTTGTGATTTGATAAGCAGATGTAGCAGAAATAACTTGCTTACGATTATCGACAAGTTTTGGAGCATCTTGCCCTGACCATTCTTCGGCAACACAACTTGTGCATTCTCTGGTATCATGCCTATATATTGTACGCCCATAACGGTCTTGAATACGGTCAATTAACGTTGGAGTAACTTTTTTGCCGCCATTGGCTAAAATACTATAGCCTGTAACCATTCTTAAAACTGTAGTTTCACCTGCGCCTAATGACATAGATAAAAATGGGGAGAGATTATCGTAGACACCAAAATCGGCTGCGAACTTTGATATGTTTTTCATACCGACATCTTCTGCCAAACGAACGGTCATAACATTACGAGAGCGCTCTATACCGACCCTAAGTGTAGAAGGGCCATAGAAGTTTTTACTGTAATTTTGCGGCTTCCAAATTTTATTTTGGCCTTTAATTTTTTTTTCAAAAGGTGCGTCGAGTATCAAAGATGAGGGGGTGTATCCTTGTTCTAAAGCCAGCGCATAAACAAAGGGCTTAAATGATGAGCCCGGCTGCCGCTTGGCTTGAGAAGCACGGTTAAACTGGCTCATTTCGTAAGAAAAACCACCCACTAAAGCATGGACACGACCTGTATGCGGGTCCATAACCACAATACCACCTGAGACTTCGGGTATTTGCATGAGCCTAAAGTTTTCGCCAGTATTTGTGGGTTCAACATAAATAACGTCGCCTATTTTTAAAACTTCTGCGACTGTTCTTGGTTGCCGACCAACACCCTTTTTTAGTGATTTCCTTGCCCACTTTACTTCAGAATATGGGATATTGCCAGTTTCACGCAAAGCATTAATTTGCCCGCTTTTATCAAGGTTAGGGCGCAACCCTACTTTTGCCGATTTATTATCGACAGATAAAACAACGGCCAACCGCCATGGTTTTATGTCGTTTGGACGTTTAATTTTTACCAAATCTTCTGCCCAATTTTCGGACATTACAATGCTGGTAACAGCACCGCGCCAACCGCCGCGTCGACGGTCATAATCAACCATGCCTTTAACGAGACTATCGCGGGCTTGGGCTTGCATAACGGGGTCTAATGTCGTTCTTATTGACAGCCCACCGCGCAATAGTTTTTTTGAGCCATAAAGATCAACAACTTTTCGCCTTGCATCTTCGGCAAAATATTCCGCTGCAAAAATACGCGCTCCGAAAGGTCTGGGAGATACGTTTAGTGGCTCGCCTTGCCCTGTAATCATCTCTTCACGCGTTATGTAGCCGTTTTGGAACATACGGCCTAGCACCCAATTGCGGCGAGCAATAGCCCGTTCGGTATTTTTAAATGGGTGATAATTATTAGGAGCTTTGGGCAATGCCGCGAGATAAGCGGTTTGCGAAATAGAAATTTTATCGAGCGTTTTACCAAAATAATTAAGTGAGGCCGCAGCCACACCAAATGAACGTAGACCTAAATTAATTTCATTAAGATAAAGTTCTATAATTTTACCTTTGCTATAGGTCGATTCAATACGCAAGCTTATTAAGCCCTCTCTTATTTTGCGGGTATAGCTATATTCATTGGTAAGTAAGAAGTTTTTTGCAACTTGTTGAGTGATGGTTGAAGCGCCAATCATTCGCTTACCCTCGCCAATATTGCGTAAATTTGTCAACATGGCACGGGCAAATGCGAGACCATCTATGCCTGGGTGTTCAAAAAAGTTTTTGTCTTCAGCCGAAATGAACGCCTCTATAGTGCGCCTTGGAATGGCTTCGTAAGGAATGTAAAGGCGACGTTGTTCGGCATATTCGGCAAGCAATTGCCCATTTGCGGCGTGCATACGGCTCATAACATTGGGCTCGTAAGATTGCAGGCTTTTATGGTCGGGTAGACCTTTGCTTGCATCCCAAATGATATATGCCGCTATGGCAATACCAACAATTAAGAATGAAAACATTATTGCGAAAAAACCACTTACTATACGCCAGAGCATATGAACCTATTATCTTTTAAAGCTTGAATATTTATATTGAAATTAAGACGAATCAATATATTTCTATTAATCATTTAAACCCAAAATAGATAGAAATTGTGTCATTGGCTAGGCAAAAATGCGTTTTAAAAAAGTTATTATTAAAAAAGTGGACGATTTTTAAAATATTGGCTTATTGAACGTTGTAAGATAGATGCCATTTTATCTTGCCAGGCACCCGACTTTAGATTTTTTTCGTCGTAAACATTGGATAAATATCCCAGTTCAACGAGTACAGAGGGAACGTCAGGAGCTTTTAAAACTCTAAAACCTGCAAACTTTAATGGCTTTTTAAATACGCGAACATTGCCACGCATTTGCTCAACCGCAATATTTGCAAATATAACTGATTTGGTTTTTGAATCACGTTGTGCCAAATCAATTAATATTGAAGCAACGATTTTGGATTCGTTTTTAAACTGTATGCCTGCCAAAACATCTGAACGGTTTTCTTTTCTGGCAAAGGCAGCAGCCTCTTTATCCGATGCCTTTTCGGACAATGTATAAACTGTAGCACCGCGGACTGAAGATGAACCGCGAGCGACCGAATCGGCATGCAAAGAAATGAACAAATCGGCTTTTACTTTGCGCGCTATTTCTACTCTGTCGCGTAATTTTATATAATAATCACCTTTGCGAGTTAGGTAGACTTTGAATTTACCTGTGGCGTTGAGTTGCTTTTGTAATTTTTTTGCTACTGATAAAACTATTCCCTTTTCGACTGTGCCGCGCTTACTCACTGTGCCGCCATCAATACCACCATGGCCTGCATCAATTACAATAACAGGTTTTCGGTGGCTAGTAACTGCGCCTTTTGTTTGAACATCTGTCTGAGCTTGTGCATTTTTTCTTGCGGCAAGGATAAGCTGATACATGTTGGCAGGGGGCTTTATTGGTTTGCTGACACGTGCAGTTATTTTAATTGGTGTTGAAATATCGGGTTTGGGGTGCTCAATTCTTGGTTCAGCGATGTTTGATTGACCCAGGCTTGATTGGTTATTATTTGCATCTGCCGTTCTTGTTTCGGCTAAACCTACTATTTTTAGCAACTCTTCAATCGAGGGAATATTGGGTTGGAAATCTAAATTGTCTATTTGATTGTTGGGGTTTAAAATATCGTCAATTGTAGAGGGAGGCTGCTTTGTTGCAGCAATTACACTGTCATTTGAGCGCGATTTTATAATATCAACCACCAAAAGAGCGCCTTTAGTGGTTTTTTTGGGAACAATAAATGCTGCAACCACTTCTATTTTTTCTGTCACATCAAACACAATACGAGATTGCTCTAACGAAAAATTTCCGTATCTAAACTCTTTTATTAAGCCATAAGACTTTGTGCCTATTTGAGTTGGTAAATTAAAGTCGACAGCATCGAAATCTATAATTAATCGGTCTGGTTCGGGTATGTCATAAACTTTAAACGCAACTTGTTCACTAAGCTCTATTACTATACGGGTTTTTTCGGCTCCGCCTGATAGGCGAATGTCGTAAACCTCGTTTGCAAAAACTGAATGGCTATAGAATAAAATTATAGATAAAAGCATATATACTAATTTTTTTGCAATTATCATCGGTTTACAGTCTTAGTTTTAAGTTTTATAATTACGAACAGTATCTCATCTTATATAAAATATTTTTTTAATTGATTAATTTTTTAAATTCAACTAATAAAGACTAATCATGTGTTTATAAATAATAATGAATTGCACATTGAATTTAGGCTTGGAATTGTTTAGGTTTACTAATAGTTTCAAGTATGTATAGCGATTTTTAGATGGGTCTTTGCGAATATATTGCAAGCATTCATCAAAATAAAAAATTGGTTTTTTTGCATGCGGCAAAATATATAACCCGTTTTTATAGTTACCGCCAAAACTATTTGGCTTTAAAGAATGGAATGAAAATGGTTTTTACCCATTTGTTTTTGATAGGATTATGTGTTTTAGCAATTTTTGCTATTTTGCACTGCCTAGAAAGCCGTTCCAATAAACGTTTTTTCCTGTCATTGACGGGTGATTTCTATTCGCTGGGTATGCGCCGCATATCTACGCCTTTTTACCATGCGAAAACCAATTCGTACCAACTAATTTATTCGACTAACATGCCACAAAATGAACCCAAATCAGCTGTTAAACTTGCTGTTAAATTGGGAGCAATTCGCTTTGCGCTTGCATGTTATTTGACTGTGAGAGATTTATGGCAGACAATAAAATGCTTATTGATGCAACACACGAGGAAGAAACTCGTGTTGTTGTTATCAAAGGAAATAAAATTGAAGAATTTGACTTTGAGGCGGCCCATAGACGGCAGCTTAAGGGCAATATCTATTTAGCAAAAATAACGCGTGTTGAACCTTCGCTACAAGCTGCATTTGTAGATTTTGGCGGCAATAGACATGGGTTTTTAGCGTTTAGCGAAATTCACCCCGATTATTATCAAATACCTGCGGCTGACCGTGCGGCTTTGCTAAAAGAAGAAGCTGAAATTGCTGCAGAAGCCAACAGAGATGATGAGCTAAAAGAAAATAGCATTGCAGAAAAAAGTGAAGATGGAGGCGAAGGCGAAGGCGAAAATAAACGCGGGCGTTCGAACAACCGTAGGCGTAATGGGCGACGCAATAACACCCGATTTACCCGCCGCCCTGCACGCGGTATTTTTACATCTTTACCTGCAACAGAAACACCTTCTGAACCTACTGAAAAACCAGAAGAAGTTGCTGAAGTTGCAAATTCTGAACGCCCTAATAATCGCCGCCGTGGGCGGGGTTATAGAGGGCGCGGACGTGGGCGTGGTTACCGCATGGGCAACCGTGTTTTGCGCGGAGTTTATACATCTTTACCGCCATACATAACAGCATTAAATGAAGATACACCATTTGAAAAGCACGAAAAAAATCAAGCCACTAATCAAGTTCAGGCTGAAGCAACTGGTTTGGTTGACAGTGTTAAATCGTCCGAAGTAAAAAATGAATCGGGTGTAGTTTCTATATTCGACCAAAATGATAATACGAACGCCAAATCTAATGATGTAGAACTTATTGACACCCAAGATGCTGACGAGCCTGAAGCGCCCATTGCCCCTGCCAAACGCAAAACCAGCCGTTTGCGCAAACGCTATGAAATTCAGCAAGTTATTAAAAAACGTCAAATTATTTTGGTGCAAGTGGTTAAAGAAGAACGCGGCAACAAAGGCGCTGCCTTAACGACTTATTTGTCTTTAGCGGGGCGTTATTGTGTTTTAATGCCCAACACCGCTAAAGGTGGCGGGATTAGCCGCAAGATTACCAGCGCTGCTGACCGCAAGCGACTAAAAGAAGTTGCCGAAAGTTTGGTAATTGGTGCAGGCATGGGCTTAATTGTGCGCACCGCAGGGGCGAACCGTACAAAGGATGATATTAAACGAGATTATGAGTATTTAATTCGACTTTGGGAAAATGTACGCAATTTAACATTGCGTTCTGTAGCGCCGCATTTGGTCTATGAAGAAGGCAATTTAATTAAACGTTCTATTCGTGATTTATATGATAGCGATATTGAGAATGTTTTTGTTTCGGGCGAAAAAGCATATAAAGAAGCTAAGGCGTTTATGCAAATGTTAATGCCAAGCCATGCGCGTAAAGTACACCAATATAAAGATGCTCAGCCTATTTTTATTCGTCATAATATTGAACAACAATTAGACAATATTTACAGCCCTAATGTTACATTAAAATCTGGCGGCTATTTGGTTATTAACCAAACCGAGGCTTTGGTTTCTATTGATATTAACTCTGGAAAATCAACTAAAGAAAACAGTATTGAAAATACGGCAGTAAATACAAACCTAGAAGCGGCAGAAGAAATTGCACGGCAATTAAGATTGCGCGACTTAGCTGGACTTGTGGTTATTGACTTTATTGATATGGAAGAAAACCGTAACAATAGAGCCGTTGAGAAGAGAATAAAAGACTGTTTGGCATCGGACAGAGCGCGTATTCAGGTTGGGCGAATTAGCCATTTTGGTTTGCTTGAAATGTCACGTCAACGCTTGCGTGCAAGCTTGCTTGAAGGCAGCACCGACATGTGCCCTCATTGTCACGGAACGGGGTTAATTCGTTCAAACTCTTCAATGGCTTTGCATATTTTAAATGCAATTGAACATCAACTTATTCTGGGTTCTGCACTTTCGTTAAACATATTTGCACCACTTAATATTACAATGTTTTTGCTTAATAACAAACGACATCAGTTATTTGAAATTGAAGAAAGATATAATGCACGGGTGAATATTGAAGTTGACCCACACCTTGAAGGGGTGAGTTACCGTATTGAGACATCTAATTTAGAAATTCCTAAGCGCAATTCGAGTGCAATTCGACTTGAAAGTGAATATGGCAGTGATGATTCTTTAGAAACCTCCGTAACTGATGAAGAAACGACTAAAGAAATTACGGCTAAAGAAATTACGGCTAAAGAAAAGACAACTCGGGATAATAAACGCAGACCAAGGCGAAAAAACCCCAGGACTGAAAAAACTGCTAATGATAAAAGCAAACCTGTTAAGGCTGAAATTGTTGACAATAAACCCGAGGTTGCAAAAGAAAAAAGCACAAAGCCCATTTCGGATAAACCAAAGGCTGAGAAAAAAGACACTATAAAGCCTAAGGTTGTTAAGACTAAGGTTCCGCCTAAAGTTAAAACGACTGAAACCGAAGTGAAAAATGAAGATATAAGCACTAAACCCGCTGAGCCCGCAAAACAAGGATGGTGGTCGAAGCGTTTTAGTAGAAGTTAATAACGGACATTTAATATTATATTGCTTGATTTTAACATTATATTCAAAGCATAATACAATATTCCTAGGAGGAATTAATGATACGATTTATTCGCAAAAAAACAATAAAAGCATTTTTTGCTATTTTTGTCGGCTTTATTTTGGTTTACGCCAATGTTAACCAAGCCTTTGCTAATAATCATATAACCGAACAATTTACTGGTGATGAAAAAAAAGAAATTATTCAAATTTTTCAAAAATTTTTCCTTGAAAACCCTGAAATCATCCGTGAAGCGCTTATTGCTTTAGAGCAAAAAAATGAATTAAAACGCGCTGCTGAGATTAAAGACATTATTGCCAGTCAGAAAAAAATTATTGAAAACCCTAGTGGGTTATTCATTACTGGTAATAGTGATGCTGATGTTACATTGGTTGTGTTTTTCGATTATAATGCCGAATGGTCAAAAAGGGCATTTGCCGACCTGCTTTATTTATTAGAAAATGATAAAAAACTTAAAATTGTATTTTATGAAGCGCCAATGCGCGAACAATCATCATACACTGCGGCAAAAGCAGCTTTAGCAGCAGCTCAGCAAAATAAATATCTATCGTTACATTCAGCTTTTATGGCACATCCTGAATCCTTAGATGATGAATCTATTTTTAGAATTGCTGAAGAGGTTGGCTTGAATATTGCTCAACTGAAAAAGGACATGGATGAGCCTGAAGTTGATAAAGCTATCGAAAACTCTTTAAATGTTGCTGAAATATTAGGAATTTCTGGCACACCAGCTTATATTATTGGCAATGACTTATATTTAGGAGCGCAAGGAATTGAAAATTTACGCGCAAGAATTGCCGAGATTAGAATTAACCAAGTTCAATAATGCTAAGGAAGATTAGTTTTGAAAATTTCGATTATTAATGGTCCAAATTTGAACATGCTAGGGACGCGTGAACCTGAAATTTATGGTTCACTAACACTCAAGGATATCGAGACTAAATGTTTAGAAGAAGCTAAAAAACTTGGGGTGGATATTGCTTTTTATCAATCTAACCATGAGGGTGAGATTGTCGATTATATTCAAAAGGCACATCAAGACAAACATGCTGCAATTGTAATTAATGCCGCAGCATTTACCCACACAAGTGTGGCGATATTAGATGCGCTTAAAGCGGTTAATTTGCCAATTTACGAAGTGCATTTGTCGAATATACATGCGCGGGAAGAATTTCGGCATCATTCTTATATATCTGCTATTGCTAAAGCTGTTATATGTGGCTTAGGTGCCGAGGGGTATTTAGCAGCAATTAGGGCGAGTGTATTATAATGGTTATGAAATTTTTAAAAATTATTTTGATTGTAGTTTTTTCATCAGCGGCTAATCTTGCTTGGGCGGATAAACACACTAAAGATGATATGTTTAAACTGTTTGAAGAATATTTACTAACCAACCCCGAAATTATAGAAAGAGCTGTCCTTGCATTGCAAGATAAGCGAAAAAAACAAGCCGAAGAACAGGTTCAGCTTATAATTGATACGAATATAGATTTGATTGAAAACCCCGAAACCATGTATATTGGCGGCAACCCTAATGGTGATGTTACGCTTGTAGAATTTGTGGATTTTAACTGCCCCTTTTGCAAACGTGCCTTTGTTGATATTGAAAATATTTTAAAAACTGATAAAAATATAAAAACCGTTATGTATGAATTTCCTATATTAGGACCAAGCTCTGTACTCGCCTCGCGCGCAGCATTAGCCGCTAAAAAACAAGGTAAATATTGGGAATTGCATAAAGCATTAATTAGCCAACAAGGAACATTAACCGAAGAGGCTATATTTAATCATGCTGAAAATGTTGGGTTGGATATTGAGCAATTAAAATTGGAAATAGATAAGCAGTATATTGATATTGCAATTGGGAAGTCTATGGAATTGGCGAGAGTGTTGGGAATTAATGGTACGCCTGCATTTATTATCAATGGAAAATTATTTCATGGTTTGGTAGATATTAAGCCCATTATTGACCAAGCGCGGATAGACATAAAAAAGACCACTATGGGCTTGCAATAGTAATTATTGTAGGCTTTACTATTAGAATATAATGTTAAAAGAGGAATAGAAGATGGATGATAATCAAAAACTAGATGCAGAGTTTGTTGAAAAGTTGGCTGGTATCTTAAATGATGGCGAATTGAATGAAATCGAAGTCAAATGCGAGGATTTTAAAATTCGTCTTATAAAAAACCCGCCTTGTCCTTCGACCGTTAATTATAATAATGCACCTGCGGCTGGTGCTATGCTTGCACCGCCTATGGCTGTTGCTCCTGTTGCGGCGGCACATGCAGTTGCTGAAACTACTCCTGATGTTAGCACAGACTTAGCTGACCATGCTGGAGCAGTTAAATCGCCAATGGTTGGAACTGCTTATTTGTCCGCTGACCCTGGTGCTCCTAATTTCATACAAGTTGGTGACAGTGTGCAAAAAGGGCAGACTTTGCTAATTGTTGAAGCAATGAAAACTATGAATAATATTTCTGCACCAAATGCTGGTAAGGTGATTGCAATTTTAATTGGCAATGAAGACCCTATTGAATTTGGGCAAGCTTTGGTTGTTATTGAATAGATTGGGTTGATATGATTAAGAAACTACTAATTGCCAATAGAGGCGAAATTGCTTTACGCATTTTAAGAGCCTGCAGTGAAATGGGTATTAGAACTGTGGCTGTGCATTCAACAGCCGATGAAGATGCTATGCATGTTCGGCTTGCCGACGAAAGTGTTTGCATTGGGCCACCACAAGCAGCGCAAAGTTATTTGAATATTCCTGCCATTCTATCGGCCTGTGAAATTACAGGTGCTGATGCGGTTCACCCCGGTTATGGCTTTCTATCGGAAAATGCCCGATTTGCCGAAATTTTAGAAGAACATGGCATTACCTTTGTAGGACCAACTGCTGAACATATTCGCATGATGGGTGATAAAATTCAGGCAAAAGCTACAGTTAAAGCGCTTGGTATCCCTTGCGTTCCTGGGTCTGAAGGGGCTTTAAAAAGCAATCAAGAAGCGCTTAAAATTGCCGATGAAATTGGGTATCCTGTAATTGTTAAGGCCGCTGCTGGCGGCGGTGGTCGTGGCATGAAAGTGGCGAAGACCAAAGAAGATCTTATTCCTGCCTTAGCGTTCGCACGGGCGGAATCTAAAGCCGCATTTGGCGATGACGCTATGTATATGGAAAAGTTTTTAAGCAAGCCTCGGCATATTGAAATTCAGGTTATGGGTGATAAGTTTGGCAATGCTGTGCATTTGGGCGAACGTGATTGCTCGTTACAACGCCGCCACCAAAAAGTTTGGGAAGAAGCCCGTTCACCTGCTTTAAATGACGACCAACGAGCAAAAATTGGTAAAGTTGTTGCTAAAGCTATGTCTAACCTAAATTATTTGGGTGCAGGAACTATTGAATTTTTGTTTGAAGATGGCGAGTTTTATTTTATTGAAATGAATACTCGTTTGCAAGTTGAACACCCAATTACTGAAGCTATTACAGGGTTGGATTTGGTGCGTGAGCAAATAAGAGTTGCCAGTGGTGCTAAGCTAAGTTTTAAACAATCGGATATTAAGTTTAATGGGCATGCTATTGAATGCCGAATTAATGCCGAAAACCCCGAAACATTTACCCCCGCCCCCGGTAAAATTGAAAATTATCATGCCCCTGGTGGCTTAGGTGTGCGGGTTGATAGCGGTGTTTATTCTGGCTATACAATTCCGCCTTATTATGACAGTTTAATTGGCAAACTAATTGTTCATGGCAACAATAGAAATGAATGTTTAATGCGCCTCAGACGCGCACTTAAAGAATTTGTTATCGAAGGTCCTGGTATTGAAACCACCATTCCATTGTTTGAAAAACTTGCCGTTAACACTGATATTATTAATGGTGATTATGATATTCATTGGTTAGAAAAATTCTTAGAAATGGAAAGTTCACTTTCTTAAAGTAGATAATGATATGAATGATAATGAGTCGCTTAACCCGCAGAGATTGCTCGAGGCTTATGCGGCTGGTTATTTCCCGATGGCAGACAGTGCCTCATCTCATGAATTGCTTTGGTTCTCGCCTGAAATGCGGGGGGTGATGCCACTCGAAGCCTTGCATGTTTCCAAATCTCTAAACAAAGCTATGCGTAACAGCCCGTTTGAAATTCGGGTTGATAGTGCATTTTTACAAGTTATGAAAGCCTGTGCAGAACCGACATCTGAACGGCCAGTGACTTGGATTAACGATGAAATTATTGGACTTTACTCGGAATTGTTTTTAATGGGGTTAGCCCATAGTGTCGAGATTTGGGACGAAAATGAACTTGTTGGCGGCTTGTATGGTGTTCAACTTGGCGCAGCATTTTTTGGTGAAAGTATGTTTTCGCGCAAAACCAATGCCAGTAAAATTGCTTTTGTGCATTTGGTAAAAAGATTGCAAATTGGTGGGTTTAAGTTACTGGATACACAATTTACTACAGATCATTTGCAAAAATTTGGCGTGGTTGAAATTCCTAAAGATGATTATTTAAAACAATTAGAAATTGCGCTCAATAATATTGGTGATTTTGAAAAAATGCCTATTGATGTAATTTAGAGTCAGAACCTATTCATTTTTACAACCAATGAGCCAAATATCGTAAACGGGGTGTTCTACACCGTATAAACCGGGGCTGCTTACAAACATCCAACCTGTAAAAACGCGGGTTTTGTCTCCCCCGTCAGTGGGGACTTCATCTATTTCTATAAAGCCTGTAGTTTCGGGGCGTTCGGTTACTGGGCGTGAATAACAAGCTCTTGGAGTGACTTCAAAAATACCAAATTTTTTGGTTTCTCCAACGCGAATTTCAATAGTTTCTATAAGTGCTGTAACTTTTTCTAACGCACTGAACACAGCGATTTGATTTTTAATTGGCGCAGCAACTGCATTGCTGGTTAATGCCATAAAACTTAGGAATATAAGAGATTTAATAAATTTTGCCATAGTGGCTTTCTTTAGGAAAATTATGTGGCAAATATAAGTCCGCATTTTATTTATTGGGTGACCATGCTTCATAATCGCCCGAAGCTTTATTGCGCTTACCTTCGCTTAAAAGTGAGCCTTTGGGGTGATATGCACCTGTTGTACCAGTGAGGTTGGCTTGGTGTTCAACTTCCCAAGATTTGGGTGTATAATCTTGCTCTGAAGGTGGAGTATCGACCGTGTAATGAAGCCATGCGTGCCATGCAGGGGGAACACGAGTGGCTTCGACATAACCATTATAAGTAACCCAGCGTTTTGTGCCTTTTCTTTGCTTATAATATTTATTGCCTTGCTCGTCTTCGCCAACTTTTATGCCCTGACGCCAAGTAAAAAACCTTGTACCGATTGTTTGTCCATTCCACCATGTGAAAATTTGTAATAAAATATTCATTAATAGCTCGCATTTATTGTCATTAAGCCGATTCATTATTATTATAGCCTATACCATATAAAATGATATAGGCTATAATAGTTATTTCGCTCGCGGTTCTTCTTGCTACGCAAGACCTACACGGGTGCATAGCATAATCAATATAATAGGAATATTTTGCTGTAAATTGGTTTGCTAAAATAAGAACTGGGTTTTAAGCTGTTTTTCGAATATATCGTCATCATCTTGTTGCAATTTGACTTTTGAACTCTTTGTTTTTTGCTCATTATTATTGTTATTATTCCTTACCAAGCGACTTAAAAAACCGGGGTCATAAACCAACTTATCTTGAACTTTGGGTTTAGTGTATTTTGCAACACCCTCTAAATACACTCTGCCCGCTTCGACAATATACGGTCGGGTATCGATTAGAATGCTTTCTAACCTTTGTTTTAAAATGGTGGGAGATAATGGTTTTACAATAACTGCCGACGCACCATACTTATTAAATTCTAAAACTATCCGTCGAGAAGCGTGCCCTGTTGCCATTAAAATTGGAGTAAAGCATGTCGGTGCCATTTCTACTTGTCTAATCCACTTTAAAAACATTAGACCATTATTAAATCTATCATTACCATTTAATATATAGTCACAAATAACTAGGTCTGGGCGTTCTGACAAAACAAGTTCTTTGGCATCATTGACATTTGTTACAAAGGAGATTTGTTTTATTCCGAAAGAAGTTAGGATGTTTTTATATATTTTAACCATCGACAAATTGTCTTCTATAATTAAAATACTCAACTCATCTAACGACATAAATAGCGCGTTATGTTTTGTCATTTTGCCAACTCAAGTTACAATTTTTGCTCTCATTAATGGTTATATTAGTCAAAAAAGCATAATAAATTGTAAAACATCTAGCTTGATTTCAAATTATTATATGTTTTGCATGTGGATTACTTGTTTAATATTATTTTGCTTGTTTATAAACCTAATAATTTATGATGTTTAGGCTTTGTCTGCCTTACGAATCTATTGCTTAAATGTAGTTTTTAAATTGCAAGGTAAAATATAAACTATTTTCACAACCATACCATATATAGTGGTTGGTTAAATTTATTATACTATGTGTTGACGTGCGCTAATATTTATCACATAATTTAGTGGATATAAGTTTGTGAAATATAGAGGTCTTCTGTTTATTTTATGGGGTATATTTTCTGAAAATTAAATTAAGTTATTTCTTTTGAAATATTGCTTTATAATAAAGCTATATTGTAAGAAATGCTATGAATTATGGGTAAATTAAATGAAAATTGAACGCAAATATACAATTAAAGGCATGTCACCCTATGCTAATATAGCTTTCCGTAAAGTTTCGAGTGAGATAAAAAACCCTGATGGATCGGTCGTTTTTAGTCTTAAAAACTTTGATGTTCCCGATAATTTTAGCCAAGTGGCAGCCGATATTATTGCGCAAAAGTATTTTAGAAAAGCGGGAATTCCTGCCCGACTTACCCCTATTGTAGAAGATGGAATTCCTGTTTGGTTATCCCGCCATATTATTGACCATGACGCGTTAGAAGAAATGAATGAAGATGAACGCTACGGAACAGAAACCAGCGCACGACAAGTCTTTGACCGCTTAGCAGGAACATGGACATATTGGGGACAAAAAGCCAATTATTTTTCAAGTGAAGAAGATGCCCGCTGTTTTTATGATGAATTGCGTTTTATGCTCGCCAACCAAATGGTTGCACCGAATAGCCCGCAATGGTTCAACACAGGTCTACATTGGGCTTATGGCATTGATGGCGCGAGCCAAGGGCATTATTATGTCGATTATGAAAGCGGTGAATTAACCCGCAGTAAAACCTCTTATGAACACCCCCAGCCTCATGCTTGTTTTATTCAAAGCGTAAGTGATGATTTGGTCAATGAAGGCGGAATTATGGATTTATGGGTGCGGGAAGCGCGCTTATTTAAATATGGCTCTGGCACTGGTAGTAACTTTTCTTACATACGCGGAGCAGGCGAAAAATTATCTGGCGGCGGGCAATCTTCTGGTCTAATGAGCTTTTTAAAAATTGGTGACCGTGCAGCTGGAGCAATAAAGTCGGGCGGAACAACGCGCCGCGCTG
This sequence comes from uncultured Hyphomicrobiales bacterium, assembly GCA_964531635.1. Lineage (GTDB taxonomy): Bacteria > Pseudomonadota > Alphaproteobacteria > Rhizobiales > OSC116 > OCS116. The sequence continues at coordinate 15,748 of CAZHCZ010000005.1, read as the reverse complement.
CAAAAATGGTGGTCATTGATATTGATCACCCCGATATTGAAGATTACATTGGCTGGAAAGTTAAAGAAGAAGAAAAAGTTGCCGCAATTGTTACTGGCTCTAAAATTGTAGCAAAGCATTTAACTGCAATTATGAAGGCCTGTGTTAACTGTGAAGGACCTGACGACAGCTGTTTTGATGCAAAAAAGAACCCTGCACTTAAACGCGAAATTAAAGCGGCGCGTTTGTCATTAGTGCCCGATAATTATATCGGTCGTGTGGTACAGTTTGCGCGCCAAGGCTTTAAAGATATTGAATTTGATACTTATGATACCGATTGGGATAGTGAGGCTTACCGTACTGTTGCGGGGCAAAATTCAAACAATAGCATTCGCGTAACTGATGAGTTTTTACAAGCGGTTGAAAATAATGCCGATTGGGCGTTAAAGGCAAGGCGTGATGGTGCGGTATTAAAAAACATAAAAGCCAAAGATTTATGGGACAAAGTGGGCTATGCCGCATGGGCTTGTGCTGACCCAGGTATTCAATATCATACCACAATTAACGACTGGCACACTTGTTCTGCTGCAGGTGAAATTAGAGCGTCTAACCCTTGCAGTGAATATATGTTTTTAGACGATACAGCCTGTAACTTAGCCTCTATTAACTTGCTTAAATTTAGAAATGAAGATGGCAGTTTTAAAATTGATGAATTTAAACATGCGGTTAGACTTTGGACTATTGTGCTTGAAATATCTGTAACAATGGCGCAATTTCCATCGAAAGAAATTGCTCAACTTTCTTATGATTACCGCACACTTGGGCTTGGTTTTGCCAATATTGGCGGGCTTTTAATGTGTAATTCTTTGCCGTACGATTCTGATGAAGGACGGGCATTATGCGGTGCTATTACCGCTATTATGACAGGCACATCTTATGCCACCAGTGCCGAAATGGCATCTGAACTTGGGGCGTTTAATGAATTTGAAGCCAACCGCGAACCTATGTTGCGGGTAATAAGAAACCATAGAAATGCCGCCTATTCTAATGTTGGTGGCTATGAAGAGTTAAGCATTAACCCTGTGCCGCTCGATGCTAATAACTGCCCTAATGAGCTGGTTAATGCCGCACGTGATGCTTGGGATTTGGCTTATGAACTGGGTGCTAAATTTGGCTTTAGAAACGCTCAAACAACTGTAATTGCACCGACAGGAACAATTGGCTTGGTGATGGATTGTGAAACCACTGGAATTGAGCCTGATTTTGCTTTGGTTAAATTTAAAAAACTTGCAGGTGGTGGTTACTTTAAAATCATAAACAACGCAGTGCCTGAAACTTTAGAAAATTTGGGTTATCCCAGTGCCGAAATTGAGGCAATTATTAAATATGCTGTTGGGCATGGAACACTTAAAGGCGAAGCGGTTATTAACCACACGACATTGCAAGAAAAAGGCTTTGGCGACGTGCAAATAAAACTGCTTGAAGACGCTTTAGAAAGTGCTTTTGAACTTAAATTTGTATTTAATAAATACACATTTGGCGAAGATTTTTGCAAACAAAAACTTGGGTTTAGTGATGCCGAATTGAATGATTTTAGTTTTGACATGTTGCGTGCGCTCGGCTTTAACAAACGAGAAATTAATGATGCCAACCTTTATGTTTGTGGTGCAATGACTGTTGAAGATGCGCCTTATTTAAAAGATGAGCATTTGCCAATTTTTGATTGTGCGAACCCATGTGGGCGCATTGGCAAACGTTCGCTGTCTATATCGAGCCATATTTTAATGATGGCTGCAGCGCAACCATTTTTATCGGGCGCTATTTCTAAAACGGTTAATATGACCAATGATGCAACCATTGAAGATTGCAAACAAGCCTATATGCTTTCGTGGAAATTAGGGCTTAAAGCCAACGCTTTATACCGCGATGGCTCTAAACTTAGCCAACCACTTATGAGCCAAGTCTTAGGCAACCTTGATGATGAAGAAGAAGATTTTGAAGACAAAACTCAAGCTGCTAAAATTGGCATGGTCACCGAACGCATTGTCGAACGAATTATTGAAGTTGAGGCACAGCGCAAACGAGAAAAACTGCCCAACAGACGTAAAGGCTATACACAAAAAGCTTCGGTCGGTGGGCATAAAGTTTATTTGCGAACGGGCGAATATGATGATGGGCGTATTGGTGAGATATTTATTGATATGCACAAAGAAGGCGCTGCGTTTAGAAGCTTAATGAATAATTTTGCCATCGCAATTTCGTTGGGTATGCAATATGGCGTACCGCTTGAAGAATTTGTTGATGCCTTTACCTTTACCCGCTTTGAACCGGCTGGGTTAGTGCAAGGCAATGAAACTATTAAAAATGCCACGAGTATTTTAGATTATATATTTAGAGAATTGGCGGTATCTTATTTAGGACGGCATGATTTGGCGCATATTGAACCCAATTCTATTGGTTATGATGAATTGGGCGGCGGTGAAGATGAAGGCAAAGAGCCTAAGCACTTTAAAGCTGGGCGCGTTGTAAGCCGTGGGTTTGCACGACAAAAAGTTGATCCCAGTTTAGTGGTATTATCGAGCGCCAATATAAATTTACAAAATAATAACGGTGCCACGGCAAAAATAGTTGAGCCAGAAATTGAAAACCAACTTGAAGCAACCCTTCCTAAAAACAACACTGATGAATTGAGAGATATTGCCCGCGTAAAAGGCTATGAAGGCGACCCATGTGGCGAATGTGGTAACTTTACAATGGTTCGCAATGGCACATGTTTAAAATGCGAAACATGTGGTTCGACAAATGGCTGTTCATAGGGCATAGCTTTAACCTATAATTATAAAATATATGTGTTGACACTGTTGGTTTATTGCTTAATTTCACATCTAAATTATTACTCAAGATGGATTAAAATTATGAGCCTTGAAAATATCATTAACAATGCCTTTGAAAACCGTGCCGAATATAGCATAACCACCAAAGGTGAGGTGCGCGATGCTGTTGATAGCGCGCTTAATATGCTTGATAGTGGCGAAGCTAGAGTTGCCGAAAAAAATGGCGATGATTGGGTGGTTAATCAGTGGCTTAAAAAGGCGGTTTTATTATCGTTTGTTTTGAATGATATGAAAATTATTGAAGCCGGGCCTGACAACGCCCATTGGTGGGACAAAGTCGACAGTAAGTTTTTAGGCTGGGGCGAAAATCGTTTTCGTGAAGCTGGTTTTAGGGCTGTCCCCGGTTCTATTGTTCGCAAATCTGCCTTTATCGGCAAGGGTGCTATTTTAATGCCGTCATTTGTTAACCTTGGGGCTTATGTCGATGAAGGCACTATGGTCGACACTTGGGTTACTGTTGGCTCATGCGCGCAAATTGGTAAAAATGTACATTTATCGGGCGGCGTTGGCATTGGCGGAGTGCTAGAACCCTTACAAGCAGACCCTGTAATTATTGAAGACAATTGTTTTATTGGCGCACGCAGCGAAGTTGTTGAAGGTGTGCGCGTATGCGAAGGCGCGGTGCTTTCGATGGGTGTATATTTAAGCATGTCGACTAAAATTGTCGACCGTGCAACGGGTGAAATTACCACAGGTGTTGTGCCGCCTTATAGTGTGGTTGTTCCCGGTGCTTTACCCGGTAAGGAAATGCCGAACGGAAAAATGGGACCAAGCCTTTATTGCGCGGTTATTGTTAAAAAAGTTGATGCTCAAACACGGGCTAAAACATCTATCAATGATTTATTACGCGACTAAGGGGACAATGCTTTGCTAGATGCTGTTTTATTAACTCAAGAGCTTGTGCAAGCTGAAACGGTTACACCTATTGCCACCCCTGCCCTAGATATTGTTGAAAAACATTTATCAACTGCTGGGTTTGAAATTACCAAATTGCCATTTTCAGAAGTAGGATATGACGATACCGATAATTTATATGCGCAGATAGGCAGTGGAGAACCACATTTATGTTTTGCGGGGCATGTTGATGTTGTGCCGACAGGTAATGTTAAACAATGGTCGCATTTGCCATTTTCGGGCGATATTGCCGACGGAAAACTATTTGGGCGCGGCGCTGCCGATATGAAAGGTGGCGTTGCTTGCTTTATGGTCGCGGCAATTCGTTATGTTAATGAAAACCCTAATTTTAAAGGCACATTGAGCTTTTTAATTACTGGCGATGAAGAAGCGGTGGCGATTAATGGCACACCTAAAATGCTAAATTGGCTTACTGAGCAAAATATCACCCTCAACCATTGTATCGTTGGTGAACCCTCTAACCCAAGTTTTATGGGCGAAGAAATTAAAGTTGGGCGGCGGGGCAGCTTGGTTGGCAATTTAACTTTATATGGCACACAAGGGCATATTGCTTACCCCGAACGGGCAGATAACCCTATGCCGAGGTTGGCTGCGGTTTTAGATAGGTTATGCAACGATGTGCTTGATGAAGGCACTAATATTTTTCAGCCAAGTAACTTAGAAGTAACCTCGGTAGATGTTGGCAATGAAGCGCATAATATGTTGCCCCAATTGGTTAAGGTTAAATTTGGAATTCGCTATAATAGCCTGCATAGTTTTGACAGTTTAGAGGCGTTACTTAAACAAAAATTTGACGCTATACACACCGAACTTGGCGGACGTTATGAGGTTAAATATCATCGTTCTGGTGAAGCGTTTTATACTGAAGACAAACAACTTATTAAGTTGGTGAGCAATGCGGTAGATAAATATTGCAAACATACGCCTAAACTCTCGACTGCTGGCGGCACATCGGACGCGCGGTTTATTAAAAACCATTGCCCAACTGTTGAATTTGGGCTTGTTGGGGCGACTATGCATAAGGTAGATGAGCATGTGGCGGTTGATGACATTAAAATTTTGGCAGATATATACCATGAAGTTATTGTCAATTATTTTACAAAAAGTGGTATTTAAATGACAGTAAATTTACAACAATTAGATGGCAACCTTACAGGAGCGTGTGCACTATTTTTGCGCAAAAAAAATGCCTTAAGTTATTTTACTATTAATTCCACTCATTTCCTTTGGTCATTTGCAATAATTTTTGTCGTTATTATTTTTAAACTTTATACAGTGCCATTCATTAATAATTTAAGCGAAAACCCTGTAAATAGCTCGCAAATGATTCTAATCAGCCGATTATTAGTTGGCAGTATTTTATGGCCTCTAATGGCTTATTTAGTTTGTAAGATATTGTTACTGGATAAAAATTTTATTCAATATATTACTGTCGATAATTGGAGCGGGGCGGTTACTGTTGTAATTACCACATTGCCTATTATTTTATTCCAATTGGGGCTTCCATTAGAAATTACAATGATGCTTTTAATTTTTTCTACACTTATTGTGCTTAACTATAAGTGGCGGATTGCAAGAGTTGCTTTGGCAACAACTGGAAGGAATGCAGGGATTATGGTTTTTATAAATATTGGCTCTACTGCTGTTATTAACTTCATATTTTTGACTTAGTTTACAGATAAATATTTATCTAACTTTTAGAGGTCTTGTGAGAAAATTTTTTACCAGTTTAGTGAGCCTAATAATATTTATAGCCATTTTAGGCTTCGGTATTGTCTATTATATTAATGTTAAAATTCACGAGGTTGCCGAAAATACTATTACATTGCTTAAAGCAAATGGTTTTGAATTGAGCAGCTATGAAAGTTTGGAAATTGACTATTTTAACCGTTCCGCTCGATTAAAGAATTTAAAAATTGCCAGTGACAAACAAATTGCAATAAAATTAACAATTGAAGATGTACTTCTGGAGGATATAAACCCAATAAGCGGACAGTCTGTTTCTATTGAAAATAGTATCGTAAAAAATGTTGAACTTACATATTATGGCGAGAATTATAAATTTGAAACAATCACTGCCAACGGGCTAAAACTTGGATATAAACCAAATTTTAAAAAAATATTAAATGTCGCGTCTGTCGCCGAGAAAATTCGAATTTTTCATCAAGAATTGGGCTATAACAGCCTTTCTTTTACTGGCTTTAGTTTGGTGGATAATTTAGGAAAAACAAGCTCTATTGCCGAAGGAAGCTATAGTAAAACGGCACTTATTAATGATTTGCCGAGCCAATGGAAGTTGCTTTTAACGGGTGTTTTAATTAATCAGAGCCATTTGGCGGTTGAATATGCGCAAATGTTAAAAAATTATAATATTGATGAATTGAATGGAATTTTTGATATAAGCTTTGATTATCTTAAGGGCGATAATGTCGCTATTTTTGCAGTTAACAACTTAAACTTTGGTGGTTTGGCCAATTTACAAGCCGAATTTTTATTAACGATGAATGATAAGCGCCTAACCAGCTTGTATGAGTTTGATAAATTAGATGCAAGCTTAAATGCCGTGCCAATTGAACATGTGGAAATTAATTACCAAGATTTGGGTTTATATAATTATTTCATAACACAACAAGCAACTCTGTTAAATATGAGCGAAGCGGCACTTAGAGCGCAAATTTATTTTGGTATAAATGTTATTGGCAGTGGCATTACCAATTTAGACAGACGGCGAGAATTACAACTGCCCGTGCTTGAATTTGTAAGAAAACCCGAAGGCCTAAGCATCGAACTCTCCCCCGCCAAGCCCGTCCGTTTTTCTCAATACTTAAATGTATATAATCTCGATATTCTAGTACGAGATTTAAACCCATCTATTAAATATATTGAAAAATAAACCAAAAACGGGGCTTTGTTGCAAATATTAATTCAGTCTATTTTTTAACCTCTGGCATGACACTGCGGATGTGGAGTTCGCGGAGTTGTTTTGGTTCTACGTTTGCGGGTGCGCCCATTAGCAGGTCTTCTGCTTGTTGGTTCATGGCAAACATTGTTACTTCACGTAAGTTTTCTTCGTTGCAAAGCAGCATAACTATGCGGTCTATCCCAGGGGCGATGCCACCATGCGGAGGTGCGCCATATTCAAAAGCGCGTATCATACCGCCAAAATTTTCATCGACAAAAGCTTTATCATAGCCGACCAATTCAAAGGCTTTATACATAACTTCTGGCTTGTGGTTACGCACTGCGCCTGAAGAAAGCTCGAAGCCATTGCAAACTATGTCATATTGATAGCCTAAAATGTCTAACGGGTCTTGTTCTTCTAGAGCTTGCATTCCGCCTTGAGGCATAGAGAACGGGTTATGCGAAAAGTCTAATCTGTCTTCTTTTTCGTCAAATTCATACATTGGGAAATCGACAATCCAACAAAGTTCGAATTTATTATGGTCGATTAGCTCTAACTGTTCACCCAAACGCGCACGAGCAGCGCCTGCCAATGTGGCGGCTTGTGAGGTTTTGCCAGCAGCGAAGAATAAAGCATCGCCACCTTTTAAACCTGCCTTAGCAATCATTTGGTCTTGAATTGCTTCGGGAATAAATTTAGCAATTGGTCCACGACCAACAATTTTACCGTCTATTTCATCGAAAATAATATAACCTAGACCAGCAGCTCCCATCTCTTTACGCGCCCAGTCGTTCATTTTATCGAAAAACGAACGGGATTTGCTGGCTGCTCCGGGGGCAGGAATAGCGCGAACTGCACCACCTGAACTTACTATGCCTTTAAAGGCTTTAAAACTCACGCTTTCATCGCCAAATTCCTCGGTGACATCGACAATTTCTATCGGAATACGCAAATCGGGTTTATCACTGCCGTATTTTAGCATTGCCTCTTTATAAGGAATACGCGGGAAGGTTTGGGTTACCGATTTACCATCGCCAAATTCTTCAAAAACACCGCGTAATACAGGTTCAATAACTTGGAAAATATCTTCTTGAGTAACGAAGCTCATTTCTATATCGAGTTGGTAAAATTCTAAGGCGCGGTCGGCACGGGGATCTTCATCACGAAAACATGTGGCTATTTGAAAATAACGGTCAAAGCCTGCTACCATTGCCAATTGTTTAAACTGCTGTGGGGCTTGCGGTAGAGCGTAAAACTTACCAGGGTGCATACGAGCAGGCACTAAAAAATCGCGTGCACCTTCAGGGCTTGAAGCGGTTAGGATTGGGGTTTGGTATTCGGTGAAATTTTGCTCAATCATACGATTACGCAAAGATGCGATGATTTTTGAGCGTTTTACTATATTGTTATGGATACGTTCGCGGCGCAAATCTAAAAACCTATATTTTAGGCGCGTGTCTTCGGGGTAATCCAATTCACCAAAAACTGGCAAAGCAAGCTCTTTAGCTTCGGATTGAATGGTTAGACCTGTGATGCCAATTTCGATTTCACCTGTCGGCATTTTGGGGTTTATAGCAGCATCACCGCGTTGTATAACTGTACCTGTAACCGTAATCACCCATTCTGAGCGGATAGCTTCAGCTTGAGCAAAAAACTCAGAATTAGGATTTACAACAATTTGAGTGATGCCATAATGGTCACGCAAGTCGATGAATAATAAGCCACCATGATCGCGTATGCGATGTGCCCAGCCCGATAATTTAATGGTTTCGCCTGTATGGGTTTTGCGCAATTCGCCACATGTGTGACTGCGATACATATGCATATTTATATCCTACTCAAATTAATTTACGTGACTTATAGCAAATTGTTCACTCCATGCTAGAAATAATTGGTAATTTAGGCATTTTTTATTGGCAATTTAAGCGTTTAATACATAAACTGATAAGAAAAAGCGGGAATTTTTATGAATATTATTACTACCAATGCCAGTCTAGAAAAATTTTGCCACGACATTGCCAATGAAAAATATATTACAGTTGATACTGAGTTTTTACGCGAAAAGACATATTGGTCGAAATTATGCCTTATTCAGGTGGCGTCAGATAATTGTGAAGCGATTATTGACCCGCTTGCCGAGGGGTTGTCGCTCGAACCTTTTATTGCAATATTGTTCAATAAAAACATATTAAAAGTTTTTCATGCGGCACGGCAAGATTTGGAAATATTTTTTAATATTACAGGTCAAGTTCCCACACCTATTTTTGATACGCAAGTGGCGGCCATGGTGGCAGGGTTTGGCGAGTCCGTTGGTTATGAACGCTTGGTGCGCGATATATTAGATGTGCAGATTGATAAATCATCGCGTTTTACCGACTGGAGCAAACGCCCGCTTAGTAATAAACAGCTCGAATATGCCTTAGCAGATGTTACCCATTTGAAAACTGTTTACAAACATTTGCAAGAAATATTAGAACAAAATGGACGAGCGCATTGGTTGCGTGAGGAAATGCAAATTTTAGAAAATGTGACAACTTACGAGCTAAAACCCGAAGATGTTTGGCGGCGAATTAAATTGCGTTCTGTTAAAAAACAACATCTCGGCGCAATTATGAAATTAGCCGAATGGCGCGAAAATGAAGCACGAAACAAAAATGTACCGCGCAACCGAATTATTAAAGATGATGCTATTGTTGAAATTGCTATGCAGCAACCAAGAAACATACAAGCTTTAGACAGTTTGCGCGCAGTGCCTAGAGGGTTTTCGCGTTCGGAAAAAGCCAAACGCATGTTTGAGCAATATTCAGTTGGTAAAAAAATTGACCATGACGACTTGCCCGAATTAAAAAACAACCGCACTAAACAAAAAGCCGATTCGGGAATTTTAGAAATGATGCGCGTGGTTTTGCGTTTGGTGTGCGAAAAAGAAAATGTCGCCGCCAAGTTAATTGCCAACAGTGCCGATTTAGAAAAAATTGTACTCGATGATAATGCCGATATCGCTGCCCTTAAAGGCTGGCGCAAAGATATATTCGGCGATGTAGCCCGCGATATAAAAAATGGCAAATCAGCATTAAAAATTGTCGATGGAGTTGTCGAGATATTTAAAGTTTAATTGATTGTGACAGTATGTGTTAGCCCCATTTCTTTGGCGAGTTTTTTTAACCGCCTATTTAGACGGCTGCCTTGTAGGTCAGCTAATTCTTTAGGTATTTTTAGGGTTAAGACGCCTTCGTCTATAGAGATTTTTACTTTTGGTAATAAACCTTGCCTTACACCTGAAATTGCGTAAGCGACGCGAATTAAAAGCCCCAATATTTTAGCCCTTACAAGGTCTTGCGGTTTTATGAGTTGCCTTAGGTTTTGGGTGGTTTGTTGGTCGTCTGGTTTTATGCCTTCGTGGCGGTAATAAACCGTATAGGCTATAAATGCACGCCCTGCATGGGAAATGGCGACCAAAGCGGCATTGGAAATTATGCCCATGCTTTGTGTGCCACGAATGTCGGGGTGAGCGCGCCAGCCTATATCATCCAAATAACAAACGGCTTGTCTTAGCCGATTTTCTTCATGAGTTTCAGACAGCTCACCACCGAAGATTTGCGCGGTAAAGGTTATTAATTCTTCGGCGTGTTCGGTCGAGCGGCTAACATTTTTCGAATAAAGTTTGCTGGCTGAAATTAATGGGTCTTTTTTCTTTTCGGCTTTGTCTAACTTATCATATAACACACCTTCGCGGACACCACAGGCAGAAACCACCATTTGATCGGGTTGCGCCCTTGCCAACAAACATTCAAGCACCAACGCACCAAAAGGTAAAATTTGTAGCCTTGATTTTGAAATACCATATTGTTTTTTTGATATAATATTAAAGTTCATTTGGCTAACAAAACTGGCAAAACCTTGCGCGGTTTGCCAGTCCATTCTATAGCCTTGTAGAATATGTAAAGGATAGCCTGTTTGGTGCATATGAATTTTTGCTAAGGCGCGCCATGTACCACCAACAGCGTAAAAACTTAAACCATTTATATCTGCCCAAAAGTCAACTTTATCCAACTCACTTTCAATAATTTCTCTCGCGGTTTTTAAATTGGAATTAGAAATTTCCATTAAACGCAATGCGCCTAGGGGTAGAGTTATGCCATTTTCATTGACTTTATTATTGGTTACTGAAATAAGCTCTAGCGAACCACCGCCTAAGTCGCCAACAAGGCCATTGGCTTTCCTATGACCTGAAAAAACACCTAATGCCGCTAGTTTTGCTTCGTCTCGACCTGTAAGGACATTAATTTTTAATTGTAAAATCTGCTCGGCTTGAACTATAAAATCGGCACCATTTGAAGCCTCGCGCGCGGCGGCAGTTGCTATAACATAAATATGCTTTATTGACATATTATCAATTAATATCTTGAACCGTTTTAAGACATTAAGCGATTGTTCTATACTGTTTTTTTGCAGCTTGCCTGTTTGGGCTAAACCTTGACCTAAGCGACAGGCGTTTTTTTCGTTATAAATGGCTGCAGGCGAGCGATATTCGCCTTCATAAACCACAAGGCGGATTGTATATGAACCAATGTCGATAACTGCGACTGGCGGACGGTGGTCGGCTTGCAGATTATTCATAAAATATTCCTATTGGTGGTTTTCATAAAATATTCGTGCAGGCTGAAACCTTGTTCAGTAGCGTCTAAAACTATTCGGCTTGCACTGCCATCTGGGTTAATTTTCCACGATTGTAGAGTGTCTTTAAGGTTCGAAACTAAGATTTCATTGAGTATATATTTATGGATATCCGGGTTTTCTATTGGCACGCAAATTTCTACACGCCGATAGAGATTACGGGGCATTAGATCTGCCGACGCTATATAGAGCTTCGCATTTTTATTGGGCAGAACTTGCCCTGCACCAAAAGCGTAGATGCGGCTATGTTCTAAAAAACGACCCACTATCGACTTTACGGTTATATTTTCGGACAGACCTTTTACACCTGGGCGCAAACAACAAATACCCCGCACTATAAGTTCTATTTTAACACCCGCTTGTGAGGCTTTATAAAGCTCATCAATTATTATACCATCGACTAATGAGTTCATTTTAAGCCAAATATGCCCCACCCCACCTTGTTTTACATTTTCAATTTCTTGATGAATATTCTCGACAAGTTTATTGTAAATGCCGTGTGGTGAAACTGAAATTTTGTTTAAATTTGTTGGTTTGGCATAGCCTGTTATATAGTTGAAAATGTCTATAATATCTTTGGCAATTTTAGCATCACACGTAAACAGCGATAGGTCGGTATAAACCTTGGCGGTTATTGGGTTGTAGTTGCCTGTAGCAATGTGCATATAATGTTTTAAGCCCGTTTTTTCGGTACGCATTATTAAACACATTTTGGCATGAGTTTTCAAATGCATAAAACCGTAAACAACCTGCACTCCCGCCCGCTCTAAATCGCGCGCCCATTGTATATTGGCGGCTTCGTCAAAGCGTGCTTTTAGTTCAACGACAGCTGTAACATTTTTACCATTTTCGGCAGCTGCTATAAGCGCCTTTACGATTTTAGAATTTTTATCGGTTCTATATAGGGTTTGTTTTATAGCAATTACATCGGGGTCATTAATCGCGCTGTTTAAAAAGTCGACAACCACATCGTAAGTTTCGTAAGGGTGCTGAACAATTATATCGTCTTTTGCAATCGCTTTAAAAAAATTACCCCCAACTTGGTTTATTTGTTGCGGAATGCGTGGAGTATAAGGAGTAAATTGCAGGTCGGGGCGGTGGTTTTTTATAATTTCTGCCAATTGGCTCATACCAAAAAACCCGTTATAGCTGTGGGTCTGCTCTGGTGTGACTTTGAATTCTTTTATAATAAGCGCGCGCAAAGAGCTTGGCATTTTATCTTCGATCTCTAGGCGGATAACCGAACCACGGCGGCGGCGTTTTAACGCAGTTTCAAAGTGGCGAACCAAATCTTCAGCCTCTTCTTCTATCTCGATATCGCTATCGCGTATAATGCGAAACAAGCCTTTACCCGAAAACTCAAAATTCGGGAAAATAGTGTCTAAAAATAATTCTAATATGGTTTCAATGGCTATGAATTTTATGGACTTAGAGTTGCCTTTTGGCAATTGTAAAAACCGTTTTATTTTATGAGGAATAGGAATAAGCGCATGGGTTATTTTATCATCACCCGTTTTTTTAAACTCTAACGCAAAACTAAACCCTAAATTATGAATAAAAGGAAATGGATGAGCGGGGTCGACAGCAAGGGGGGTTAAAATTGGAAAAATTTCGGAAATAAAATGCTGCTTTAACCACTTTAATTCAGTAGCAGTAAGCTGATTGACCGATGTAATAAACAGCTTTTCTTGTGCGAGTTTTTTATTAATTTTTTTAAATATTTTATGCTGTTTATTGACCAATTTATGCGCCAAGGCCAAAACATCATCTAACTGTTGAGTTGGTGTTTTGCCTTCTTGGCTAAGCTCTTGAATATTTGTGCTTATTTGAGCATATAACCCAGCTATACGCACCATAAAAAATTCATCTAAATTCGATGCCGAAATAGACAAAAAGCGCAATTGCTCTAACAACGGGTGGTTAAGGTTTTCAGCTTCCTCCAACACACGGAGGTTAAAACCTAACCATGACAATTCGCGATTATAAAAACGATTGGGGCTGTTGTTTATAGTTTCCAAATATATATCTCTGTAAAATTCAGTCTATTATACTCTATTTTCGAGCAATTTGGCAACCATCATGCGAGTAATTGGTTTTTTTTCTTGCAAAGCATATGTATCTAATTGTTCAACAAGCTTAACAATCGCCTCTATCGACCTGTCTATTCTGGGTAAAATATAGGCTATAACATTATCGGCTATATTAAGTTGTTTTTGGGCAAAGGCCTTGGTTAAAATAGTTTCTATAAGCATGTCGTCAGGTGTAGAGATTTCGATATGTTTTGCCGCTTTTAAACGTGACAAAAGGTCGGGCAATTTAATACCCCAACTGTTAAGCGGCGTGCTGGAGGTGAATAATAACGGTTGGTTATATTGAGTTGCAAGGTTTATTAAATGAAAAATCGTTTTTTCGCAATGTGGCTTTTTGTTTATATCGTCGATAATTAATGGTGAAGATTTAACAAGTTCTGCTAATTCGGGAACATTTTCTTCTGGCATTTTTAAAAAACTATCGGACAGAAAACGCGCTGAAAAATGTGCTTGCCACAGATATGACAAGTGAGTTTTACCCGACATTTTTTCACCAAATAAAATGGTTAAAGGCGATGATGATTGCGTTATTGTGAGCAATTGGTCGACAAGCAATTGGTTGGATGCCAGTATAATATATTCATCTACAGCGTAGGATTGCTCGTTTGGCAAGTTCAAAATGAGTTGTTCTGAATTTTCTTTATTCATCTTTTACATCATCTAATAAATTTAGTTCACCTTGCTCTGTGTCCTCACCTTGATTAGGCTGCCCTAAATAAATTGGGCTTTTAAGATATTGCTCTATACCAAACCGCGATAAAACGCCTATCATTGCCGCAACGGGAACTGCAATTAACATCCCTACAAAGCCAAACAAAGCACCAAAAGCAAAAAGTGCAAACATTAACCAAACAGGGTGCAAACCAATGTGGCGACCAACCAAGCGAGGCGTTAAAACATTGCCTTCTAAAAACTGCCCAACAATGAAAATTGCAGCAACAATACCAATTTGCAAATAATCGGGCCAAAATTGAAATAATGCCAGCCCAACAGAAAGTATAAGCCCAATAATGGCACCAACAAACGGAATAAAGCTAATAATGCCTGCTATAATGCCAATAACCAGCCCAAAACTAAGCCCTGCTATTGAAAGGGTGAGTGAATAATAAACCGCAAGAATAAGGCAGACACTGCCTTGCCCACGAATAAAACCCGCTAAAGCATAGCTCATTTCACCTGCAAGGCGAAACACTGTCGCTTTATGATTAAGGGGCACCCATGACCGTATAATGGCTATCATTCTATCCCAATCATTCAACAGATAAAATGCAACAACAGGAGTGACTATTAACAAAGAGATGAAAGAGAACAATGCCATGCCCCCCGACCAAATACCTGCAATAAGTGCGGTGCTTATTGATGCCAATTTACCAGCTATATTGCCCGCTTGGTCAGTAATTGCAGTGCTATCTTCTAAATATTCATTGTAAATTTCGCCAAACCATTTTTGACCTGTTGTTTCGAAAAGGCTTTTTAACTGTTCAATTAAATCAGGCAGCTCCTCTAACAACTGGCTGAGTTGTGACACAATTAATGGAACAATAAGCAACAGCGAAAGCACAAAAAATGTGGTAAATAATGTCATTATTATTGAGGTTGCTAAAATGCGACTTACCCCCCACTTCTCTAGCTTATCAGCCAATGGGTCGAGAAAATATGCAATTGCCATGCCGACTATAAACGGCAACATAATTGAAGAAAAAATATTTAAAAACAGCAAAAAAACAATTACTGCGAGTGACCAGAATATTGAATGTTGTTTTAAAGTCATAACCACCTTAATAGAATCAATTTTTATAAATTAGCCTTTGATACTACATACTATAAAGATACTACATACTGCAAAAATTATGCAAACTTTACTAGCTTCTTATTTCAAAATAGCCACCTAAGTCGATTAATGTTAATCCATTGCGTTGCAATTCATCCGCCAAACCGGCAATTGAACCTGTATATTTTACATCTATAAATGTGCCTTCTGCAGTCATTGCGGCGGTATCTAACTCCGAAATTGCAGTGATTTGCAATAAACGACGGCGGATTGTAATCCATTGGTTAAAATCATCAAACACGACCAACACTTTAATGTTTTCTAATTGGGGCTTAGAACTAATATTATTATTGCGCCAATCACTAACAAGGGTTGTTAAAAAATCTTGCGCGGCTTTTTGATAGAGGGCGTTTAAATCACCATCGCCCAGTGAATATTTACGGTTAAAGTTTATAAGCCCTGTTACACTTAAAGTAGCACCGTTTGGGTTTACTGTCATGTGGGAAAAGACAGGCTCAGC
>CAZHCZ010000004.1:26889-50449 GCA_964531635.1 uncultured Hyphomicrobiales bacterium | reverse complement strand
CAAGCGCCCGACCGCGCAGCGTAAGCAAGGGTGCAGAGCACCCGCCCGCAGGTAACAGAGAGGCAAAGTCGAACGAAAAAAAGAGCAACTTAAGCTAAGACCTCGAACGTGGTCGCCTGTAAGGGGTTAAATATAAAATAAAACATCAAATTGCCAAATTTGAGGCATAATATTTCAAATATATAACTATATTGGTTGCTCATTTTTTGTTTTAATAATATATGTATATATAATAATAGAATAAAACCAAAAATTCGAGGGAATTATATGCGTTTTTTAAAATTTTCAGCTGTAGTGTTACTAATAGCCACGTTATCAGCATGTGGGTCTACTGCTAATATTTTGGCGGTCGACGAGCCGCCTCATGTCATTAATGCCGATGCCCAAAGCCTGCTCGATAGAGGGAAATATAAAGAAGCTGCCGATAGGTTTTTAGAATTAGAACGGCAACACCCCAATTCACGCTTCACTCAAAAAGGTATGATGCTGGCTATCGAATCCTACTTTAAAGTGCGTGAATATGACGATGTGGTTTACACTGCCGATAGATATATTGTTTTATACCCACGAGCAAGCAATGTTAAAACCGCCTATTACTTGCGCTCCGAAGCTTATTATATTCGCCTTGCTAATGTTAAGCGTGATCAACGTATGACCGAGCTTGCACAAAAAACGCTCAAATCTTTGGTCAAACGCTTCCCATCTTCTAAAGAAGGTCGAGCAGCGACTAAAAAAATTCTGGTGACTTACGATTTATTGGCAGCAAAAGAGCTTGAAGTTGGTCGTTATTACTTAAATAAACGCAATTTCCCTGCAGCTATTAATCGCTTTAAAGTGGTGGTCGATAAATATCAAACGACCCAACAAATAGAAGAAGCGCTTGCGCGTTTAGTCGAGGCTTATTTGTCATTAGGTTTGCGTGATGAAGCGCTTGCTAATGCCGCTTTGCTTGGTCGCAACTACCGAACGGGCGAATGGTATGATTATGCGTATAATTTACTAAACAAGTCATAGAAAGCTTGTGAATGCTAATAAGTTTATCTATTCAAAACATTGTTTTAATTACAAAATTAAATATAGAATTTGATGCAGGCTTAAGCGTTTTAACAGGCGAAACGGGCGCTGGTAAATCTATTTTACTCGATGCATTGGGCTTGGCATTGGGCGCAAGGGGCGATGCTTCTTTGGTGCGCCACGGTTGTAAAGTGGGGCAAGTAACCGCCAGCTTTAACTTGCCATTCGAGCATAATGTTTATAAAGTTTTAGATGAAAATAATATAAACCACGATGATGGTGAGCTAATTTTAAAGCGGGCGCAAAATATTGATGGGCGTTCAAAAGCTTATATAAATGACCAAATAGTTTCAACAAAATTCTTACGTTCAATTGGCGATAGGCTTATCGAAATTCATGGGCAACATGATAACCGCGCCCTTGCCGACACCAGCAGTTATATATTTTTGCTCGATGAGTTTGCAGGGCTTAGTACCCAAACCAAAAACATTAGTAAATTATGGGATATTTGGAAAAATGCCCAAGAAAAGGTTGCCGAACACGAAGAAAGCCTGCGTAAAGCCCAAGCCGATGAAGATTATATTCGCCATGTTTTAGAAGAGTTGGAGCAACTATCGCCCTCAAGTGCCGAGGAGCAAGAGCTTGCCGATGAACGCGCGCTTTTACAGGCTTCGGAAAAAGTAGCACTTGATGTAAAAGACGCGCTAAAACATTTATATAAAGATGGTGGCGTAGAAAAACGCATTAACAGCGCGATGAATTGCCTCGAGAGGAATGATGCCAATATCGAAGACTTGGTTAAACCATCAGTCGAGGCCTTAGACCGTGCGTTATTGGAGCTACAAGAAGCCCATGAACAAATTGCTGAATTATCGCAAAATTTAGAATTTGACCCTATGCGGTTAGACACTGTTGAAGAGCGGTTATTTTCTTTGCGCGCCGCCGCCCGAAAGCATGGGGTAATGGTCGATGAATTGCCCGAATTGCTTAAAAAGTTTAAAGGCATGATTGCAAGCTTAGAAGGCAGCCAAGTTATTGCCGAGGGATTGTATAAGGCGATGAATATTGCCAAAGAAAATTATGTTTTAAATGCGCAAAAACAAAGTGTTAAACGCACCAAAGCTGCACTTATTTTAGAAAATGCAGTAACAAAAGAATTGCCGCCATTAAAATTAGAACGCGCAAAATTCTATTGTATATCGGAAAATTTGGGCGATGAACATGCCTCACGCACAGGCTTTGATAAGGTGAGGTTTGAAATTATGACCAACCCTGGTACTGAAGCGGGCGCACTAATGAAAGTGGCATCAGGCGGTGAATTGGCGCGCATTATGCTGTCGTTAAAAGTATCGCTTGCCGATAAAGTTGGCGCGCCAACCTTGGTGTTCGACGAAATAGACACAGGCGTTGGTGGCGCAGTGGCAGAGGCAATTGGCGCACGCTTAGCACGGCTTGGTAAAAATGTGCAAGTGATTAGCATTACCCATTCTCCACAGGTTGCAGCAGCAGCAGATTGCCAATTTATTATTGCAAAATCGCTCACTGATGGCGATAAGATGGTTACGACTATAAACCGCTTAAGCACCGCGCAAAGGCATGAAGAAATTGCCCGAATGCTTGCAGGGGCAGTTGTTAGCGATGAAGCTCGCGCCGCAGCTCAACAGTTATTAAGGTTATAATATGCCGCGCAAACCGATAGATATTAGCAAATTAACGCCCATGCTGGCAAAAATGGAACTCGAGCAGTTGGCGGAGAAAATTGCTACGCATAATAAGGCCTATCATGGTGATGATGCACCCATAGTTTCCGACACCCAATATGATGCACTTATTAAACGCAATAACGATATAGAAGCAGCTTTTCCAAAACTTAAACTGCCAAACAGTCCATCTGACTTGGTTGGGTTTACGCCATTAGATAAGTTCGAAAAAATCACTCATAATGTGCCTATGTTATCGTTAGGCAATGCGTTTAACGAGCAAGATGTAACCGAGTTTTCCGAACGAATTGAGCGGTTCTTAACGCTTGAAGGCAAAGTTATTACGCTCACAGCTGAGCCAAAAATAGACGGGTTAAGTGCCTCAATACGCTATGAAAAAGGCATATTGGTAAGCGGCGCAACCCGTGGCGATGGGCAAACGGGTGAAGATATTACTCTCAACCTTAGAACTATCGCTGAAATTCCGCATAAATTATTGGGCGCAAATATTCCCAACATTGTCGAAATACGCGGTGAAGTTTATATGAGCCATGCCGATTTCGCGGCTTTAAACCAGCGTCAGGAAAAAGCAGGAATAAAAGTTTTTGCCAACCCTAGAAATGCCGCCGCGGGTTCAATACGCCAACTCGACAGCCGCATTACTGCCAGCCGAAACTTACATTTTTTTGCTTATACATTGGGTGAAATTAGCCAAACAAATTTTACCACACAAATGGGCATGGTGGCGCAATTTAAGCAATGGGGCTTTGCGGTTAACCCGCTTATGCAGGCTTTCGATAATGTTAAAAATTTACTTGCTCATTTTGCCGAAATAGAAAAACAACGCCCAAATTTAGGCTATGATATTGATGGCGTAGTTTATAAAGTTAATGCCCTAGATTTACAACAGCGTTTGGGCTTTATTTCACGCGCTCCACGTTGGGCAATCGCCCATAAATTCCCTGCCGAAAAAGCACGAACGGTTATAAATGACATCGAAATTCAGGTCGGGCGAACAGGCGCACTTACCCCTGTTGCACGTTTAACGCCCGTATCGGTTGGCGGAGTGGTCGTTTCCAACGCCACATTGCATAATGAAGATGAGATAGACCGCAAAGACATTCGCATAGGTGATACGGTAATTATTCAACGCGCTGGCGATGTTATTCCGCAAATTGTTAAAGTCGTGTTGGACGAACGCCCTAAAGACAGCGAAAAATACGAATTCCCGCGTTTTTGCCCCATATGTGGCAGTGCTGCAGACCGCGAAACTAACGCAAAAACAGGCAAACAAGATGTTATTAGACGTTGTGAAGGCGGGTTAATTTGCAAGGCACAAATTGTCGAGCGTTTGCGCCATTTCGTATCGCGCAATGCGTTCGATTTTGACGGCTTAGGCGCAAAACAAACCGAGCAATTTTACCAATGGGGCATTATTAAAAATGCTGCCGATATTTTTAGTTTAGAAGCTAAAAATGGACACGAATGGGGTGATATTAGCAAGCGAGAAGGCTGGGGCGAGCAAAGCGTAATAAAGCTGTTCAATGCCATTAACGACCGCCGTAAAATCGCACTTGATAGGTTTATATTCGCCCTAGGCATTCGCCATATTGGTGAAACCACAGCACGGATGTTGGCAAGAAATTATAAAAATATCGAAAATTTTCTATTCGAAATGCGCCGCGCCAGTTTGCCTATTAATGAGGATATGTTAATTAACGAAGCCTATGCCGACCTTGTAAACCTAGACGGCATCGGCAATGTAGTTGGTGTTTCTCTCATTCAATTTTTCTCTGAAAAAAATAACCTCCATTTTATAGATAAATTACTAGACGCAGTAACCACAATTCCACTAAAACCCACCGATAACAACTCCGCAATAGCGGGCAAAATAATAGTTTTCACAGGTTCCTTAAACATAAGCCGCTTAGAAGCCAAAGCAAAAGCCGAAAGCTTAGGCGCAAAAGTAACAGGCACAATATCCAAAAAAACTGATATCCTAGTAGCAGGCGAAAACGCAGGCAGCAAACTAAAAAAAGCCGAAGCTCTAAACATCCAAATTCTAACCGAACAAGAATGGTTGGAAATCAGCGCCTAGGAATTTCCTAATATACTCTAAGCCCGCGTTTGCCACTAAGAACCCACAACATCTCGGCGAGCGTGAGTAAGTTTTACGGACGCACCTGTCTAATTAAGCTTAAGCTGTAGGGCTAATTTAATCGGTGAATTTTTAAAAGTTATTTCTCAACCAACTTCCCATACGGGCAAAATAGCCACCATTGGCGGCAATTTTATCATCGGCTTGGTTGTGTGTTAGGGTTAGCGGGCGGGAGCCTGCATAGGCCAATAAGCCTGTGGCGGTGGCGAAGGATTGGTCGTTATAACCTTGGTTTAGCCCTGCAATTGTAAGGGGTTTGCCTATGCGCACTTGGCGGCCTAAAATACGGCTGGCAATTTCGCGCACACCTGTAAGTTGGCTCGCGCCACCTGTTAACACAACACGGTGCCCTGCCACATCGCCATAGCCACTGGCGACCAATCTATCGCGTATCACTTCAAACGTTTCTTCTATACGCGGGGCAATTATACTTGTGAGTACTGATTTTTCTATTTCTTGCTGTTCCCAATCTTCCTCACCTAAAATAGAAATACTAATCAACTGATTGTCATCAGCAAGGCTACCAATTGCCGAACCATGTAAAATTTTGGCCTTTTCAGCATGGGCAATTTGGGTGTTTAAACCGCGTGCTAGGTCTATCGTTACATTTTTTCCGCCTATGGCTATCATATCGGTATAAATAAATTTGCCTTCGAAAAACACGGCAATAGATGTCGAGCCTGCGCCCATATCAATACAGGTTACGCCTAAATCCATTTCATCTTCGACAATTGTGCCAAGCCCAGAAGCATAAGCCGCAACCACAAAATCTTGAACTTTTAAATGACATTTTTCGATACATAACCTCAAATTACGCAATGGACCACTATCGGCACTAACCACATGCATATCGACCCCAAGTTTATCGCCGAACATGCCGCGCGGGTCGCTAATGCCACGGTTGCCGTCCATCGAAAAAGCCACAGGCACACTGTGTAAAATTGCGCGGTCTAACTGGTGGCTTTGGCGCACACCTTCTTGCACAATATTATACATGTCTTTGTCGCTCACTTGCTCACCAACAATTTGCATTTCAATATCATAAATATCACTTCGCGCCCGCCCGCCCGAAACATTAACAATAACCTCACTAACCCGCACATTGGCTTCGGCTTCGGCAGCAGCAACAGCATTGCGGATAGATTTTTCAGCAAGCTCCATATCCATAACATTGCCTGCATTTATACCCTGCGAACGCTTATAGCCCACACCCAAAACATGAATTTGGTGCCGCGCCCCGCGCATACCTGGCCAATTGTTGGAATGCCCAATTTTAGCAATCATACAAGTTATTTTACTTGTGCCAACGTCTAATATCGCAACAAAAGGTTGTTTACTGGTAGGTTTTTGCCCAACTGGCATATTAATTATAGTCATATTTATCTACTTTTTTACTGGGCTGCATTTTTGGCAGCTTTGGCGGCTATAGCGGCGGCTTTGCGAGCCTCCTCTTTGGCAATTTTTTGCGCTTCAAAATAGGCTTCTGCTGTTGCATCGTCCATTTTAAACCGCACACGGTCGTTAAGGCGGAAATCAATAACAGTAATGCCACGAGCAAAAATATCATTATCCAAAATCATTCTTTCTAAATCGGCAAGCATAAATTCAGGTTTTTGTTCGGGCAATAATACGCGCATACCATTTTTTAAATCTAAATCCCAACGTCTTTCGCCTACTCGCACTAACGCGCGTACATAGCCAAATATTTCGGGTCGTTCTTCTAATGCGCTTAATAGTGTTAGCGACTTAGTGTCTGCTCCCTTGCCAACAATAAGTGGTAAATTTTGGTAACGGCTCGATATTTGATTGTCAATAACCACACCATTCCTGTCGATAATTTTATGATTGCCTTCAATTTGCCAAATGGCAAAAGGCGTACGTTCGACAAGTGTAATATTAAGTTTATCGGGAAAAACCCGTTGCACCTGAGCTTCTTTAACCCAGCCAATATTTTCGATACGTTTTTTTGCTTCGACTACATTAAAGCTCAATAATGGTGAGCCAATTTTAACATTAAGCGCGGCTATTATAGCGGCTTCACTGGCATTTTTACGGTTATCTAGAGTAACCAATTGCACATTAATGCCTGCTGAACCTGCCCATTGCCCAATTTTTTCGACAACAGTTTGTTTAATAATGCCAACCTGCCCATTACGGTATAAAAGTGCGGCACTTATTACAAATATAATAACAAAAACACTGCTGGCAATGCTACGTAATGATGTATTGAATAAATGACTTTGTTCTAGTTTTAAATTCCAATAGGTGTATTTTTGTCTGAAAAACCGCCCAATATTGGCAAATGGTCGCCAAAGCAAAATACCTATGCCACGCAAGACATTTTTACAAAATTCTATTTTGCCTGTATTATGGGCTGTTTGCATTCTGCTTGCTCCACCATCCACGCAACAAATTCCTCAAAACTAATACCAAGCTTTTGTGCTTGTTCAGGTGCTAACGACAAATCGGTCATTCCGGGTTGGGTGTTCACTTCAAGGCAGATAAGCTTATCATTACCATTGGTACTGTCATCATAACGCCAATCGACCCTTGCAACACCACGACAGCCTAAGACCGCGCACGCACTCACTGACCATTTCATTATATCTTGGTAAATATTTGGTTTAATTTTTGCAGGAATTATGTGTATTGCACCATTTTCTGCATATTTTCCTTCAAAATCGTAATAATCTGCGTTGGGAATGATGTCGGTAACTGCTAAAGCACGCTCGCCCATAACGGTACATGTTAGCTCGCGCCCTGCAACATATTCCTCGGCAAGCATAGTGTCGCTTAATTTCCAGTCTTTTGCTAATAATTCTTGCGGAGGGTTAGCAGTGCCGGCTTTAACAATAAACACCCCAAATGACGAGCCATCGGCGACAGGTTTTAGCACATAAGGTGGTGGCATAATATGTGCTTTAGCGGCATCAAAACGGTTAACAACACAACCCTTAGCAATAGGAATACCAACGCTATCAAATAATATACGCGCAATATTTTTATCCATCGCCATTGCCGATGCCAAAACACCACTATGCGTATAGGCAATGCCCATAATTTCTAATAAACCCTGAATAGTACCATCTTCGCCAAATGGACCATGCAAAGCGTTAAAACAAATATCGGGCTTAATATCGTCAAGTTGCCGTGCAACATCACGCGCAACATCTACTTCGGTTACTTTATAGCCAACTTTTTTTAAAGCCTTAGCACATGCCTCGCCCGACCATATGCTAACGGGGCGTTCTGCAGACCAACCGCCCATAATCACCGCTACATGGGTTTGTGAGGGTATGCGTTTAAGCGCATCTAAATTGATAATTTGTTTAATTTCAGCCTTAGACAGTTTTATATCAGTCATCGTGACGTCCAATGCGTTTAATTTCCCAATGCAAGTCTACACCGAGTTTTTGTTTGACTTTAATTTTAACTTTATCGCCCAAATTTTCAATATCACTTGCCGTGGCATCACCCAAATTGATTAAAAAATTTGTGTGCATTTCACTCACCTGCGCACCGCCATTAATTACCCCGCGAAAACCTGCTTTATCGACCAATTTCCAAGCACTCATGCCTTCGGGGTTTTTAAATGTCGAACCACCAGTGCGGCTTTTAATGGGCTGAGCGGCTTCGCGCAAATCGGTAATTTCTTCCATCTGCGCTTTAATAATTTCTTGAGTTGAAACTGTGCCTTTAAACTGCGCCTCAATAAAAATATAATCCGATGAAATGCTACAATGGCGGTAATCAAAGCCCATATCATCTAAGTTTAATATATGGATATTACCCTGCAAATCGACAGCGCGAGCAGATAAGAAAATGTCTTTAATTTCGGCACCATGTGCGCCTGCATTCATTCGCAATGCCCCACCAATAGAACCCGGTACGCCTTTTAAAAACGCAAAGCCGCCCAAACTTGCATCATATGCCGCTTTTGCCACGCGCGCGTCAGGAGCCGCTGCTCCCGCAATAATAGTGTGATTGTCTAAGGTATTAATTTTGTTAAAATTACGCGCGAGTTTAATAACCACACCTTCAACACCACCATCGCGTATTAACGTATTTGAACCCATACCCAGTAATGTTATGGGCAAGTCTTTCGGTTTGTTTTTAAGAAAGTGGATTAAGTCATCTTCATCAAACGGTGTAAATAACACATCTGCCATGCCCCCAACCCGAAACCATGTAAGTTTTGCCAGTGCTGCATTTTCTGAATATTTACCCTTAACTTCGGGCAAGTCTTGTATGCTATATTTCATTGCCTAATAGCCTTCTTCATTTAAAGTTTTAGGCATAGAATTAGCCCATGCTGTAATATTTCCTGCTCCCATAAACACAATAAAATCATCGGGTTTGGCATTTTGGGCTAATATTTTGGGCAACTCATCGGCATTGCTAATTGTTAGCACATGCCTATGCCCATTGCGGCGCATAGCTTCGGCTAAACTTTCATGGTCTATGCCTTCTATCGGCTCTTCACCTGCGGTAAAAACGGGGCAGACAATCGCCATATCACAATCGTTAAAACAGGTCGAAAATTCATCGAATAAATCGTTTAAGCGCGTATATCTGTGCGGTTGAACAATAGCAATAACATTGCGTTTAGAGGCATTACGCGCCGCGCGCAACACTGCCGCAATTTCGACAGGGTGATGGGCATAATCGTCAAAAAACGCAGCACCGTTCCACATTCCTGTTTTGCTAAAACGGCGCTTAACACCTTTAAACGCTTGCAAGCCATTTTTAATCGCCGCATGGTCTATGCCCATATTGGCAGCAACTGCAATAGCGGCTGTGGCGTTCGAAACATTGTGCAACCCCGGCATAGGCAAGCATATTTGTTCAATTATTTGCTTATCGCCCGTTTTCCTATCGTGCAGTTCAATGTCAAAAACACTGTCACCTTGAGTGTAAGATAAATTGAAAAACCGCACATCGGCTTGCCTACTCTGCCCGTAAGTAACAATGCGTTTGTCGTCAATACGCCCAATAAGCGCTTGCACTTCACTATGGTCGATACACATTACGGCAAACCCATAAAATGGTACTTTTTCGACAAAACCTTTAAACGCATCTTTTAGCGCATCGAAACTGCCATAATGGTCAAGATGTTCGGGGTCTATATTGGTAACCACTGCAATTTCGGCAGGCAGTTTCATAAAGCTGCCATCGCTTTCATCGGCCTCGACCACCATCCATTCACCACTGCCAAGTTTGGCATTGGTGCCATAGTCGTTAATAATACCGCCATTGATAACCGAAGCATCAAAATTTGCCGCTTCTAAAATGCTGGCAATAAGCGAGGTTGTGGTGGTTTTGCCATGCGTTCCTGCTACAGTTACACAGCTTTTTAAGCGCATAAGTTCGGCAAGCATTTCGGCACGGCGAACTATCGGCAAATAAATTGCACGCGCGGCAATAAGCTCAGGATTGTCTTTTTTAATGGCAGTCGAAACCACCAATACCGATGCTGTATCGACATTTATTTTATCATGCCCAATGTATATTTTTATGCCCATATCTTGCAAACGGTTTACATTGGCATTTTCAGACACATCGCTACCCTGAACTTTATAGCCTAAATTATGCAGCACTTCGGCAATTCCGCTCATGCCTATGCCACCTATGCCAACAAAATGCAATACTCCAACTTCATCTGGTGATTTCATATTTTTTAAACCTTTTTATCTGCTATATTTTTCGACCATTTGCGCCAATTTTAAAGCCGCATCGCCCTGCCCTAAATTTTTGGCATTGTTAGCCGCATCACTCAATATACTAGGGTTATTCATCCAATTTTTTAATTGCTCCGCCAAAAATTTGGCACTAAATTTACTTTGCTCACACAACCAGCCTGCACTATTATCGGCTATGCTTTTAGCATTACCTGCTTGGTCGGCATCTAACGCTCCGGGCAGTGGCACTAATAAAGACGGGCGACCAATATAGCATAATTCGGCAACTGTTGTTGCCCCTGCCCTACCAATAACCAAATGACTGGCAGCAATAAACTTGGGCATATCATTAAAAAATGGCGCAACAACGGCACTTACATTCATTTCGTTATACAATGCGGTAATTCTCTTAACATCGTCCTGCTGAACTTGCTGAATAAGGCTTATATTTTCTTTTAAATTATTGGGCAACATACCAATGGCTTGGGGCAAGACTTCCGAAAATATCCCCGCCCCTTGACTGCCGCCAAAAACAAGTAAGTTAAACGGGCTTTTATGGTTATAAACCACATAATCGGTTTGTGGCAAATCGCGCACAACAGCGCGTAGAGGGTTGCCTATAAATTGAGTTTTATGAGCAAATTTTTGTGCAAATTTAGTGTACTTAAAACTTAATGCCACCTGTTTGCTAAACCTTGCCAACAGCCTATTTGCACGCCCTAATACCGCATTTTGTTCATGCAATATGCAAGGGCGCATTAAAAATTTTGCCGCCAAAAGTGGAGCAAAGCTTGGGTAACCACCAAAACCAACAACAATATCTATTTTATTTTTGCCAATATAAAATAACGACTGAAAAACACCTTTAATGATTTTAAACATAGCATTAATAAGCAAAATGGGCGACTTTGAAAACACCGTCGCACCGTCTATTATTTTAATATCGGTGGCAGGGAAGTTATTGACAAACCGCATACCTCTAATATCGGTTGCCAAATATACTTTATGACCACGTTTTTTTAAAGTTTCCGCCAATGCTTGGGCAGGAAAAACATGCCCACCTGTGCCACCTGCGGCTATTAAAATATTTAGTGTTTTATTCATGCTCACACAAATCTCGGTTCATTAAACTGTTTATTGTCTAACCTTGGTCGTTCTTTGGTTAAGGCCAATAATAACCCTGCAATAACCGCCATAGATATAAGCGAAGAACCGCCATAAGAAATAAATGGCAAAGTCATACCCTTAGCGGGTAAAAGGTTTAAATTAACCCCCATATTAATAAATGCCTGCGACCCAAACAGAACCGTTAGCCCTGTTATTGAAAGTTTTTTAAACATAGTATCAACACTAAACGCATGGCGTAAAAAGGAATATATCAAAACCGCATAAAGGCTTACAATAAGTAAATTGCCAACAATGCCAAATTCCTCACCCACTACGGCAAAAATAAAGTCCGAATGGGCATCGGGCAATAGAGCTTTAACGCTCGATTCTCCGGGGCCTTTACCAAACCAACCGCCTTGGCTGAACGATTGCATTGCCATATCGACCTGATAAGTATCCGCACCTTCAGGATTAAAAAATCTGTCGATACGCGAGCGCACATGTGCCATTGTATTGTAGGCAATAAGCCCACCTATGGTAAAAGCGCTAAACAATCCGCCCAACACCCAAACCGATGCACCAGATAAAAGAAACAAACAAAACCAAACTATTGTAATAAGCATAGTCTGCCCCATATCGGGTTGTAATATCAATAGGGTTGCAAATAAAACATACAGCCCAAACGCCATCAACTTAGCCTTAACTTGCGGAGATTTCATAGCCTCGGCATAAAGCCACGCGGTTAATATTACAAAGCCCGGTTTAACAATTTCCGAAGGTTGAACGGTCATAAATCTTAAGTTAGCCCAACGGTACGAGCCTTTAATTGCATCTTCAAACAACAAAACGTAAACCATTAATGCTATACCACCAACAAAAAGTGCCAGTGCCAAATACCGCATTAAACTTTCACTATTTATAAAGCTAATTGATAGCATGACTATTAAAGCAACGGGTATAAAGGTCAGTTGTTTTTTAACCAATGCCATTTCATCTAAGCCAATTCTAATGGCAACAGCAGGGCTTGCCGCCAATGCTAAAACCAAGCCAATAACCATGAGTATAATACAAATAAACAATGCCAGCCTATCGACTGTCCACCACCATTCGCTAAAATAACTTCTGTCTGTTCTGCTTAACAACATTAATTTACCCAGTATGCTAACGCAATTTCGCGCCTAATTTTTGTGCCATTTGCTTAAAATTATCACCACGCTGTTCAAAGTCTTTAAATTGGTCAAAAGACGCGGCGGCAGGAGAAAGCAAAATAACTTTTTGTCCATCGACATCAGTATGCATTATTTCGGTTAGGGCTTTATTAATAGCGGCTTGCATTGTTAAAAAAATTTCAGAATTTATATTGTTTTTAAGGTCAGATGCAAAACTTTGTGCCGATGCGCCAAAAAGATAGGCTTTTTTTATTTTTTGCATGTCATTTAATAATGGTTGCAACCCACCATCTTTAGCCAGCCCCCCTGCCAACCAGTAAACATTATCATAAGCACTTAATGCCGACTTTACCGCCTCGACATTGGTTGCTTTGCTGTCATTAATAAATAATATATCACCATTATTTGTTTTAATTTTACCGACATACTCCATTCGGTGAGCAAGCCCTTTAAAATTTTCCATCGCGGTTTGTATTGCCACATCATCAATATTAAAATATTTAGCAATATTATAAGCAATTGCCGCATTTTGGGCATTATGCACCCCTTGCAAACTTGGAGCATTTTTAAGCGAAAATAGTGGCTTATCCGCTTTATTGACCTGCTGGTTTTCACAATAAAAATCTGCATTTTTTTGATGTGATGATATTGTGATAGATTTATATTTTAGTGAAAATTGTTTGCCAAACTCATCGTCAATGCCAATGATTGCCAAATCACCCAGTTTTTGGCACTTAAATATTTGCGATTTAACCTGCGCATAATGTTCGATACTGCCATGACGGTCGATATGGTCGGCAGAAATATTGGTCAGAACTGCAATATTAGGCGCAGAATTTGGTTGCTGTAACGATGGCATTAAATCAATTTGATAACTCGAAAGTTCAGCAATATAAATGCGCCCATCAGTTACTTCTGGCATATTTAATATTGTTGTTGTGCCAATATTGCCGCCCAAATGCGCATCTAAGCCTGCATGTTTTAAAATATGATGAATAAGACTAACCGTGGTCGATTTGCCATTTGTGCCTGTAACCGCAATTAATTTTGACTGCTCATTTTGCTTTATTGCCTGTAAAAACAATTCAACATCGCCCAATATAGGAATGCTTGCATCATTGGCTTTATTGACACTCCAATGAGGCTTGGGGTGGGTGAGCGGCACACCGGGGCTTAAAATTAAGCCATCTAACCCAGAAAAATCGAACGTTGAAAAGTCGTGTACATTAAAGCCTGCTTTTTGTGCAGCTTCACACGCGCTTTTATTATCGTCCCACAAATAGGTTTCTGCCCCTGCATTGTTTAATGCCGAAGCGGTAGATATGCCACTTTTGCCCAAACCGAATATCGCAAATTTTTTATTTTTAAAGAGTGTCAGGTCTATCATATTAGCCCTAGCGTAATTTTAGGGTTGCCAAACCTATCATTGCCAAAATAACCGCTATAATCCAAAATCGAATAACAATGGTTGGTTCTGCCCAGCCTTTTTGCTCGTAATGATGGTGCAAAGGTGCCATTCTAAACACCCGTTTGCCTGTAAGTTTAAACGAAACAACCTGTACAATAACCGACACCGTTTCTAACACAAACAGCCCACCAACAATTGCCAAAACAATTTCATGTTTAATAGCCACTGCTGTTACACCCAACGTACCGCCCAATGCTAATGAGCCTGTATCGCCCATAAAAATCATTGCTGGCGGGGCATTAAACCACAAAAAGCCAATTCCCGCGCCAACCACTGCGCCTAATAAAATAGACAATTCACCAGTGCCTTGCACAAAATGCACTTGCAAGTAATCGGAAAAAATAAAGTTACCGACAACATAAGCCAATATTGCAAAAGTAGAGGCGGCAATAATAACAGGCATAATCGCCAAGCCATCTAAGCCATCGGTTAAGTTAACTGCATTGCCAAAGCTTACAATAGTAAACACCGCAAAAACAGGGAAAAACCAACCTAAATTAAGCAATAAATCTTTAAAAAACGGAAAAGCCAACGAGGTATTAAAACCATCAACTTGCAATGACATAATGCCTATAACCGAAACAATAGCCACCAATGACTCAAGCAACAGCCGAACTTTACCCGAAAATTTAGTATTGGCAGAACGGTTTTTAAGTTTTAAATAATCGTCATAATAACCAATTGCACCAAAACCTACGGTAACAAACAGCACATACCAAATATATTTATTGCTTAAGTCTGCCCAAATCAATGTACTTAGAATAATACCCATTAATATCATCAGTCCGCCCATTGTTGGCGTGCCTTGTTTGTTTATAATATGGCTTTGCGGACCATCTTCACGAATGGGTTGCCCAGCACCTTGCCTAATTTTAAGCTTTTTTATTAACCCCGGACCAAACAAAAACACAAGCAACATAGAGGTTAAAACCGAAGCACCAGCACGTGATGTTATAAAGTCAAAAGCACTTAAAAAACCAAAATACTCGCCATATTCATTTAATAGATAATATACCATTTAGTTGCCCACTTTATTATTTTTAATTGCATTCACAATTTTTAGCATTTTGCTGCCCAAACTACCCTTTACCATCACCACATCATAAGGGTTTATTCTGTTTAATATGCTTTGTACCAATTGAGAAGAGTTTTGTGCATATTCGCCTTGCTTTTTTAGCGGCAAAGCATCATAGCAATTTTTCATATCTGCCCCGCAGGCAAAAACCATATCAATATTTGCGGCAATAATATCATCTACCAATGCTTTATGAAGCTTAGCAGATGTTACGCCAAGTTCCAACATATCGCCAATTATCGCAATTTTTCGCCCACCATTTTGTGGCTGTTGAGCCGATAAAACACTAAACGCTGCCACCATCGAAGCGGGGTTGGCATTATAGCTCTCATCAATTAATAAAATATGCCCATCTTTAAAGGCAATTTTTTCTTGCCCGCCTCGCCCATCACTTAAACTCATGGTTTCTAGCAACGGTAAAATATGTTCTAAGTCGACATCCATAAGGCTTAACGCCAATAATAATGCCAAGCTATTCTGCACCTGATGCAGCCCAGCTTTTCCCATAATATAATTATATTCAGTGCCTTTATAGGCAATTTTTACTTTGGATTTATCGGGTAATGTTTCGGCATTCAACAAGCGCAAATCGGCATTTTTATGTTTTCCAAACGATTGAATGTCTTTGCCATCAGCTTTTTGTTTTAGATAGTCAAAAAACTCATTGTCATGGTTTAATATCGCCACACCATTTTTTTCCAACCCTTCAAAAATTTCAGATTTTGCCAATGCAATTTCATTTAAATTTTTAAAATGCCCCAAATGTGCAGGGGCAATGGTGGTTATTAGTGCAAAATGCGGGCGAACCATTTTAACCAGCGGTCTAATTTCATCAAGATGGTTCATGCCAATTTCAAAAACTCCAAATTCGGCATCTTGTGGCATACGCGCTAAGCTAATCGGTACACCCCAATGGTTGTTAAAACTTTTAACCGAGGCATGAGTTTTACCGCACTGTGCCAAACACTGGTGTAAATATTCTTTAACCGATGTTTTACCAACACTGCCAGTAATGGCAATTATTTTCGCTTTAGAACGCGCACGTGCCGCCACGGCTAGTTTTTCGAGTGCATGAAGTACATTATCAACCAAAATAACCGCAGTATTATTGCCGTTGGGTGCGCAATTTTTACCCGAAATCACCACCACAGACGCACCATTCTGCACGGCTTTTTCAGTATAATCATGCCCATCAAACATATCGCCTTTAATGGCAAAAAATGCGTCATTCGGCTGAATATCGCGGCTATCAATCGAAATGCCATTTGCGCCCGATAATACACCCGCAATTAACTTGCCTTCTAAGGCTTTAAGAAGCGCATTTCCTGTCCATAAAACACTGTCTGTCATGCGCCACCCTGTAATATTTTATGCACTTCACCTTCATCTGAAACCCCGACCACTTTACCATTAATAGCCTGACCAGCCTCATGCCCCTTGCCAGCTATTAACAATATATCGCCCTGCTTTAACACTGAAATTCCATGCTTAATTGCATCATGTCGATTGCCAATTTCTAGCGCATCGGGACAGCCAACTTTTGCCATAGCGCGAATAGACTTAGCATCTTCAAACCTCGGGTTATCATCGGTTAAAATTGCTATATCGGCATATTTTTGAGCGGCCATACCCATGAGCGGTCGCTTGCTTTTATCTCTATCGCCACCACAGCCAAATATAATTATTAATTTTGCATCTTTTTCCAAATAAGGGCGCAATGCCAACATGGCATTTTCCATACTGTCGGGCGTATGCGCAAAGTCGACAAATATCCGTCCGCCATTTTTAGAGCCAACATTCTCAAGCCGCCCTTTTGCACCCTTTAAACTTTCTAATGCCTTAATAACATAATCGGTTTCAACCCCGTCCATCGACAAAGCAAGACCTGCTGCAACCAACGCATTTTCAACCTGAAACGCGCCTATTAATGGCAAATTAACGGCATAAATTTTTTCATCTAAAATAAACGATATACGCTGACCATCGTTATAGTTTTCAACCTTCAATAACTTAATATAATCGCCATTATAACCTACTTTTTTAGCATTACTGCCAGCAAAACCTGCAATATTTGCAACACGGGTTGAATAACCTCCATCGGCAAAAACTACAGCTTGCGATGTTTTGGGTAATAATTGGGTAAACAGTCGCATTTTGGCTTCAAAATATTCTTCCATATTGGGGTGATAATCCAAATGGTCGAGGGTAAGGTTGGTAAAGCCTGCTGCGCAAATTTTAACACCGTCAATGCGGTTTTGTTCTAAACCGTGGCTGCTGGCTTCTATTGATAAATATTCAACCCCATCTTGCGCCAATTGGTGCAGTATTTTATGCAGGCTAATTGGGTCGGGCGAAGTATGATGCAACTCTATGTGTTTATTGTCTTTTCCCGCTTCACAAATTTGCACCCCTATTGTGCCCAAACTTGCCGATTTTTTACCTGCTTTTGCAAATATTTGCCGTAAAAAATCGACAATTGAAGATTTACCATTCGTACCCGTAACAGCTAAAATAAAGGGTGGTTGTTTTGGGTAAAAATTTGCGGCAATATGTGCCAAGACTTTACGCGGCTGGTCAGATTTTATCCATGCAATATCGTCAGGCATAGTGCCATTATAGTCATCACCGACCAAAATTGCTTTAGCACCTGCATTTATTGCATTGTCGATAAATTGCGTACCATCAAGTGCCACGCCTTTAAGTGCCGCAAATAAAAACCCATCGCTTACCTCACGGCTATCCGCAGTAAGTCCCGCAACATCAACATTAACATTGCCACTGGTTTTAACATTTTCAATTTTTTCTATCAGTTTTAAAAACTGCATTCATATCACCATATTTATGTTTTATACCTTAATAGATACAAAACTTGGTTTAATTAAGTACGCGCTCAAGTAAATTTTTACCATCCATTTTTTGGTTGCCAAAACGCGGCGCAAGACCCAACAAAGGCGCTATTCTTTTAATAATATTACCCGTTGTTGGCGTTGCATTCCAACCCGCTGTCCTAAACCCATAAGTGCTTTCCAACCCCTTTGGCTCATCAAGTACAACCAAAACCATATATTGTGGGCTATCGACTGGAAAAACACTTAGAAAGGAAGATATTAATTTG
The DNA here is from genome assembly GCA_964531635.1 of uncultured Hyphomicrobiales bacterium. Taxonomy (GTDB): domain Bacteria; phylum Pseudomonadota; class Alphaproteobacteria; order Rhizobiales; family OSC116; genus OCS116. Next base: position 31,965 of record CAZHCZ010000004.1, on the reverse strand, counting down.
TCACTGCTATAGCCGCCTTTTATTGGCTTGTCGGCACTGCCAGTTTTTCCACCCACTCTATAACCATCAATATCCGCGTTCTTGCCACTGCCCTCTAATACATTTAACCGCATTAACCCGACCAAGTCGCGGCTTGTACCGGGCTTTATTACCCGTTCACGGTAATGTTCCGCTTCTTTTAATGTGCGTTTAATAAAGGTCGGTGGTATAAAATACCCACCATTTAGCATTGCGCCACTGGCTGCTACCATCTGTAACGGGGTAATGGCAATACCATGCCCGTACGATATAGTCATAGTGCTTACACGCTTCCATTGTTTTTTTGATGGGTATTGCGGTCGACCAGCTCCGGGAATTTCACTTTCCAATTTATCGAGCAATTTTAACTTTCTTAAAAATTCCTGCTGGCGCGTTACACCAACATCTAACGCCATTTTTGCAGTGCCGATGTTTGATGAATATTTAAAAATTTCAGGCACAGTTAAATAACGTTTTTTGCCTTTAAAATCGGTAATTTTAGAACGCCCAGCTTGCAAAGGGTTAGTAGCATCATAACCACCTTCGAGCGTTGTTACACCATAATCCAACCCCATACCACTGGTTAAAAGCTTAAAGATAGAGCCCAACTCATATGTACCACCAACAACACGGTTTAACCGCCCTTTTTGCAGGGCTTGAATGGGGGTATTAGGGTCATAATCTGGCAGGCTAACCATGCTTAGTATTTCCCCTGTCTGAATATTAGAAACCACAGCCATGCCCGCAATTGCAGAAAATTCGTCAATAGCCTTGAGCATTTCATCACGCACCGCATGTTGCACATTCAAATCAATAGAGCTCACCAAAGGCTTGTATATTTTACCCGCATTATCCTGCCCATAGTTGATAATTTTTTCGCGTTTGCTGTAATTTACAAAATTTTCCAGCCCAGCCTTACCTACATGGTCAATATTAACAAAGCCCAATACATGGGAGGCTAAATTGCCCGATGGGTAGTCGCGTTTTTTCTCCTCGGTAAAAAACAAACCAGGAATTCCCAATTGTAGTACATCTTTGCGCTGTTGCTCGGTAATTTCGCGCTTAATCCATGCAAAGCGAGCGTTACTGTTTAAACGAGAACGCATTTGGTTCCAATTTAAATCGGGTAATACTAGGCTTAATTTATCCAACGTATCTTCGACATCGGCAATTTTTTGTGGGTTGGCAAAAAGTGAAGGGCTCATAATGTCAGTGGCTAAAATATTGCCATTTCTATCGACAATATCGGGGCGAGGTTTTTCAGCAACTGCGGTTGTTGCTACAGATTTTTTTATTTGCTCGCTTGGGGTTAACCCAATTAAAATTAGCCGACCAAATAATACAGCAAATAACACTATACAAAGTGCCGATAAAACAATTAAACGGCGCTTAAATATTTGTTCATTATCTATTTTTTTAGTGGTTTTTATTTTTAATTTATCTGGCTTTTCCTGATCAGGAAATGTCGTTATACTATATTGCATACCTAAAACCCCACGGAGAACCAAAACGTTTCCTGATAAGAATTTATTTTTAAGGTAAATATATCTTTAAATGGTTAATTTTGTTTAATCACTTCATTAAAAAGTTCATTAATCGAAGAGAAGTTTTCATCACTCTGCAAAGTTTCAATTTCTATTCTAACTGGCAACTTATCGATAGTTACAAATTGTTCGATATTTTGCGGCTGTAACTTTAGCAAATTATCATTAAGTTTTGCAATGTTTTTGGGCGACTTAGCATTGCTTAATGTTGCCTTCAAATTGTTTATTTTTTCTTTTTCTATTAAAATTTCGGTTTTTAAAAGTTTAATATTTTTGCGAATATCATTGGTATTGTAACTCACTTCATACAATTGAAATGTAATAAGTGACACCAAAATAATACCTGCAATTAGTAAATATCTAGACATAGCAACTCTTAAAACCTTAACCTTATTTTAGCCCAAATTTGGCATTTTTGGTAATGGATTAAAACAATCATCAAACGCTTGTGCCTCGCTGCGCATTGCCGCGCGTAATTTAGCCGAGCGGGAGCGAATATTTAAATCCAACTCATCCTTTGTAGCGGTAATTACCTTACGATTGATTAACGAAAAACTTGGTTTTATTGCATCTTCGACCATCATAACATGCCTAGAAGGGGATGAAACATTACCCGTGCGGCTTTTAAAAAAGTTTTTGACAATACGGTCTTCTAGCGAATGAAAGCTCACCACAACCAACCTTCCGTTAGGTTTTAACAAATGCTCAGCAGCATTTAAGGCTTTAACCAATTCGCCCAACTCTTGATTAACAAATATCCGCAATGCCTGAAAAACCTTAGTTGCAGGGTGAATTTTAGACTTGCCTTTAGAAACAGTATTCTCAATTAAATTCGCCAAATCCAACGTGGTTTTAAGCGGCGTTTCAGCCCGCATACGCACAATCGCACCCGCAATGGGGTAACTGCGTTTTTCATCACCCAAAATGTAAAATATCCGCGCTAAATCCGCTTCGGAAAAGCTGTTCACAATATCAGCGGCACTAACACCATTGGCACTCATTCGCATATCCAACGGTCCGTCCCGCATAAACGAAAAACCGCGTGCAGCTTGGTCTATCTGCATAGATGAAATACCAATATCCAACACAATTCCATCGACTTTTTCAACACCTACATCATTTAATAATGTTTGCATGTCGCCAAATTGCCCTGTTAAAAACTTAAACCTTTCGCCAAATTCATCACTCATTTTTTGCGCGGCTAAACTTGCATTAGGGTCTCGGTCAATTGCATATAATTGGCAAGGCGCAGTGTTTAAAATGTTGCGGCTATAACCCCCTGCCCCAAATGTCGCATCGACAATAATATCGTCTTTTTTCGGCGCTAAGGTTTGCAATACCTCATTTATTAAAACGGGGTAATGCGGAGCGGAAGGTCTGTTTATAATGTTATCAGTCATATTTTATCTGGCAAATAATTTTCGATGTTCAGCCGATTTCTGACGCACTTCGTCCATATAATCAGCAAATATTTCTGGCGACCATATACGAAATTTATCACCCATACCAACAAAACTAACAAAATCGTTTATTTTTGCGTATGCCCGAAACGTTTCTGGTAAGATAATACGCCCATCTGAGTCTATTTTCAAGTTTTCCGACCCACCAAAAAGCGATGTCGATAATATATCACGCTCATCACTAAACGGTGGCAAATCTTCAAGCAGTTTATATATTTTATGCACCAGTGGCTTACCGCCGACTTCAATAGCGAGCACATCTAGTGCAGGATAACAAAAAGCCTGAGAAACATCACCTTGCATAATAATATTACGAAATGGTGCAGGCACAGACACCCGCCCTTTTTTATCTATTTTATTTATATATGTAGAAACAAACGGCTGCATAACCCACCAACTCAAAACAAATACCAACAAAATTTTTGAAATGGCGAAGAAAATGGCCTCATTTTCCTCGCCTAATATTAATAAGCTTGTTGCCGCTAAACGTCAGCCCAAAAATACAATCTCAAATCCGCCGCATAATACCAAAATATTCAATATTATCTGGATATATATGGAATAACATGGTGTTTCATGGAAGTCAATGGAATTTAAGAAATTATTAACCATGTTTTTATCGTAAATTAGGCACAAGAATCTATAAGTTCCCCAAAACAATCCCCAAACTTCCCTCTACCACCAAGAACCACCAACATTTCAGTGCGCGCGAGTGAAAGCTGAAGATATAGAAAAATAGGGCGACGCGCGGCAGGCAAGAGAGCGGAGAGAACGCACGCAAGTGCTAACAAGAAGCATAGACGACTGTATGAATGTAAGAACCCACAATATTTGCAGGAGCATTAACTTTCATTCAGCTGCATTTGCGGTTTATAAATTGTGCTGAAAACCAAAGCTGCACGTGCCTATATTAGGTTCTATTGAATAAATATTTAAACTTATCTATAGCTTTATCCATATTTTCTAGTGACACAAAATTTTGAACCTGCCACTTTTGCGTTACTTTAGCTTGGGTTGATATTGTATCAACCCAAGGTGCATATACGCGTATAGCCCTTTTCCCACCTTTGCCTTTTACAGACATAATGCCTTTTTTACCCAACAGTGTTTTTTCAAATACAAAAAAACCTTTATGTGATTTATCAAAAACCGATACAAACACATAGCCAACTGCATCCTCAATATCATAAGGTGTTATTTCATCGGTCGGGTTTTCTCTTTTCCATATCGTAACAAATTGTCCGACTTTAGTGGGCGTTTTTTTAGCCACTCTAAATGCTATGCTCTTACCATCTAAATTAAATTGCACAGCTCCATATTCTTCACTTTCAGACTCTCGAACAGGAACTCCGTTTACTCGAAAACCTGAATGGGCGATAATTTCATTTTGGATATCAAGAAAGTGTTTAGGAAGCCTCCCAAGGCTAGGGTCAGAGACCCAATTTTCTATTATTCGCGTCATATTCCCCTCCTCCTAAAAAACTGCTAGACAGCCTGTAAGCCGGGTTTTGTCGTTGACAATCATTCATCTAATATATTTGTTACCAAATATCTTAAGCAACCAACCCGAGCAATCTGGTGTAAAAACGCACCCATCATAAACTAAAAGTTTTGAACATGCCGCTCCTATTTGGTTTTGCTCCCAATGGGGTTTTCATACGCCGTTTTTGTTGCCAAAAACGCGGTGCGCTCTTACCACACCATTTCACCCTTACTATATAGATATAGCGGTATAATTTCTGTTGCACTTTCCCTAAGGTCACCCCCGCTGGTCATTATCCAGCATTGTGTTTTTATGGAGCCCGGACTTTCCTCTCAATAAAATCAAGCGATTGTCTGGCCATCTAGCAGTTGCAACATAAAAATTATTCACCTAAAAATCAAGCAAATTCTTTAGCGACCCTCTAAGATTGGAAAATTACGAAAATATTATAGGCGAAGCTTTTTAAAGTGTGCTTTAGCACATGAGAAAAGCTTCAACGACTAAGATTGATGTAAGCCTCTAAGATTGGAAAATTACGAAAATATTATAGGCGAAGCTTTTTAAAGTGTGC
>CAZHCZ010000004.1:15147-26789 GCA_964531635.1 uncultured Hyphomicrobiales bacterium | reverse complement strand
CCTCTAAGATTGGAAAATTACGAAAATATTATAGGCGAAGCTTTTTAAAGTGTGCTTTAGCACATGAGAAAAGCTTCAACGACTAAGATTGATGTAATTTTTCAATCTCGTCGAAGGCAGCATTGATTCGTGCTAGCTTCTCGTTGGCTATATCTATAAATTCTTCGGGTACGCCGCGGGCGATAAGTTTATCGGGGTGGTTTTCGGTTACTAATTTTCTGTATGTCTTTTTAATATCTTTAAAGTCATCGGTTTTTTTTACGCCTAGAATCTTATACGGGTCGCCTGAACCTGATACTCCACCGCTGCTATGTCGCTCGCCATGACGTGCGACAATGCGGTCAAATTCATCTTGGCTAAAGCCGAAAATCTCGGCAATATTGGTTAAAAATTCAACTTCTTTAGGGTGGATAACCCCGTCGGCTTTGGCAATATGAAACAAACCGTCGATAATATCTTCTAATGTTGCGCGTTTGTTTCGGAACAAATCTGCCAATTGTTGCGCATAGGCTTGATAGCCCGCTACATCTTGTTTGGCGGCATTAAACAATCTGCCGACATTTTTCACCTCATGGTCTGGTACTTTAAACACCTGTTTAAACGCTGCAACTTCGTCAGATGTTACCACGCCATCGGCTTTTGCCATTTTTGCCCCAAGCGCAATAATACCCATCGTAAAAATAACGCTGTCTTCAGGTTGCGTGCGGCTCCAGTCAGTAGTGTTAGCATTTGCCCAACTGCCTGCATTGCCATTGCGGTTCTGATTATCATCAATTTTATCGGTCGAGTTTTTATCAAAGAAATAATGCCCTGCCACAGCACCCAATAAAGCACCAATAGGCCCGCCAAAAGTTAAGCCTGCCGCCGCCCCGCCAATTTTACCCCATATAGACATCTGTTTTCCCTTTTATTATTCTTTATTATAAGATAGATATATTATAGCTAAATTATAAGATAGATATATTATAGCTAAAAACAACCCCACTTATGAAGGATATTTATAATGAGTACGCATATTGGTGCAAAAGATGGTGAAATTGCTGAAACTATTTTATTACCTGGTGACCCCCAACGCGCCAAATGGGTTGCCGAAACATTTTTAGACAATGCCACATGTTATACAACAGTACGCGGTATGCTTGGTTTTACTGGCACATATAAAGGCAATAAAATTTCGGTTCAGGGCACAGGTATGGGCGTACCTTCTATCAGTATTTATGTTAATGAATTGTTTCGTGAGTATGGTGTTAAAACCGCAATTAGAGTGGGTTCGGCAGGTGCTTTAACCGAAAAGGTTAAAATAAGAGATATTGTTATCGCCATGACATCATCGACCGACAGCAGTATAAACCGCCACGAAATGAACAATTGGGATTATGCTCCCGCGGCTAATTTTGAATTGTTGCGCGATGCCGCCGCTTCGGCAACCCGTCACGGTTTTACTCACCATGTTGGTGGCATTGTAACCTCCGACAGGTTTTACGCTTTAAGCAACGAGCCTATTATGCAAATTGCCAAACATGGCGCATTGGCGGTAGAAATGGAAACATCGGCACTTTATACGCTCGCCGCACGCTATAATTGCCGCGCACTGAGCGTGCTTACAATTTCCGACCATTTGGTAACGGGTGAAGCAACCAGCGCACACGAACGCGAGCAAACCTTTAGTGATATGATGAAAGTGGCTTTAGACGCTGCATTTGAAGGCTAGCTTTTAGCTTCATCTGTATCGTTAAGCAACAAATCATCTGCCATAACTTTTTCTAATTCGGCATGGTATTGTTGCCCAATTCCCAATAGAGATAGGCTGTCTTCATCAGTTTGGGCGGCACTTGTTTTAACGCGCTTTTCATCATAATCCCTGAACAGCATCATGGTTCTTAGAGCTTGTTTGTCGGTCACACCCAGCTCGACCAAAGCATCGCGCCCTGCTAATAATGATGAGCCAAATATATCACGAATAACATAATCGGCATCGGCACGGTATAGCTCTATCGCTTCGGTTCGACCGTGCGCGCGGGTGAATATTTTTAAATGCGGGAAATACCGCCTTGCAACCTGAATAATTTCGATAGATTTTTCATAGTTCTCAACTCCGATTATTAGCAATTTTGCATTTTTTGCACCTGCAGCCTCTAGCGTTTCCATGCGGCTTGCATCACCATAATAAATTTTATTACCATATTTGCGCACCAAATCCACTTGTTGGTGGTCATATTCTAATATGGTTGAATTGACTTTGTTGAGCTTTAACATACGCTCTATAATTTGCCCAAACCGTCCGTAGCCTGCTAAAATAACATCGGAGCCCTCAGAATCCATATTATCTTCCTCAGGTTTTTCTTCTACATTTGAATCCGTTGCACCTACTGATAAAAACTTTTCATTAATCAATAAAAGCAATGGCGTCACTATCATTGAGATTATAACCGCCACAATAATTGGGTCGGAAAATTCTGATGTTAAAATATTATTTTGTGTCGCAAAGCTTAAAATAACAAAGGCAAACTCACCACCCTGCGCTAAAGAGAATGAGAATAGCAAAGCGTTAGACCCTCGTAGACCAAAAATGCGAGCAATAAAAATAAGTACCGAAAATTTAACCAGCACCAACAAAGAAGCAATAACAACAATTTTCATTGTGTTTGAAAGAATTAAATCAAAGTCTATACTTGCCCCGACCGAAATGAAGAACAAACCCAACAACATGCCCTTAAACGGTTGAATTTCGACCTCTAACTGGTGGCGATATTCACTATTTGCCAACACCACACCCGCTAAAAATGCACCCAAAGCCGCCGAAAGACCAATAGCCTCCATTAACAAGCTTGTGCCAACAACCAATAAAAGTGCGGTTGCAGTAAAAATTTCGCGCAATTTTGTGTCGGCAATAATTTTAAACAATGGGCGAATAAGATAGCGCGCTATCAAAACAATAGAAATCATAACACCTAGCAATAAAGCAGTTTTCATTATGCCGCTTAGGCCTTGCTCATTGGCGATATCTATAGCAGGCATAACCGCAAGAAGCGGTAAAAGTGCTAAAATAGGAATAACCGCAATATCCTGAAACAGTAAAACCGAAAAGGTCGATTGCCCAACATTGGTTCTAAAGGTGCCTTTTTCTTCTAAGGTCTGCAAAACAATTGCGGTCGATGATAATGCCAAAACCAGCCCAACAACCAACGCGGTTTGCCAGATTAAACCAAACAATATACCAATAAAAAATATAACCGCCGTGGTGAGCGCCATTTGCAAACCACCCAAGCCAAGAATTGACACGCGCATTTTCCAAAGCAAAGCAGGTTGTAATTCTAAACCAATTAAAAACAACATCATCACCACACCATATTCGCCGATATGCATGACATCTTCAATTTTATCGCCAACCAAACCAAGTGTAAATGGTCCAATGACCACCCCTGCAATCAAATAGCCCAAAACCGAACCAAGACCCAATTTTTTAGCAATCGGCACAGAAATAACTGCAGCACATAAGAATACAAATATTTGAAGCATTTAACCAGTAGCCTGTTCAATAAAGTTATAATTAATATAACCTTAAAGTAACAAGCTTAAGCATTTAATAATACTAGGCAAAAGTTTTAGACATAGAAAAGACTAGAGCGATGCAGAAGACTATAGTGATGCAGCACTTCTAGCGGCTTGGTCATATAGCCCTGAAAGCACACGCAGGGTACTGGCAATTTCGCGCAACTCTTCATTGCTTTTTCCAGTTGAATCCATAGAAGGCAATAAACATGTTTCGCGAACTTTGCGGTATGTATCGCATACTTTTGCGCCCTTTTTGGTGATTTCAGTATATTTTTCTTTGCCTTTTTTAGTACTAATAACCAATTTATGTTTTTCTAGCTTTTTAATGGCATAAGTTGCGGTATAGGTGTCTTCAAGATGTAAAACCAAACAAATATCTGCCAATTTTTTAGCGCGGTTGCGGTGGTTGACTGTATGTAAAATCAAAACATCGAGCGCACTCAAATCGCTAATACCAGCGGCGGACATGCAATGTACAATCCAACGGTTAAAAGCATTACCAGCATTAATTATACCAAATTCTATCTCACTTAATGATGGAACATGGTTGTTGGATAAATGTTCTGACAAAACAATTTGTTTCATGCCACTTGCGCCATCATTAATTTTATCTGTCATGTTTTGCCCTCTTAATTGTTATATAACCCTGCACCCAAACCCAAAATAATATCGGGGAAAATTGTAACCAATATAACCATTAATAATAAGATCAAGAAAAATGGCAACGCATATAACGCCACTTTAAAAATATTTTCTCCTGTCATCGATTGTAAAACAAACAGGTTAAAACCAACTGGCGGTGTAATTTGGCTCATTTCCACAACCAAAACCAAATAAATGCCAAACCAAATTAAATCAATTCCGACCAATTCGACCATCGGTAAAATTACACTTGTGGTCAATACCACAACCGAAATGCCATCTAAAAAACAACCGAGGACAACAAAAAACAGAGTGAGTACAAACAACAATTCAAATTTGCTTAAATTCAGCTCGCCAATATAAGCCGCCAGCTCACGCGGAATGCCTGTAAACCCCATTGCTACAGTTAAAAAAGCCGCGCCCATTAAAATAAACGCAATCATAGTCGAGGTTTTAACCGCGCCCATAAGTGCCGTAGTAAAACTGCTGCGGTTTAATGTGCCACCAAACCAGCTTAACACCAATGCCATTGCCACACCCAAAGCTGCTGCCTCGGTCGGTGAAGCCAAACCACCATAAATAGAACCAATCACCACAATAATTAGCAGAATTACTGGCAATAAATGCTTAGTGCCTCGTAGTTTTTCCATGAACGGAATGTTCGGTTCAGCATCGGGGCTTCTGCTTGGGTTTAATAAAGACCAAGCCATCACAAAACCCATAAACAACAATAACAACATAAGTCCGGGTACAATGCCTGCAATAAACAACCGTGCAATCGACTGGTCGGTCGCTGCACCGTAAACAATAAGAATAATAGAAGGCGGAATAAGCAAACCCAAAGTACCACTGCCCGCTAGAGTGCCAATAATCATTTTATTATCATAGCCACGTTTTTTAAGCTCAGGGATAGACATTTTACCAATGGTTGCCGTTGTTGCCGCACTAGAGCCAGAAACCGCCGCAAATATACCACAACCTATAATATTAACATGCAATAACCGCCCCGGTAAGCGTCGCATCCAAGGGCTTAAGCCTTTAAACATATTTTCCGAAAGTCCCGAGCTGAATAATATCTCGCCCATCCATATAAACATTGGTAAAGCCGCAAGTTCCCATGAATTTAGTGAGCTCCATGCCGTTGTCGATGCAACAGCGCCAATATTAATCGAGGTGAAGAAAAACATACTCACCGCGGCAGTTATAAATAGACCGACCGACACCCAAACACCAAGCAATAATAAGCTAAATAAAGTCGCCAATACAACAATGATTGGCATCCAAAATCCAAAATCCATTATTCAGCCCTCCCAAGATCTAACACAGTGCTTTTATTGGTCTGATAACTGGTTTCTCTGCCCTTTAAGAAGCTTATTAAATCATCTAAAAACGCAACAAATAATACCAACAAACCAAAAATCATAAAAAACTGTGGGATATAAAGCGGCACCGCAACAATACCGTAAGACATTTCGCCAAAAATATAGGTTTCATAAATAAAGTAACTGGCATGATAAAATATAAAGCCCGAAAAAGCCGTGCCTAAAATTAAGCAGATCAACTCAAATATTTTATGTAATTTTTTAGGCACATTGTTTAACAATATGCTCACTCGAATATGACCATCTTTGCGTAAAGTATATGCTAAGCCTAAAAAACTAGTCGCCACCATTAAAAACCCAACAAATTCCGCCGAGGACGGAAATATTAGCCCAAGACTTTCATCAAGCAGACTAAAATAAACGGAGTTGATAATTCTGAAACTAATTTGAACAGCCACTATGACTGCAATCGACACCATCGACAAGGCGCTAAGAAACGCCGAAAGGCGATATACGCCATCCAAGAAACTTCTCATAAGTTCACATTCTTTAATAAAAATTGGAAGTAGAGATAGGGGCAACTCTACTTCCTAAAAGTTATGGGCCTATATTATTTATTATAAGCATCCATTATAGCGCGTCCATCATCGCCAGCACTCTCAAGCCATTCAGCAGACATAGTCGCGCCGATTGCTTTTAACTCACTGGTTAATTTTTCGCTTGGAGTAATAATGGCAATACCATTGTCTTTCATTACGCCAATTTTCTCATCACTTTCGGCCATACTCATTTTCCAACCGCGTGTTTCGGCAGCCGCACCCGCTTCAAGCACTGCTTTTTGAGTGGCTTCATCTAATTTCATAAAGGCTTTTTTATTCACCAATACAATATTTTTAGGCAACCAAGCCTGCGTATTATGGAAATGGCTAAGGAAATCCCAAGCTTTAGAGTTAGCACCAGTAGATGGCGACGTAATCATTGCGTCCACACGGCCTGTGCTGAATGCAGTAGAAATATCTGCACTTTCAATTTGGGTGGGTTCCATACCAGCAAGCTGAGCCAAACGCTCGGTTGCAGTATTATAAGCTCTAAATTTCAAGCCTTTCATGTCGGCAACAGAACTCACTTCTTTCTTGGCATAAAAACCTTGCGATGGCCAAGGCACAGAAAACAGCACTTGTAGGCCTTGTGCTTCAAGTTTTGAGTTAATAATGTCTTTGCTTGCGCCCCATAACTTAGCGGCATCATCATAACTTGTTGCAACAAAAGGCACACTATCCACACCAAATACGGCATCTTCATTCGCCAAACGGCTTAAGAAAAACTCGCCAATTGGCACAATGCCACTGCGGATAGCCTTTTTAATTTCGGCATGTTTAATCAATGAATTTGCACTATGCACGTTAATAACAAGCTCACCATTTGTAGCGGCTTTAACATCTTCAGCAAATTGGTGTATGTTAACAGTATGGAATGTTTTATCACCATAAGGGGTTGGCATGTCCCATTTAACTTCTGCAAATGCCGAACCCACAAGCGAGCCAACCATAATACTGCTTAATAAAGCCACTTTGGTAAATTTTCTAACCATTTTAGTCATTTATTTTCCCTCTTAATTGTTTTATCTCTTGCCAAGTCTTAGTTCTTATAGCTTGGTTAACTTTTAACATGTCATAACATAAATAAAATGTCAATAATTTATTGACAAATTCTGTTTAATTTGTTTTCTTAGGGTAACAAACAGTGTGAACCAAATTTCTACAGGACAAAGTATGCCCGCCCAAACAAAAACAAATGCCCAAGTAAGCCAACATGCCAAATGGCAATTTTGGATTGATAGAGGCGGCACATTTACCGACATTGTAGCAAAAAACCCCAAGGGCGAAATTTTAACCCATAAATTACTCAGTGAAAACCCCGAAAGTTATAAAGACGCTGCCATTCAAGCCATTCGTGATTTAATGGGCATAAACAACACCCTACCCATTCCTACGCAAAAAATTGATTGCATAAAAATGGGCACAACGGTTGCCACCAATGCCCTGTTAGAGCGCCAAGGCGATGCAACATTGTTGGTCATTAACCACGGTTTTGCCGATGCGCTAGAAATTGGTTATCAAGACCGTGCCGATATTTTTGCCCGCCATATTATAAAACCACAAATGCTATATTCAAAAGTTATCGAAGTGAACGCCCGCATTAGAGCCGACGGCACAGTGGAAAATGAATTCACTAAAAACATACAACAAGCCGTATATAATGACATGCAAAAAGCCTATGACAGCGGTATAAATTCCGTCGCCATTGTTTTAATGCACGCTTATAAATACCCAGAACATGAGCTAATTCTTAAAGATATAGCTCAAAAAATAGGCTTTGCACAAATATCCATTTCGCACGAAGTTAGCCCCTTAATGAAACTGGTTGGGCGTGGCGACACCACAATTGTCGATGCATATCTTTCGCCTATTTTACGCCGCTATGTCGCACAGGTAGAAAGTGAATTGGAAAGTGATTGCAAATTAATGTTCATGCAATCATCTGGCGGGTTAACACAGGCCGATATGTTTAACGGCAAAGATGCCATTTTATCAGGTCCTGCAGGCGGCGTTGTGGGTGCGGTAACCACCAGCAAACAAGCAGGGTTCGATAAAATAATAGGCTTTGATATGGGCGGCACATCGACCGATATATCGCATTTTAATGGCGAATTTGAGCGGGTGTTCGAAACCAAAGTGGCAGGCGTTCGAATGCGTGCGCCAATGATGAATATCCACACAGTAGCAGCAGGTGGTGGCTCATTATTAACCTATGATGGTTCACGTTTTAAAGTTGGGCCACAAAGTGCGGGTGCAAACCCTGGGCCTGCATGTTATCGGCGCGGCGGAGAGTTGGCGGTAACCGATGCCAATCTTATGTTGGGCAAATTAAACCCTGAATATTTCCCAAATATATTTGGTAAAAACAACAATCAACCGCTCGACCAAAACATTGTGCGGCAAAAATTTGACCAGATGGCACAACAAATTAACGACGGGCGCACAGGTGCCGATGTCGCCGAGGGGTTCCTAAAAATTGCCATCGAAAATATGGCAGAAGCCATTAAAAAAATGTCGGTCGAACGCGGCTATGATGTGACCGATTATACCTTAACCAGCTTTGGTGGCGCAGGCGGGCAACATGCCTGTTTGGTGGCAGACGCTTTGGGCATGGATAAAATTTTCCTCCATACTCATTCGGGCATATTGTCAGCCTATGGCATGGGTTTGGCAGACATTCGAGCCGCATTACAAAAATCTATCGAACTTGAGTTAACTGCCGATAATTTACAAAAAATTCAAACTCATATTAATGACTTAAGCCAACAAGTTACAGAAAAACTGCTCGCCCAAGGGGTCGATAAGAAAGTCATAAATTTAGAACAAAAACTGCATTTGCGTTATTTTGGCACCGACAGTATAATATCGGTAAATTTTGCACAACTTAATGCCGTAATTTCGGAATTTGAACATGCTTATAAACAACAATTTGGGTTTATAGACAAACAAAAACCACTGATTATCGAGGCTATTAATATTGAAGCATTTGGCGGCGGCGAAAAACTAAGCGAAGCCAGCCACCCTCTACATAAAGGCGAAGCTGACCCCATTGGCAAAACCAAAATATACGCAAACTCTGAGTGGCATACTGCCAATATTTTCAAAAAGAGTTCGTTAAAAGCGGGGCAAACCATAACGGATGCTGCTCTTATTATCGAAAGTCACGGCACAATTGTGGTCGAAAATGGCTGGCAAGCACAACTTAATGCCAATCATCATATTGTTTTAACTCGTGTTGAAGCCCGCGCAAAACGCGTTGCCATTGGCACAAAGTCCGACCCTGTAATGCTCGAAATATTCAACAATCTATTTATGTCTATCGCCGAACAAATGGGCGTTACGCTAGAAAACACGGCAAGCTCGGTCAATATAAAAGAACGGCTAGATTTTTCCTGCGCAGTGTTTACGCCCGACGGCTCACTTATAGCCAATGCCCCGCATATGCCCGTGCATTTAGGCTCGATGGATAGGTCGGTACAATCTATAATCAAACAAAACCCAACCATGCGGGCGGGCGATGTTTATATGCTCAACAACCCCTATGATGGCGGCACACATTTGCCCGATATTACCGTTGTTACTCCCATTTTTAACGACTCCAAAACCACAATATTATTCTATGTTGCCAGCCGCGGTCATCATGCCGATATTGGCGGCATCGCCCCAGGTAGTATGACGCCAGATGCCACATCGTTAGACCAAGAAGGCATATTAATTAGCAATTTTAAATTGGTCGATAAAGGCGTTTTTCAGGAGCAAGCCACCCAAAACCTATTGTCAGATGCCCCCTACCCTGCCCGCAGCATCAGCACCAATATTGCCGATTTAAAAGCCCAAATCGCCTCCAACGAAAAAGGCATAATGGAGCTAAGGCGCATGGTCGAACATTTTGGCATAGACACCGTAAACGCCTATATGCAACATGTGCAAGACAATGCCGAAGAAAATGTTAGGCGCGCGATTGTTAAATTAGACGATTGCCAGTTTACCTATAAGATGGATCAAGGCGCACAAATTTCGGTCAAAATTAGCATCGACAAACAAGCCCGAAGTGCCATTGTCGATTTTACCAACACATCACCCCAGCAAAACAACAATTTCAACGCGCCCGAACCTGTAACCCGCGCGGCAGTGCTTTATGTTTTTCGCTGTTTGGTCGATGATGACATTCCGATGA
Source organism: uncultured Hyphomicrobiales bacterium (assembly GCA_964531635.1). Classification (GTDB taxonomy): domain Bacteria; phylum Pseudomonadota; class Alphaproteobacteria; order Rhizobiales; family OSC116; genus OCS116. The sequence continues at coordinate 16,494 of CAZHCZ010000004.1, read as the reverse complement.
ATGCGGGTTGCTTAAAACCCATTAAAATTATCGTCCCCGATGGCTCAATGTTAAAACCCAGCTACCCTGCTGCGGTTGTTGCAGGCAATGTCGAAACCAGCCAAGCGATTACCGATACATTATTTGGCGCATTGGGTATTTTGGCGGCATCGCAAGGCACAATGAACAACCTAACCTTTGGTAATGATGAGTACCAATATTACGAAACCATTTGCGGTGGCAGTGGCGCGGGCAAAACCCACAATGGCACAAGTGCAGTGCAAACCCACATGACCAATAGCCGCCTAACCGACCCCGAAATTTTAGAGTTCCGCTATCCAGTGCTGCTAAAATCTTTCGAAATAGTGCGCAACAATGGTGGCAAAGGACAATATAATGGTGGCGATGGCACATTGCGCAAAATAAAATTTTTAAAAAAAATGCAACTTGCTTTGCTTACTGGGCATCGAATAATTGCGCCTTTTGGGCTTAATGGTGGCGGTGATGGTCAATGCGGTAAAAACAGCATTTTACGCGCTTCGGGCAAGTTTGAAACTCTAAACCACTGCGACCAAACCTTAGCCAATGTTAATGATACAATAATAATTCAAACACCGTCAGGTGGTGGCTATGGTAACCCGAAAGAATGATTTGATTTAATTTCAAAGCAAGCTTATAAAGCCCCATGAAAAATATTATCGTTACAGGTGCCAATAGAGGCATTGGGTTTGAACTGACCAAACAACTATCCAGCGCGGGCTATCATGTTTTAGCCGCAGTGCGTAAACCTTTGCAAGCCGTAGAGCTTATAGAACTTGCAGCAAGTGACGCGCATGATATTAGCATTTTTAAAGTCGATGTTACCAACAAGCTTTCTGTTGATAATTTTGCCAAAACCATTGCCGACACACCTGTCGAAATTGTCATTAATAACGCCGCGATTTTAGACACTTATACCAGCAGTATTGATAATATCGACTTGGTTTCATTTGCCGAAGTTTTAACCACCAATGTAATAAACCCCATTCGTATTATGCGCGCCGCTATGCCCAGCCTGCGTTTAGGTACAACCAAAAAAGTTGTAAATATTTCAAGCGCAATGGGCAGTTTTAGCGACCTATCAACAGGCGCCCATGCCTATAGAGCCTCAAAAGTCGCATTAAATAAAGTTATGCAAGTTTTTGGACAAGAGCATAAAGACCAAGGCTTCGTTATAATGAACTTAGACCCCGGATGGGTAAAAGGAAAAATGGGCGGCGATGAAGCAGAGATTGATGCCAAAACCAGCGCCAAAGGGTTAATTGAAATTATCGAAACCACACACGAAAACCATCTGCATATGATAAGCTATAACGGCGAAAAAATACC
>CAZHCZ010000004.1:0-15047 GCA_964531635.1 uncultured Hyphomicrobiales bacterium | reverse complement strand
GAATAATGCTCAACAATTGGGAATGGGTCATAAAAATGGTGTAACATTTTCTTCCATTCTAAATACTTTGCCGACTGTCTAAACCCAACAGTATGGTCTTCTAGCTTTTGCCAATTGACCAACAAAATATAGCGGTTTTCATTTTCAATACACTTTTTTAGCTCAAGCGAAATATAGCCATCCATAGATGAAATTATTTTAACGGCTTGCGGAAACACCACTTCAAATTCACCTCTTTTACTCGGAATAACATCCAATATAGCAACTTCTAAAATCATTAGGTCAGATCCTATGCATATTTTTAAAAACGAGTTTGTACATTACAAAAATTTATTAAAGTCTACAAACTTAATCTCATTAATATTATTCCACTAACAATTAAAATAGCCGAAATTATACGACTTTTTTTAAGCGGTTCGGCTAAAAACACCACTGCAATAATGCTAGCAAATAATACCGATGTTTCACGCAACGCCGAAACATAAGCAATTGGTGCTTTGGTCATAGCCCAAAGAATAATTCCATAACCAAATAACGATAGCACCCCGCCAATAGCACCACGTCGCCAGTAAAGTTTAACATGAGTTATAGAACGCTGTTTGCCTCTTATAGCCACCACCAAAATTGTATAAATAATCCCCTGTAACGAAGCAAACCACAATAAAAAGCTTATAGAGTTACCGCTTAACCTTGCCCCTAAACCATCTATAATTGTATAGCTGGCAACCATTATAGCAGTAGCAACACTCAGCAATAACACTTTTTTGCTGGGTGTTTTATTGCCAAATTCTAAGGCTAAAATACCCAAACTTATAACAATAATACCCGCCCAACCCCAAAAGCTTATGCCTTCATTCAAAAAAACAAAACTTACCACGGCAATAATAAGCGGCGGTAATCCGCGAATAATTGGGTAAACTCGACTAAGCTCACCCGTATCATAACTTTTCGCCAATAAGAAAAAATAAACAATATGAATAATGCTGCTCACCGCAATATAAGCCCAACTGCTTGGGTGGGGCAACGGTAAAAATGGAATGCTAATAACTGCAATAACCAACCAAACAATAGAAATAACCATGCTATCAAGCAATGGGTCTTTTCCACCCTTCATCAACCCGTTCCAAGTTGCATGAAAAATCGCGGCAAAAATAATTGCAATTGTTACATAAAGTTCCATTTAAACTCCGAGTCCGCGAGCAAGCAAACCACATAATAACCAATGAGTCCGCGAGCAAGCAATTAACAAGTTATCCATTATAATTCAAAATCGGCGCAAGCCACTTTTCGCATTCTTTCAATGTCATGCCTTTACGCTTTGCATAATCTTCAACTTGGTCTTTACCAATTTTACCAATACCAAAATAATGGCTTTTAGGGTGGCTGAAATACATCCCCGATACGCTCGATGCAGGGTGCATTGCAAAACTTTCGGTAAGTTTAACACCAATGCGCTTTTCAGTGTCTAATAAATTAAACAATGTGCCTTTTTCGGTATGGTCGGGCTGTGCTGGGTAACCCGGAGCGGGGCGAATGCCTTGATATTGCTCTTTTATCATATCTGCATGGCTAATATTTTCATCTGCCGCATAACCCCACAATTCTCGTCTTACTTTGGCGTGCATAAGCTCACCAAATGACTCTGCCAAACGGTCGCATAGGCTTTGAAATAAAATGGCGCTATAATCATCACCTTTGGCTTTAAATTCAGCAATTTTTTTCTCCTCACCTAAGCCAGTGGTTACCGTAAACCCACCCATATAATCAGCAACACCACTGTCTTTTGGTGCAATAAAGTCGGAAATACAATCATTATACCGCCCTGCTTGTTTTTTCATCTGTTGGCGAAGCCCATAAAAAACACCTGCAACATCTGCGCGTTCATCGTCTTTATACAGTGTAATATCATCTAAATTTTCGGTATTTGCCGCCCAAAAACCAACCACTGCACTTGCCTTAGTCCACCGCCCTGCGATAATTTGCTTAAGCATAATATTGGCATCTTTATAAAGATTTTTAGCCGCTTCGCCATATTTTTCATGTTCAAAAATACGTGGATAAACACCCTTTAATTCCCAACTGCTAAAGAAAGGTGTCCAGTCAATAAATTTTGCAATTTCGCCCAAATCGTAATTTTCAAATGTTTTAACACCTAAAAATGATGGCTTCTTAATCTCGTAACCATCCCATTCTACAGGCATCATATTGGCGCGCGCTTCATTAATGCTCAACCGCCCTTTTTGACTGCGCGTTTGGGCATGTTTAATTGCCATTTCTTCATATTCAATACGGGTTTGCGCCATATAATCTGCACCACCATCGCCCAAAAGCTTGGTTGCTACGGCAACAGCACGGCTGGCATCGGTAACATAAATGCTTTGTCCGTTCGTATAATTGGGGTTAATTTTAACCGCCGTATGCACTTTAGATGTGGTCGCTCCGCCAATCATTAGCGGAATGTTCAACCCTTCACGCTGCATTTCAGCCGCCATATGGCACATTTCATCAAGGCTAGGCGTTATTAACCCGCTCAGCCCAATAATATCGACTTTTTCTAGCTTAGCGCGTTTAATAATATCGACAGCAGGCACCATTACACCCATATCTATCACTTCGAAATTATTACATTGCAACACCACACCGACAATATTTTTGCCAATATCATGCACATCGCCCTTAACAGTCGCCATTAAAATTTTACCACTATTGGTACTTGTATCGCCAGTTGCACGTTTTTCTTCTTCAATGAATGGCATTAAATGCGCCACTGCCGCTTTCATCACGCGGGCAGATTTAACCACTTGTGGCAAGAACATTTGCCCCGAGCCAAATAAATCACCAACAATATTCATACCGTCCATCAACGCGCCTTCAATAACATGTAATGGGCGTGTGGCAGCAAGGCGTGCCTCTTCGGTATCTTCGACAATATATTCGGTAATACCGTTCACAAGACTATGCGCCAAACGGTCGGCAACATTTTTCTCACGCCAAGTCAAATCGACCTCGCGTTTAACACCCTTAACGCCAATATAGTCCTGCGCCAATTCGAGCAGGTTATCAGTACCCGTTTCACCATTTTTTGGCGTACGATTAAACAATACGTCTTCAATAGCGTTCAGTAAGTTTTTAGGGATATCGTCATAAATAGTCAATTGCCCTGCATTGACAATGCCCATATCCATACCCGCTTTAATGCTATGATATAAAAAGATACTGTGCATTGCCTCACGCACCAAATCATTGCCCCTAAAGCTGAACGAAAGGTTCGAAACCCCGCCCGAAACATGGCAATGCGGTAAATTTTGGCGAATATCGCTACAGGCTTCAATAAACGCCTTGCCATATTCATTATGCTCATCAAGCCCTGTCGCTACAGCAAAAATATTGGGGTCAAAAATAATATCTTCAGGCTTAAAACCAACCTGTTCAACCAAAATTTCATAAGACCGCTTACAAATTTTAAATTTGCGTTCGCGCGTATCCGCCTGCCCCGCCTCATCAAACGCCATCACCACCGCAGCAGCACCATAACGTTTTATAAGTTTGGCTTGAGCAATGAAGTTTTCTTCACCCTCTTTAAGGCTAATAGAATTAACAATCGCCTTGCCTTGAATGCATTTTAAGCCCGCTTCAATCACACTCCATTTCGAGCTATCGACCATAATCGGCACACGCGCAATATCGGGTTCGGCAGCGAGCAAGTTTAAAAACCGCACCATCGCCGCTTCACTATCGAGCATACCCTCATCCATGTTAATGTCGATAATTTGCGCACCATTTTCGACCTGTTGACGAGCAACGCTTAACGCTTCTTCATAATCATCATTCAAAATTAGGCGTTTAAACCGTGCCGAACCTGTAACATTGGTGCGTTCACCAATATTTACAAAATTAATTGTATCATTCAGCACAAATGGCTCTAGCCCCGAAAGGCGCATTAATGGTGGCACATCGGGCAGTACCCGTGGTTTATGAGGCGCTACAATATCGGCAATTGCCTTAATATGTGCGGGCGTTGTTCCGCAACAACCACCAACAATATTCACCAAGCCCGATTGCGCAAATTCGCCAATCATTTCCGCCATATATTCGGGGCTTTCGTCATATTCACCAAATTCGTTGGGCAAACCAGCATTAGGGTAAGCACAAACCAAACCCGTCGCCACAGTGCCGATAGATTGAATATGCGCCCGCATTTCCTGCGCACCCAACGCACAGTTAAGCCCAACCGAAAATGGCTCAACATGGTTGATGCTGTAATAAAAAGCCTCGGGCGTTTGTCCTGATAATGTCCGCCCGCTAAGGTCGGTAATTGTTCCCGAAACCATAATCGGCAGCCTATAACCAATATCATCAAACACTTGTTCAATAGCAAAAAGTGCCGCTTTAGCGTTTAAAACATCAAAAATAGTTTCGACCAAAATAATATCAACACCACCAGCAATTAAACCTTCGACCGCGTGTTTATAAGCAATACGCAAATCATCAAAGCTCACAGCTCGAAACCCAGGGTCATTCACATCTGGCGACATAGAGGCGGTGCGGTTGGTCGGGCCTAAAGCCCCCGCAACAAAACATTGTTTGCCCGTTTTTTCTAAATGCTCATTACACGCGGCACTCGCAACAATTGCACTTTGTTTGTTCATTTCATAGGCGATATCTTCCATACCATAATCGGCTTGGGCAATAGTGGTCGATGAAAATGTATTGGTTTCTAAAATATCCGCGCCTGCTTCTAAATATTGCAAATGCAAAGCTTTAATGGCATCCGGTTGGGTTATTGATAAAATATCATTATTGCCCTGAATGTCTTGTTTCCAGTCGACAAAATGGCTGCCTCTAAAGTCAGCTTCGTTAAATTTTAAATCTTGAATAAGCGAACCCATCGCACCGTCTAAAACTAAAATACGTTTGGCCGCAATTTCATGGAGCAGTTTTGTCCGCTCTTGGGCAATTGTCTTGGTCATAAATTTCCTAATCAATATTCTTTAACTGGTGGCAAATGGTATATGTAAGCTCGGCTCTATTCATCGTATAAATATGAAAATCGCGTATGCCATGTTTGTATAAATCGCGCACTTGATCAACGGCAACCGCTGCGGCAACCATTTTGCGGGTTTCAGGGTCATCATCTAGCCCATCGAAACGCTTATACAGCCAGTCAGGCACGCTCGCACCGCATAATTTAGCAAATTTAGTAATGCCGTTAAAATTATTTATAGGCGCAATACCCGGGACGATAGGCACATTAATACCCGCCTTTTCACAAGCATCTAAAAACCGATAAAACAGCTCATTATCAAAAAACATTTGCGTAATTGCGCGCGTTGCCCCTGCATCTATTTTGGCTTTTAAATTGTCCAAATCGGCCTGCAAAGAACCACTTTCGGGGTGTTGTTCGGGGTAAGCAGCAACGCTAATTTCAAAATCGCCAATATTTTTAATACCAGCGACCAAATCGGCAGCGTTTTTATAACCATTATTGGTTGGAATATAGCACGCGCCAATTCCAGCTTTTGGGTCACCTCGCAACGCCACAATATGCCTTATGCCTTCGTCCCAATAATTTTGAACAATAGCGTCAACTTCATCACGCGAGGCATCGACACAGGTTAAGTGCGCCGCCGCCTTAAGCGATGTTTCATTTTCGATACGCATAACAGTTTTATGAGTGCGGTCGCGGGTCGAGCCGCCCGCCCCATAAGTTACCGAAACAAAACTTGGCTTAACAATTTCTAGCCTTTTTATACTGTCCCAAAGGGTTTGTTCCATCTTTTCGTTAGCAGGTGGAAAAAACTCAAGCGATACATTCAATTCATTACTCATAAATATTTTTCTAAAAAACTTAGAACCTCATTTTAAAATTATAACCTATCAAACAACCACAATGTGACTGTTAATTTTTCGTTGCTTTCATCGAGTATATTGTGCGGAAAGCTCATAGTTTCACGCATTTTCATACCCGCATCCATTCCCCATTCTGCCATTTGCTCATCTGAAAAACCCAACCGCCTATGCGAATGGCTAAGACGTAAATCTTCATTATCATGGGGCGCAAAATCGACAATTAATAATTTAGCCCCTTGCTTCATCACCCGTGCCGCTTCTTTTAATACGGGCAAAGGCTGGTCAAGATAATGCAAAACTTGATGAATAATCACCGTATCAAAATGCCCGCTTTCCATCGGCAAATTAAAAATATCGCCTTGGCGCACTTGAGAGTTGGTTAAACCCGCTTTTTCGAGCTTTAACCGCGCATAGGATAACATTTCGTGGCTTAAATCCACCCCAACACTGCGCGTTGCACGGTTGGATAACAGCTCAAGCATACGCCCTGTGCCAGTGCCTAGGTCTAAAAAGTTACCCAGTTCGCCCGTTAACATTTTTAAAATTGCCGCCTCGACTTTGGTTTCAGAAATTTGCAACTTGCGCAAACTGTCCCAATCCTTAGCTATTGACGCGAAATAATCCGCCGCCGCTTCGCTGCGCGCTTGTTTAACCGCTTCTAGCCGCGTTAAATCTAGTGCCAGCATAGTATCGCCAGAATCCATTGAACTAATAACCGATGAAACAAATGAATGGTTACGCGCCGCCTCAGCCAGCCTAAAATAAACCCACGAACCTTCTCGGTGGCGGTTAATAATACCCGCGTCGAGCAACAATTTTAAATGCCGTGAAACTCGAGGTTGGCTTTGCCCTAAAATATTGGTTAAATCTTTAACATTAAGCTCACCATGTGCCAGTAAAAGCACTATCCGTAAGCGCGTTTCTTCGGCAATTGCGCGTAATTCGGCTAATATTTGTTTCATAACACCCTCTGAATAAATATAAAGATATGTTTATATCTATTCAGGGGTAAAGTAAACTGTTATTTTTGAATGTTGGCTTCACTCAAAAATTCAATACCATTTTGAGTGAAGTCCATTTTAAAGTCGAACTGCATATCAACATCTTCAAATTCTTTATAGCCTGCAGGCAATTCTTCGCCCGATGCTATAATCGCCTTATTTATGAGCTTAAACACTGGCGAATAATCCATATAAATTTCAAGAAAACCATTGGTTTCAATATCATTTTTTGCCATTTCATCCGAGGTGTTTTTACCAATATCGCCCTGATATATATTCAAATACTTACCAATAGCCGCCATTTTGGTTAATCCGCCAAAGTCGTCCAATTCTGGAAAATAAGTATTCAGTGCAACCTCACCACCATCTTGTGGCAGTTTAATTTTACTAAAACCGGGGTGTAACATCGAAAGTGATAAAAATTGTGTATACGGTTTTTCTGCAGCTAAGCTTAATATTTGATTGGCATTGTTAACCTTTGGTTCATCTCCCGAAAAATCAATATCGGCATTAAATAGGGTATAACTTAAGCCTTTCACGCCTCGCGCCATGCCCGCAAACATACCCACCATAGCAGGGTTGGCAGACTTTAATTCTTTCTGCATTTCCACCAACGGTGCGCATTTATATTCAACACGGGTTGCGCTTTGCCATAGTTTTGTAAGCACAGGTGCAATAGCACCAACATCTACCCCCAATGCAACACTAAGCATCTGCCCTTTTGCACCATTAATATAACTCGGTATATGCCCACGCAATTGCATTAATGCTTTGTTTGTTTGCTCATCATTAATTTCGACAATCAGCCGCATTTTTTCAGAATATTTTTGTTCACTAATTTCTAACGCATTTGTTCCCATAACTGTTCGTGGCCACATGTTCGCAATATTTGCAAATTCTGCCTGACAGTCTGCTGTTTTTAGTGCATTATTTTTTTGCCGCTCAGAAATAAAACGGTTGGATGTTTTGCCCGTTATAACATCGACAATTTTTCGGTGGTCAATATAAGTAACATTTGATCCATCAAAACCATATTTTTCGTTAATATCTTGCAAAATATTGGTTTTATTAAGCGGGTTTGTAGGTTTTTCTACTCCCAACGCAACTTTTAAATGCTCATTATCACCACCTACATATTTTGCCGTAATGGTTACCCATTTATCATTGGTTGCAACAACAAGTTCAATCTCACCATTTTCTTTGCCTGTTGTAAGCAAGTAAGATGTATATTCAACCCCGCCTAAATTTTGTTTAACGCCCTTAAGTCCCGAATCTTTTTCTGCGGTAGCTAAAATATCCCAAATGGCATTGGGGTTTTCGGTTTCATATTTAAAAACAGGAACCAAGTCTACACCATAAATTAAAGCCCGAATCTCATCTGCAAGACCATAATTTTTAGCCAAGCTTTCAAAATTATCGACCGAATCAAGAAAGTTAACCAAAAGACTTGCAAAAAACTTACCCGTCGGCGTTTTATCACGATTTAGTTTTTCTTTAAAATCTTCAACATTTGAAATGCCATACATGTTGGTATTAATATTCTGATAGTATAATTTAAGCGGAAAAGGCTTTAAATAACCACTAAACACCACCGTATTTGCTGGCACACCATCAATATGGTCTAAATTCGGCATTTCCGCCGCCAATGGCATAAAGACTATTGATGCCGACATGCTCAAGGCAATAAGTGATTTTTTTAAAATATTTTTTTTCATTATATCTCCTATTTGTTACACAAATAATAGCGGCACATTTTGTCAAAAGTGTGCCGCAAAATAATATAAACAACAACAAGCTCACTCTTTTAATCTAACACTGTCATCACCAACATTGCTAGAAACACCCCCCCAGCACCTGCGGTTATATTGTCATCTCCACTACATCCTGAGTATTCAAGGCGGCATTATTAGCCCATGACTAAATACTCAACGCCGAAACTCGACGAAATTTGTCTATTTTACAGGTGAAACTTTTTAAATTTCAATCGCGTCGGTCTGTCTGCTGCTGCACCTAGGCGGCGTTTTTTATCGGTTTCATAGTCGGTAAAGTTGCCTTCGAACCATTCGACATGGCTATTGCCTTCAAACGCTAAAATATGCGTGGCGACACGGTCTAAAAACCATCTATCATGGGTAATAACCACCGCACAACCTGCAAAATTCATCAACGCATCTTCTAACGCACGCAATGTTTCTACATCCAAATCATTGGTCGGTTCATCAAGCAACAATACGTTTGCACCCGTTTTTAGCATTTTTGCCAAATGCACACGGTTACGTTCACCGCCCGATAATATACCAAGTTTTTTCTGCTGGTCGCTGCCCTTAAAGTTAAACGCACTACAATAAGCACGGCTAGAACGCTCAATATTGCCCAACATAATAATATCATTGCCTTCCGAAATTTCTTCCCAAACGGTTTTATTGGCATCGAGCGCGTCACGGCTTTGGTCGACATAACCCAGCTGCACCGTTTCACCAATACGAATAGAACCAGCGTCGGGCTGTTCTTGTTCCATAATCATTTTAAATAAGGTCGATTTACCCGCACCGTTCGCGCCAATAATTCCGACAATACCACCAGGTGGGAGCTTAAAATTCAGCCCATCAATTAGTAATTTGTCACCAAACGCCTTTTTAAGTTCATCGGCTTCAATCACCACTCCGCCCAAACGCTCCGATGCAGGAATAATAATTTGTGCCGTGCGTAAGGTTTCACTGTCTTTTTGTGCCACCAAAGCATCAAATGCCGAAATACGCGCTTTAGATTTGGCTTGGCGGGCTTTGGGGCTAGAACGCACCCAATCCAACTCACGGTCAATATTTTTCTTACGGTTTTCATCAACCCGCTTTTCTTGCGCCAAGCGTTTGGATTTCTGCTCAAGCCAATTGGTATAATTGCCTTCGTAAGGAATCCCCTCACCACGGTCAAGTTCCAAAATCCAAGCGGTAATATTGTCTAGGAAATATCTGTCATGGGTCACACAAACAATCGTGCCCGTATAATTGACCAAATAATTTTGCAACCAAGCAATCGTTTCCGCATCCAAATGGTTGGTCGGCTCATCAAGCAATAACAAGTCGGGCTTAGATAACAATAAAGCACAAATCGCCACGCGGCGTTTTTCACCGCCCGATAATTTACCAACCTGCGCATCACCAGGGGGGCAACGCAAAGCCTCCATCGCAATTTCAACCTGATGGTCTAAATTCCACGCATCGACCGCGTCAATTTTTTCTTGCAATGCGCTCATTTCTTCCATCAGCTCATCGCTATAATCGTCCGCAACCTTAGCCGCAATAATATTAAAATCATCAAGCAGTTTTTTAGTTTCGGCAACACCAACCATTACACTTTCGACAACTGTTTTGCTTTCGTCAAGCTGTGGCTCTTGTGGCAAATAACCCACTCTAACGCCATCAGCTGCCCACGCTTCGCCGCCAATTTCGGTGTCTAACCCTGCCATAATTTTTAATAGGCTCGACTTACCACTGCCATTTTCGCCCACCACGCCAATATGCGCCCCAGGTAAAAACGACAAGCGAATATCTTTAAACAATTGCTTGCCACCAGGAAAACTCTTCGACAGTCTGTCCATAGTATAAATATATTGATAAGCAGCCACACGCACCTCTATTGATAAAATAAGTTATTTAAGCTTAAGTAAACCAAAACAAGCCAAACGACAAGTTATAACGGTGTAAATTCTTCAGTTTTCTCATTGGCAATATGCACAACACCCTTATCAAGGTTAAACCATGCGCCGACCAATTCTAGTTCATTGGCATCAACCGCATTTTGCACAAATTTATAACCACGCAGGTTTTTAAGGCTCAGCAATACATTTTTATGCTCAAGCTTGGTCAACTTTTCATCTTTGCTTAATCCGTGGCAAGACTGCTCCATATCGGCGCTAATCTCTTTAATCATATCCATCCATTGATGAACAAAGCCTTGATCGGTATTTTTATCTAATTTTGCAAAATTATTTTTATTTTCAAATGCAGCTTTAACTCCACCGCAATAGCTATGCCCCATAACAATAATCATTTTAACCTTAAGAACAGTAACCGCATATTCAACAGCCGCACTTGTACCATGATAGCTGTCATCGAGTTGGCAAGGCGGCACAAGGTTTGCAATATTACGCACCATAAACAAATCACCGGGTTTTGCCGAAAATATTTCAGCCGAATTCACACGGCTATCACAACAAGAAATCATTAATATTTCAGGGCTTTGACCCTTTTCGACAAGCTCTTTTAGTAATTTTTCTTGTTTAGGATAAATATCTTTTTTAAAGTTTTCATAACCTTCTAACAACCCAAAAAGCTTCGTATTACTCATAATTAACCCCATTGTTTATTGTTTGTTATTCCCAAAACAGTTTATACAATAGTCTATTTTCACTCAAGTCTATTTTTCTTTTATTAACGCCAATAGCCCACCACTCAGCATTAAAAAACCACCCGAAACACGGTTAACAATTTTTTCCGATTTTAATAATAATTTTTTAGCAATACTCGCGCTCACAGTCCAAGAGCTATCGGTAAGCGTGCCAATAATCATAAATGTAACCGACAATAAAATCAATTGTTCGGTTATATTTTGTTCTGGGTTAATAAACTGCGGAAAAAACGCCCCAAAAAACACCAAACTCTTAGGGTTGCTAAGCGATACAATAATCCCACGCATAAATATCCGCCATGAATTTGGCACATCTGCCTTAGCCTTACTCAAATTAGCCACAGGCTCATTCCATGTTCTATAACCAATATAAATAAGGTAAGCCACGCCCGCCCATTTAATATAAAATAAAGCATTGCCCATATTTTCAAGTAAAATAGACAAACCAAAAACAACCAACACCAGCTGAGTAACCCCACCTGCCGCCGCTCCCGCCACCGTTACCATACCAATTTTAGTGCCGTATTTTAAAGAATTAGCAACAATAACCGCCACATTAGGTCCGGGAATAACCACCAAAACAAACGAAGCCACAATAAACGCCAAATAAACCGAAAATTCCATAATCACCTCTTTTTATTATTATAATGTCAAATAACAAAAAAACCACCCCGATTATGAATTCGGAGTGGTCGGTGCTGGGAGATGTTCATTTTGTATCTAATATTCTAAATGGCTATAATCTGGTCGTTTAGGCATTACGGTTTTAAAAAAATTCACCGTCAATAAATGCAAGGCACCATAGCCAGCTCCAAAAAAGCTAACCAATATCACCAAAACTGGCATAATTTCTATCAAAGGTTGTGTAATCATCTGTCTTTCCTATTTTCATCTGTATCTTAAATTTAATATGATGTATAAATAAGACAGCAATTTGCTGTAACCATGATCAAATCATGGTTTGATTGTGTTTATATTATGACATAGGGCGCTAGAAAAAACCCTTCGACCCCACCCTGTCAAGGAAAAAGAGATGAGTAAAAATACATTTTTTACGAAGGAGGGCAAGTGCCCGACCGCGAAGCGTAAGCAAGAATGCGAAGGCATCCGCCCGCAGGGACCCAATATAGATGTGTAGACTATTAGCCTATCAAGGCGAACCCAACTATCTTTACCAACATATTTTCGAGCCCGAACATTCGCTTATCGAACAAAGCCACCATGCCACAAAAGGCAAAATGTCGGTTAATGCCGATGGCTACGGTCTAGCATGGCAATCGGCAAAAAATTTACCCGTCGTGTTTAAAGATGTTCTACCCGCTTGGGGCTGTGAAAATCTGCACAATATCGCACATCATACTCAATCCTCGACTTTTATCGCCCATGTAAGAGCCTCGACCCACGCCCCGATAAGCCGTCTTAATTGCCACCCATTTAAGCATGATGGCTGGGTATTCGCGCATAATGGTCAAATTAACGACTATCAAAAAATCCAACGTCAAGTAGAAAACGCCCTGCCCGATAATTTATTCCACGCCAAATATGGACAAACCGATAGCGAAGTTATTTTCCTAGGCTTGCTTAATTTTGGTTTCGATAACGACCCAATTGCCGCCACGCAAGACTATATAAAGTCCATCGAAAGCCTTGCCCGCACCCAAAACATAAAAATTCCCTTAGTTTTAACCGCCGCCCTGTTCAAAAACGACCAACTGGTGATGATAAGATATGCCTCAAAGGGTAAAACCGCCCCCAGCCTGTTTAAAAAACAATGTTTAAACGGAATTTGCTTTGCATCTGAACCTTACACCAATGATGGCAGTTGGAGCAAAGTTGCAGAAAACAGTATAACCATAAGTATAAAAGGTGAATCAGTTCAAACAACTAAATTAATAAGCTAATGTTTTGATTCAAGTTTTTCTATCCTGATAAAATAATTATCGGCACATTTGATACATCAAAACGATTCGTGGGTTAAATAGCGGCGGTAAACTCAAAATCAAGAGTCAAAACAATGTTTTGCAGTAATGTTTTAATCCATTGATTCAACTATATTTTTTCAATCTCGCCGTGATTGTTACAACAATGTTTATGATTATGCAAGACCTCAATTACACGGCAATCTTCGACTTTACCCTTTTGGCACGAACTTATCATTCGCTCAAGCTCAATTTGCAAAGTTTTAAGGCGTTCTAAACGGCTATTGACCAGTTCTAAATGCTGCTTTGCGATGGCATCAACTTCTTCACAAGACCGCTCCCCCTGCCCTTCTAACGACAAAAGCTGCTTTATATTGTCGAGCGAAAAACCCAATTCGCGCCCGTGGCGAATAAATGTCAACCGCTCAAGTGCTGACCTTGTGTAACGTCTTTGCCCGCCTTGCGTGCGGATAGGCTGTTGCAACAGTTGTTTTTGTTCATAATACCGAACAGTCTGTACTTTTGTATTGGCAAGTTTAGCCAGTTGCCCAATGCTATATTCATAAACAGTCATACTTTAATAAATAGCAATTTCCATTTAATTTACAAGGCATAAATTTAGTGCTTGTAGCTATAGCGACTATAGCATTTATAGTCGTATAAATTAACAAATTATGGAATAAAATTATGAGTGCAAGTTGTGGACAAGGCGTAGTGTTTGATGGGGCAACCCCAGCCTTTAAACGCGCCATTTGGATGGTTATTTTTCTAAATGCAGGTATGTTTATTGTCGAAATTTGGGGCGGGCAAATCGCCAATTCATTAGCACTTTTTGCCGATGCTATGGATTTCTTAGCCGATGCCGCAACCTATGCCATTTCATTGGTCGTCATTGGCATGCCACTGGTTATCCGCGCAAAAGCCGCCATTGTTAAAGGCATCAGCTTAACCATAATGGGAATACTTGTTCTAGGCGGAGTGTTTTATAACCTATTTATTCTCGATGTCCCCGAATATACCACAATGGGCATAATCGGCTTTATGGCTTTAATCGCCAACTTGCTCAGCGTGCTTATTCTCTATAAATTTAAAGATGGCGATAGCAATGTGCGCAGCGTTTGGCTTTGCTCGCGTAACGATGCTATCGGCAATATATTGGTTATGCTGGCAGCAGTCGCAGTTTTCTACACCAATTCCGCCCTACCCGACCTTATTGTCGCGGGTTTAATGAGCATGCTATTCCTCTCAAGCTCCTATAAAATCATCGAACAAGCCCGCCAAGAACTAAAAACTGGCGTCGCAGTTGGCAGTGCTTGTAGCACTAATCATGATGAAGCAAGTGGACATAAACATTAATATCCTACAGGCTAAGCTTATGAACGAACTTCTTACCTATTTACCAACGATTTTAATCGCTTATTTAGCCTTTTCCTTGGCGCTTATTAGTCCAGGACCAAATGTTTTAGCAATCATGGCAACCTCATTAGAAGTTGGTCGAAAACAAGCCCTATCAATGGCATCTGGCGTAGCTTTGGGCACATTAATCATCGGTTCAATTGCAGCCCTTGGCTTGGCTTCTTTACTCAGTCTATATGCCGAAGCTATAATTGTTATAAAAACCTTAGGTGCATTATATTTAGTTTGGTTGGCATATAAATCATTTAGGTCAGCTTTTAAAAATCAAGAAATGAGCCTCGATGGCAAAGCAAAAAATAATATATCAAAGCAAAAGCTTTTCTTCTCTAGTTTATTTGTGCAAATGACCAACCCGAAAAGCATTTTAACTTGGGTAGCAATTTTATCCATCGGCTTAAACCCCCAAACACCAATTTGGGTTAGCGTAACCATTGTGGTTGGTACAGGTATCATC
>CAZHCZ010000003.1:0-62952 GCA_964531635.1 uncultured Hyphomicrobiales bacterium | reverse complement strand
ACAATGATAGCGATGACGAGAAAGATGACGCTGACGACGAAGATACCGCTGACGACAGCGACAGCGACAACGATGAGGACGATAAGACTGATAACAATTCTTAAGTCACTGTAGACAACTTTAATATAGCCCGTCACATAATTTTATAAAATGTGACGGGCTATAACTGTATTTAGGGAAGCGGGCGGCTATGACTATAAAATATATGAAAAAAGTGTGGTGCCCGAACCTGGATTTGAACCAGGGACACACGGATTTTCAATCCGTTGCTCTACCAACTGAGCTATTCGGGCATCGAGCATAAAGCCGATAGAGCGTTTTATAAGCAATATGCCTGTGTTTGGCAAGGGTTCAATTGCACAAACCCACATATTTTTTAATGGCTAGGTTCATCGGCATTATGCTCATCTTTTAAACGTTCGGCTGTGTCACTATCAATAGGTTCACTAACCACATAGCTTTCATTTAACCATTTGCCTAGGTCTAAATCGGCACATCTTATTGAGCAGAAAGGGCGATATTTAACCACGGCCATTTTACTGCACATTACGCATTTTCGTTTTGTCTCAGCATTGTTGTCATTCATACTATATCCAATAATTTTTGTTCAAGACTTTTAGATTTGCGCGTAATTTTAAACTCAGCTAAGCCAAAAACACTATATGTACCCAATTCAAATTTATAATTTTTTATCAACTTTTGTAAATATATCATAAATTTTTGTTTATCAGCTTTGCGCTTATATTTTAAAAAATCCACAATAACCAAGCCAGAAATATTACGCAATAACAATTGTTCACAAAGCATATTGGCGGCTTGTTGGTTAATTTCATCTACCATTTTTGCGGAGTTGTCACCCGTATATGTGCCACTATTAACATCAACCACCGTCATAGCATGGCACTGCTCAATAATAATATTACCACCATTGTTGAGCCCAACTTTTTCACAGCTCAGCATATCAATTTGTTCCGCCAAGTCATAGTCTTCAAACAATGAGTTTTTTATTTTTGTCGGCACAATAATATCAAGATTATCTGCATGGCGTTTTAACAACCCGATAAACGCAAAATCGTCACATATAATTTGGCGATTGCCATCTTGCGCCAGCTTAATGCAATATTGCGCCAAATTATCAGCCGCACGGTAAAGGGCAGGGCGGCTTGGTAGGCTTTTGGGGACATCTCCAACATACTGAACGCGTAAATTTTTATCAGCAAAGCCATCGGTAATAATTTCGGTTAAAATATACTGCCCCTCAGTAAATTTATTACCAGCCTTAAGCCGCATTACGGCATCGACAGTACCCAAAGTTATAAATGCCAAATTGGTTTTTTTGTCTATGCGTAAAATTCGTGCCACATAAAGGCTGCCGATTGCAAATTTACTGGCGGAAAAACTTATATCTTCAGGGTTGGAATCCAACTTCCAAATGTCGTAAAAACTTAAAACATCATCATTAAGTTTAACAATTTGCGCGAAATTTGCGCGTTTGGAATTTTGTTTTAACATAACCAATAACTGAGATGCCATAACGCTTACCCCCAATGTTTAATAGGGTCTAGCCCGACACTGCGCAACAAATTTGTTGTTTCAAATATTGGCAAACCAACCACATTGCTATACGAGCCCGAAATGCTAATAATAAACGCCGCAGCTTTGCCCTGAATGCCATAAGCACCCGCTTTGTCCTGCCATTCATTACTGGCAATATATGCAGTTATTTCTTCAACCGATAGGCATTTAAACTTAAGGCGCGTTTCGACAACTCGTGTACGCATTGCCCCAGTTTTACCGTCAATAATCGCAACCGATGTAAACACCCGATGCGCCCGACCCGATAAAAGTTTTAAATGTTTAATGGCTTGTTCGGCATTTTCAGCCTTGCCCAACACCCGCCGCCCGACACCAACCACGGTATCACTGGCAAGAATATTATAAATATTATCGTCAGTAAAACCCGCATCGTCAGCCAAAATTTGCAAACATTTTTGCGCCTTTTGTTGCGCCAACCGCTCGGCTAATTTGCGCGGGAGTTCGGCTTTTTGGGGCGTTTCATCAAGGTCGACAGGCTTAATAAAGTCGGGCTTAATGCCAATTTGGCCAAGCAATTCGAGGCGGCGCGGTGAGCCACTGGCAAGAATTAATTTGCTTTTACCCTGCGCCATTAAGCTGCCTTTAATATTATTTAAAGCGGTAAGTAATGCGTCCTTTGGTCAAATCATAAGGAGTCATTTCGACCATAACCTTATCACCTGCCAAAACCCGAATACGGTTTTTACGCATTTTACCAGCGGTATGACCAATAATTTCATGGTCATTTTCTAATTTCACTCTAAAAGTTGCATTGGGGAGCAATTCAACAATAGTGCCTTCAAATTCTAATAATTCTTCTTTAGCCATAATTTCCTCAATATATACACAAGTCACCTTATGCAAAACGTATAGATTTATATGTTAGTTATCATCTATAAGCAAATATGGCAAATATTAATTTATTTCAAAATTAGCTTCGAGCAATTCTTCAAGCTGAACCCGCAATTTACGGTAATGTTCAAGCTGTTCTTCGCGCTTTTCGGCTTGGTTGACAGGGTCATAAACAGGCCAAAATTCAAACTCAGTGGCAACAGTATTGCATATATTTTCTGCATGTTGTTTGGCTAGCTTGGAAAAACAAATCACCAAATCGAACGATGATAAAGCCACCGCCTCGACCGCTAAAGATACATGGTCAGAAATATCCACCTTCACTTCTTTTAAAACCGTAATAGCAAAGCCGTTTACTTCTTTAGGGTCAATTCCAGCACTTTGAATAAAGGTTTTTTTGGTAACAAGCTGTTTCAGCAACGCCGCCGCCATGGGTGAGCGTACAGCATTTTGGGTGCATAAAAATAAAATAGAAGAAGGCAATTTGCGTTTATCAGAAACCTTTGTTTCTGTGGTTGGTTCGCTAGATAAATTGCCCTTATTCATTTTTCTAGCCCTTCCAATGCAATGCGCAAATTAATGTATAGAGCCTTCTGGCGGTATCAAAATCAACTTTAATTTTACCAGCCAGCCTCTCGCTAAGCAATTCACTGCCTTCATTATGCAGCCCGCGTCGTCCCATGTCGATGGCTTCAATCTGTTGCGGGTTGGCGTCTTTAACGGCGGCATGATGGCGTTCGCAAATTAAAAAATAATCTTTCATAATGCGCCTAAATGGCGATAATGATAAAATGTGTACCATAATATTTTCATCGGCTATCGTCCGAATATCAAATATCAATTTGCCACGTTCTATATTTAAAATCAGTTTAAATGGGCCTGTGCTTGTAACATCATTAGCCACGCGCAAAGGCTCAAAGCTATTTTGCGCCAATAAATCATCGACTGCCGCCTTACGTTCATAAGTAATTTCGGGCGAAATTTGGGTTATGTTTTTTTCATTCAAAATAATATCACAAAGTGTGTGATTATCAATATTTTGCTCTATAACATCGGTCATAATTTCTTACTTTTATTACTCTCAAGCCGCAATTCAATGGAACGCGCATGAGAAAACAAGCCTTCTGCATGAGCTAAGGTTGCACCAGCTTGCCCAATTTTGTCAAGCCCTTGTGGGCTGCATTTTAATATAGAGCTGCGTTTCATAAAATCTAATATATTTAAGCCAGAACTAAACCGCGCACTGCGAGCGGTTGGTAAAACATGGTTAGGCCCACCGACATAATCGCCAATAGCCTCAGGCGTATAACGCCCTAAAAACACCGCCCCGCAATGTTCAATCATATCAAACAAAGCTTCAGGTTCTTCAATTGCCAGTTCCAAATGTTCGGGCGCAATAATATTGGCAAGTTGTGCCGCATGTTGCCAGTCTTCAGCGACAATAATTCCACCATTATCTTGCCAGCTTTTACGCGCAATTTCGTGGCGCGGGTTTAACTTAAGCTCATCGTCAATTGCATTTAAAACCTGCTTGCCAAATTCGGCATTGGTAACAATTAAAATAGATTGTGCCGCAACATCATGCTCAGCCTGAGCTAACAAATCGGCAGCAATCCAATGGGGGTGATTGTCATCATCGGCTAAAATTAAAATTTCCGAAGGTCCTGCAATCATATCAATACCAACAATGCCAAAAACATGTCGTTTCGCCGCTGCAACATAGGCATTGCCAGGACCAACAATTTTAGCAACGGAGTCAATTGTATCTGTTCCATAAGCAAATGCAGCAATCGCCTGTGCCCCACCAAGGCAATAAACTTCGTCCACTCCTGCAATTTTAGCAGCAGCCAAAACCAAAGGGTTCAAAACCCCATTGGGCGTTGGTACGGTCATAACAATGCGCTTAACGCCCGCCACCTTAGCAGGCACAGTATTCATTAAAACACTGCTCGGATAGCTTGCCAACCCACCGGGCACATAAAGGCAAACGCTCTCAACCGCATTCCACCGATGCCCCAAAACAATGCCTGCATCATCTTCATATAAATCATCTTTGGGTTGCTGACGGGCATGATAATCATAAATTCTTTTATGCGCCAATTCCAAAGCTTCAAGGGTTTCTGAGTTGCATTTATTAAAAGCATCATCAATGCGCTGTTGCGAAATTAAAAACCCGTCAGGCTTTATATCCAAACCATCAAATTTAGTGCAATATTCCACCAATGCCGCATCGCCACGGGTTTTAACTTGGTGCAAAATATCGGCGACCACAGAGTTAACTTCAGAGCTGTTTTCGGCTTTTTCGGCAATTAGTTTTTGAAATTTCTGCTCAAATTCAGCATCGTCCCAGTTTAAAAATAGGCTCATTATCACGTCCAAAAAAAATTATATTTTATGATTGGCTTTAACATCGCTTTGCCATTTTTCGCCGATGTCTTTTAAGAACACCTCAAGGCAGTTTACTTCGAGTTTAATACTGGCGTTGTTGGCAAATTTAAGTTCGATAATACCAGCCGGACTTTCAATTTGTTTAAATTCAATAGCCAACAAGCTTAAAACTTGTTTTTTCATGCTGCGGTCAATGCCTTGTACTTGCATTTTTTCAACATGCGAAAACACCAAACCAGCGTGTGAACGCATCATGCGGCTTACACCAATGTTGTTTTCATTATGACAACGGTTAATTGCCAAGCTTAATTGCTTGTTATTGGCAGTAAAATCAATATCGGCGACATATAATATAGCGTCTTGAACATGCGAGGCTATCACCTCTAAATCTTCTATATCCATGGCTATTAATTTTAAATCACTCACGCTAAACTCCAATTTAATTAAACACTATATTATTCAGATAGGCGTTCAATGTCCGCTCCGCAACCCCTAAACTTAACTTCTAAATGTTCAAACCCACGGTCTAAGTGATAAACGCGGTTGACGATAGTGTCGCCATCTGCTACCAAACCCGCAATAATCAACGATGCCGATGCCCGTAAATCAGTCGCCATAACAGGTGCGCCCGTTAGCTTTTTAACGCCAGTAATTTTAGCCGTATCGCCATTTAAAGCAATGTTAGCACCCATTCGCGCCAGTTCTTGAACATGCATAAAACGGTTTTCAAAAATAGTTTCGCGCACAAAAGACGAGCCATTTGCCACAGTCATCAACGCCATAAATTGCGCTTGCAAATCGGTCGGAAAACCAGGGTAAACTTGGGTGGTTATGTCGACAGGGTTAATTGCCGTTGAAGCGTCTTTTTGAACACGAACGCCATTTTCAACCTGACTAACAATAGCGCCCGCATCGCGTAATTTATCCCAAAATACAGGCAGCAAATCGGCAGACGTATTGGTTAGAGTTATATCTCCGCCTGCCATGGTGACAGCAATGGCGTAAGTGCCAGTTTCAATGCGGTCGGGCAGTACGCTATGGGTCGCGCCATGTAATTTTTTAACACCCTGAATGGTTAAAGTAGAGGAACCAATACCCGTAATTTTAGCCCCCATTTTGTTCAAACAACTTGCCAAATCACCAATTTCAGGCTCACGTGCGGCATTCTCGATAATGGTTTCCCCTTCAGCCAAAACAGCCGCCATTAATACATTATGAGTAGCACCAACCGAAGCAAAACTAAAGGTTATTTTCCCACCTTTAAGCCGACCATTCGGCGCTTTGGCAATCACATAACCTTCTTCAAGCTTAATATCGGCACCCAAAGCCCTAAAGCCTTCAAGATGCAAATCGACAGGGCGTGTGCCAATAGCACAACCACCGGGTAGCGACACTTTAGCATAACCACAGCGCCCCAAAATAGGACCCAATACCCAAAAACTCGCCCGCATTTTAGAAACAAGCTCATAAGGTGCGGTGGTATCGACAATTTCGCGCGCAGTAATATGCACAGTTTGCCCACCAATATCAGAATTTCCAGTACGTTTGCCATCAAAACTCTGGTCAACCCCATGATTGGCGATAATACGAAACAGCATATTAACATCGGCAAGGCGCGGAACATTGCGCAAAGTAAGAGTTTCATCGGTCAATAAGCTGGCAATAATTAAGGGCAGGGCAGCATTTTTAGCGCCACTAATCGGAATTTCGCCATGCAACGGCTTACCGCCTGTAATTTTAATACTGTCCATTAATTTTCCTACTTTTCAATTTTTATTAAGCCAATTTTGTCCTTACGCGGCAAGGGCGCGTCTATATCATCAACTGCTCCACGCTGCTTAACTTGGCTTTTACGCCTACGCAAATTATCTCGTAACGACTTTTGCAACCGCTCATGGCGGGCTTGGGCTTTTATTTTTTTTGTATCACTCATGCCATATGTTTAAAAGACCTATCTTTTAATAGCAAGCATAACCTGTGCAGACAAAGCAAAAATCACTTGCGCTTTAATTTTTGCTGTGGCACTTAATCACATACAATTGTGGCAACTTTAAAAAACCCACATTTGCCGCAGTGGCTCAGTGGTAGAGCACACCCTTGGTAAGGGTGAGGTCGGGAGTTCGATTCTCCCCTGCGGCACCATTATTTATCTCACGTTAATTTTATAGTTTTTTATAGTGCTGGTGGAGTAGGGGTTTGTATTAAATGGTAGCGGTTGACCTAAGTCAAGGTTGTAATTGGTTGCAGTTAAGTTTTTTGGCGTAAGCAAAGTTTGCCGGGGCGTATCGTTAAGCCGAATGGGCTCAGCGTTTAAAAATTAAATTTTCACAGGTTATTGAAAGACGTTATACTTTGAAAGAGCAACAGGATATTTCGTAAAAATATCAAATAGAAGTATAGTTTCCGTATTTACTAAAGTCTAAGGTATTTCCCAAAATTAATTTTTTTATAGTCAGTAGTATATTTCTAGTATACTCTGAGCTATACGCCAAAGCTTGGCTATAATTAAAAATAATAAAAAATAATAAATTCCTGGGAGGGAAATATGAAATTATTAAAGAAACTGCTTGCAACAACCAGTGCTATTGGAGCAATGGCGTTTAGCATAGTGATTGTTACAAGTTCAACTGCTTTAGCAGATGGAGATGATTGCACCCGTGGTACGCTCGACAAAGCCTATTGTGATCGTAATTTAGATCAAACCGCTGATCTTCCGCTTGACCCCAAAGACTGGGTTAACCCAGACACCATCATCTTTACCTATACACCCGTTGAAGATCCGGCAGTTTATGCCAGCATTTGGGATGGTTTTGTCAATCATATGGCAGACGTTACAGGCAAAAAAGTGGTTTTCTTTCCAGTTGATTCCAATGCAGCTCAGCTTGAAGCTATGCGTTCAGGTCGTCTGCATGTTGCAGGCTTTAATACAGGTTCGAACCCGCTTGCCGTTAGCTGTGCCGGTTTTGTACCCTTTGGTATGATGGCTAAAAACGATGGTTCTTTCGGTTATGAAATGGAAATTATTGTCCCTGTGGATTCCGATATGCAGTCACCTGCTGACATTAAGGACAAAACTCTAGCCTTTACATCTCCAACATCAAATTCTGGTTTCAAAGCGCCTTCAGCGCTCCTTAAAGGTGAGTTTGGTCTGGTCGCTGATATAGATTACAAAACTGTATTCTCAGGTAAGCATGACAACTCAATTTTAGGTGTTTACAATGGTGACTATGAAGTGGCTGCGATTGCCAACTCAGTTCTCGACCGTATGATTCGCCGCGGTGGTGTTATTGAAGAAGGTAAAATCCGCACAATCTACAAATCTCAAACTTTCCCGAGCACAGGTTATGGCGTTGCCCACAATCTTGATCCATCGCTTACAGCTAAAATCCAGACTGCATTTTGGACTTATGAGTGGGATGAGAATTTCAAAAAGGAATTCAAAAAGGCTGACCGTTTTATCGGCATCACCCATAAGACTGATTGGGCGGTTATTCGTCAGATAGATGCTGCCAACGAAGTCAGCTACGATTGCAAATAATGCACTGACATGAGATTAGACAACCAGCTTACAAGAAAATTCGTGAGCTGGTTGTTTTTTACAAACAATAA
Source organism: uncultured Hyphomicrobiales bacterium (assembly GCA_964531635.1). Classification (GTDB taxonomy): domain Bacteria; phylum Pseudomonadota; class Alphaproteobacteria; order Rhizobiales; family OSC116; genus OCS116. The sequence continues at coordinate 54,528 of CAZHCZ010000003.1, read as the reverse complement.
AAAATATAAAATAAAAATTTCTAGAAAATTTGACTGGAGGGTTAATGCTGCGTCTTGAAGGCTTGGGTAAACGGTACAAAACTGGAGATGACGCGCTAAAAGGCGTTGATTTGGAAATACCAGATGGGCAAGTAATTGCGCTGATTGGTCCATCGGGTGCGGGTAAATCAACCTTAATTCGGTGCGTCAATCGCTTAGTAGAGCCAACACGAGGAAAGGTCTATCTGCGCGATTTAGAATTGACTGGACTGTCATCTAGGGGGCTTAGAAAAGCCCGTCGCCGCATGGGTATGATTTTTCAAGAATACGCCTTGGTCGAACGTTTGACAGTAATGGAAAATGTACTTTCTGGTCGGTTGGGTTATGTCGGTTTCTGGCAGGCGTTTTTACGCAAATTCCCAAAAGACGATGTTCGCGAGGCTTATCGTTTGCTTGATCGTGTTGGCATGATGCATATGGCCGATAAACGTGCCGATGAATTGTCGGGCGGACAACGCCAAAGAGTTGGCATATGTCGTGCGCTTATTCAAAACCCAGAATTGTTGCTGGTCGATGAGCCTACCGCAAGCCTAGACCCGAAAACTTCGCGCCAGATTATGCGGCTTATTAATGAATTGTGTGCCGAGCGAGGTTTGGCGGCAATCATTAACATTCACGATGTGTTACTGGCGCAAATGTTCTCGCAACGTATTGTTGGTCTTAAAGAAGGCGCTATTGTCTATGACGGCCCGCCCGATGGTCTAACGCCAGATGTGTTGACCGAAATTTACGGCGAAGAAGACTGGGAAGCCACTATAGATGAAGTCGATGAAGATGAGAATAAAGACGAAGATGAGGGCGTAGCATGAATGACACCAATTCTCCTATTCCCACTTATAGAAATACTTGGAAGCGCCCGCCCTTCATCAAAAGGGCATGGTTGCGCTGGTTTCTAATCCTTGGTTTTGCTTTTTATCTTGCTGTTGCGCTGGGTACGATGGATGTCAACTGGCAAAGAGCCTGGGAAGGCCTTCCGCGTGGACAACGATTTATTGAGGCGTTTTTCCCGCCAAACTTTGCTGACAATCGGGGTGTTGTATTCGATGGCATCATGGAAAGCATTTGGATGGCAATTAGCGCAACTATTTTCGGCATAATACTCTCAATTCCTATTGGTCTTGGGGCGGCGCGCAATCTGGCGCCAGGCTGGGTTTATTTTCTATGTCGCGGAATTATTGCATCTTCTCGTTCTTTTCCTGAAATTATTATGGCAATATTTGCGGTTAAGTTGTTTGGCTTTGGGCCTTTTGCTGGGTTTGTTGCCTTGTCAATCGGCACCATAGGGTTTTTTGCCAAACTGTTGGCAGAAGATATTGAAGTCATGAACGCTTCGCAAGCCGAAGCGGTTAAGGTTACTGGCTCAAGTTGGTTCCAGTGGATTAATTACGCAATTCAGCCCCAAGTGATGCCACGTATGATTGGTCTTTCAATGTATCGCTTAGACATTAATTTTCGTGAAAGTGCGGTGATTGGTATTGTTGGTGGTGGTGGTATTGGTGCCACGCTTAACACCTCGTTCAGTCGGTATGAATTTGATACGACTGCAGCCATATTAATTATTATAATTGCCATTGTGATGGTGCTTGAATACACCTCTGGTTACCTAAGAAAGTGGGTGCAATAATGCCTTTAATTGAAACCAAAGACGGCCCCTTATGGAGGCGCCGCACCCTTAAACAATCTCTTATCAGGTTATTCTGGTGGATGCTCGGTTTAGGAGTCGCTGCATTTGCTTGGAAACTTATTTCTGACAAAACCAACTGGTTTTTTGTGCAAACCGCTCCCAGAGAAGCGGCAGATATTGGCTCTCGTATGATACCGCCAGACTGGAGTTATATGGATATATTGTGGATACCTGTATGGCAGACTATCAATATTGCGACGATTGGCACATTAATCGCCATGTTAATTTCCATTCCTGTGGCATTTATGGCGGCGAGAAACACCACACCTCATTCGCTAGTGCGGGCATTTGCGCTGTTTATCACAGTGACATCACGCTCAGTCAATTCGCTCATATGGGCGCTGATACTGGTGTTTATTTTAGGGCCAGGCGTTCTGGCAGGCACTATTGCAATCGGGCTGCGCTCAATTGGCGGGTTTTCTAAGTTGCTTTATGAAGCAATTGAAGAAATTAACCCAATTCAGGTTGAAGCGATTGAGGCTACTGGCGCCAGCCGTTTGCAGCAGATAGTTTATGGCATTGTACCGCAGGTATTGCCGACCTTTGTCGGTGTCGGAATTTTCCGCTGGGATATTAATGTGCGTGGCTCAACCATTCTTGGACTGGTGGGCGCGGGTGGTATTGGGTTGCAGTTGAGTGGCTCAATCAACACTCTCGCTTGGACTCAGGTCTCGATGATCTTGCTGGTGATATTGCTAACAGTGATAATCTCCGAATGGGTATCTGCAAAGGTACGTGGCGCGATAATCTAAATATATTGAGTTGATAGAAATATTTATCATCGACAAAAAGCCTAAAACTATTGTTTTAGGCTTTTTGTTTGTGGGGAAGCATTTTTATAAAGCAAGTGGTTGCTGAACAAGCCTTAATGAGTTCAAACAATAATTTGTTTTAAAACATTCGAAGGTGAACTTGTTTCAGCTCACCATACTGGCAGCATATCACGCCATAATTGTCGATGATTTGCACCGCCACTGGCCGTGCGGTGTTTAATATATTTATGGTTTAAAGCATTATCTTTTCACAATATTTCGATAGGTCTTTTTTATAGCGCGTGTGGCGGTAGATTTTTGTTGGTATAGGCTGTCTTCAAGCATTATTTTTTGGTAATTTGCATAATATTCCGCGCCAATTACACCATCTTCTAGGGCTTTATTAATAGCACAACCAGGTTCGGAATTGTGGTTACAGTCGTTAAATTTACAATTTGCAATAAGCGCCGTTATGTCCTTAAAAGTTTTTTCAATACCATCTTTAGTTTCGGTTAAATGCAGTTCGCGCATTCCGGGTGTGTCTATAATTGCAACATTATTGCGGCAATAAAACAACTCCCGATGCGTGGTGGTGTGCCGACCTTTATCATCAGTTTCTCGTATATCTTTAGTCGGTTGATTGGTGTTCGAAATCATGTTTATTAATGTAGATTTACCAACACCAGACGAACCAACCATGGCGATAGTTTTGCCCGAAATATAATATTTATCGAGCTGCTCATAAGTTTTTGGGTCGGGTTGAGCAACGGCGTGAACGGACTTTACGTTTAAACCAGCAATTTGTTCAAGGTAAAAATCGGGGTTAGAACAAAGGTCTAATTTGGTAAGAATAATAACGGGTTCAATATTAAATTTATGCGCCATGGCTAAATATCGTTGCAGGCGTTTAAAGTTAAATTCATCATTGGCACTGGTCACAATCCATAGATAATCGAGATTTGCCGCCATTAATTGTAACGCGCCTTTGGACATACGCTCTATACGGCTTTTAGATTTTAGCACCCGTACTATTCTATAATGCTCATAGGCAGGCTCGGCAACCACCCAATCGCCGACCGCTATAAATTGGCTAATGGGTTGATGTTCTTCTAATGCAATTAATGACACCTCCCCACCCTCGGAGATAGCGACAATGCGGTTGCGATGAATAGCGACAATGCGCTGTAGAAAAATTGTTTGGTTGGCAGCAGCAATTTCATTGGGCGTCAGTTGCTGATAAAAATAATCCGCCCAGCCTAATGTTTCTAATTTTGCAATATCAAAAATTTTATGCTCCTAACAATTTAGTTAACAAAATATGAGTATAAACACGTCTATATCACATAGTCGTATAGTCACGATAATACTATATTGTGGTTATAATATAGCTTATACTATAAACATTCTGCATTAAATAAAAATGTAGTTTTGCACCTGTCTTAATATATTCCCCCCCCAATATTTTATATTAAGGCAGGTCGCATTCACACCGCTAAATTTAATTGATTCTATAAAAAGAATCGGACGCATATATTTTTGTTTTTAACAAGAAATAGTTTTAAACAATTGCTTAATTTTTCAATAATTGTTTCTTACGCTTGCTATAGCTAGCTTTAATCATGTTAATTAAAATATTTCATTATCCACTTAATTTTTTATCATTAATAATTGCATTTTTTGTTGCATTTTTAAATATTTAGTATTAATCATCTATACACTATATAGTGGTACGTTGGGTGTGTTAATACTGCATATAGTGTTTTATTAAAAAATAAGTAAATAATTTTGTAACATGTTGTTTTTGAACAAGTAAATTAACTGTCCGAATTCATATGCAATATTTGGTTTACTATGAGCGGCATATTTAAAGTTAAAGAGGCAAAAATGGTTAGATTAAAACGGGTATCACTGCCCGAAACTTCATTCGAAGCAATCGGTAAAATAATTCCAGAAGGTGTAAAGCTTGCAAAGCGCTCAGGCAAAACCGAGGTGTTTTCACCCGCGCCTATTTTCGATGCCATCCATAAAGCGATGATGGCAACCAATGAGCCTGAAACAACCAATATTAATATTTACGAAGAAGCGGTAAAACTCACTAAAGACGCAATAAAGTCTATAATGAAGCGGGTCAATAGCCTCGATTCCATCCACCAAGAAGATGTGCAAGACCAAGTCGAACTCACTCTGATGCGTGCGGGATATTATAATGTCGCCAAAAACTTTATTATTTATCGTAAAAGCCGTGCCGACCAACGCGATCAAGTCGAGCAAATTATATCTTCTCACGCTGGTCGTTTGTCACAAATGATGGTGGTTAAAAGAAATGGTGAACAACAAGCCGTTTCATTGAATAAAATTACCAACCGTGTTGCTGTGCTGTCGTCCGATTTAAGCATCGACCCAATTTTAGTGTCGCAAAGTGCTGTAGCAGGTTTGCATAACGGCATCACCACCGAGGAAATAGATGTTTACCTTTCCGAAACCGCAGCCGCTTTAACCTCCAACCACCCCGATTATGCAATTATTGCAGGGCGGATAAAAGTCGATGCTTTGCATAAAAAAACGGGCGGGATTAAACACGCCACCAACATTTTGTTTAAAGCCAATATGGTCAACCAAAAACACTATAATAAGGTGATGAATAATATTGACGACATTGAAAAAATTATAGATTATAATTTAGATTATGCGTTTGATTATTTTGCCCTAACCACACTAATGCGCGCCTATTTCCTTTGCGTGGACGATGAAATAGCCGAACGCCCGCAAGATTTATGGATGCGTTGCGCCCTAACCGTTACAGGCGATGAATTCGATTTTGATAAGGTTAAAACCACCTATGATATGCTATCACAAGGCTATTACACCCACGCCACGCCAACATTATTCAACTCAGGCACAAATTTAGAGCAGCTTTCATCTTGTTTCTTATTGGCAATGGAAGATGATTCGATAGAAGGCATTTTCAACACAATGAAAGATTGTGCCTTAATTTCTAAAACCGCAGGTGGTATTGGTTTACATGCCCATAATATCCGCGCCAATGGTGCAAGAATAAAATCGACAGGTGGCAAATCTAACGGTCTTGTGCCATTCTTAAAAGTGCTAAACGAAACCGTGCGTGCTGTCGACCAAGGCGGTGGTAAGCGCAAAGGCGTTGCAGCCGTTTATCTCGAGCCTTGGCATGGCGATATCGAAGCGTTTTTAGAATTGCGCAAAAACACAGGCGCCGAAGAATTCCGAACCCGCGACTTATTTTTAGCGTTATGGATTCCCGACCTATTCATGCAACGCGTGGAAAATGATGAAGAGTGGACATTAATGTCCGAGGATAGCTGCCCCAACCTTTCCGATACCTATGGCAAAGAGTTCGAGGCGCTTTACACAAAATATGAAGCCCAAGGCAAAGGCTTAAAAACTGTAAAAGCCCGCGATATTATGAGTAAAATAATCGAATCGCAAATCGAAACGGGTCAGCCTTATATGTGCTATAAAGACTCAGTCAACGAAAAGTCGAACCAAAAAAACCTAGGCACAATTAAATCATCAAACTTATGCGCTGAAATTGTCGAATATTCCTCAAAAGACGAAACCGCAGTGTGCAACCTAGCCTCAATCGCCTTGCCAAAATTTGTTACCAAAAATGGCGAGCTCGACTATAAAGCGCTTTATGATGTTGCTTATAATGCGGCAGTTAACCTCAATAATGTTATCGACGTTAACTATTACCCAACGGAAAAAACCGAACGCTCAAACAACCGCCATCGCCCCATTGGACTTGGCATACAGGGCTTAGCAGATGTTTATTTTAAACTCGGCATTGCCTATGATGGCGAACAAGCGGCGGATATAAACCGTAAAGTGTTCGAAACTATTTATTTCGCCAGCGTAACGGCTTCGAAAGACATGGCAAAAGAACAAGGCACATACGAAACTTACCAAGGCTCGCCAATGAGCGAAGGGCAGTTCCAGTTCGATATGTGGGCAGAGCAAGGACAAGGCGCAAAAGGCGACCTGTTGTGGGATTGGGACAATCTACGCAAACAAGTTGCTAAATATGGCGTACGCAATAGCCTGTTAACCGCGTGTATGCCGACCGCTTCAACAGGCATTATTTTAGGCAATACCGAAACTTTCCAAGCCCAAACCTCAAACCTCTATAAGCGCCAAACCCTATCGGGCGAATTTATGCTTATCAATAAATATCTGGTGGCAGATTTGGTTGAGCAAGATTTATGGAACGTCCAAATGCGCGATAAAATTATTATCGAAAATGGCAGCGTGCAGAATATTCCAGAAATTTCGACTAAGCTTAAAGAGATTTATAAAACCGTGTGGGAAATTTCGCAGAAAACCATCATTAACATGTCGGCAGAACGCGCCCCGTTCATCGACCAATCACAATCTATGAACCTATGGTTAGAAGATGCGAGCTTTGGGCAAGTGAACTCAATGCATTTTTACGCTTGGAAATTGGGACTTAAAACAGGCATGTATTACCTGCGTTCTAAACCCGCAGCCAGCAATGTAAAAGTTACGGTTTCGACCGAAAAAGCCGCCGCATTAATCTCCCAACCCACACCGCAAATAGAATGTGAAGAAGACATTTGCGTGGTCTGTTCAGCATAAATTTAAAGAAAGTCAAAAGCCAATGATTTCAAAAGGCGTTACCTCTATATTTCCCATTCAATATACCGAAATTTGGAGCAGGTATAAAACCCACGTCCAATCATTTTGGACACCAGAGGAAGTTTCCTTCGCTGAAGATTTGCGCGATTTAGAAAAATTAAACGAAGGTGAAAAAAAATTCATCAATCATGTACTCGCCTTTTTCGCCAATTCCGAAGCGATGATAAACGAAAACCTCGCCGCCCGCTTTTATAAAGAAATCTTAATACCCGAAGCGCGGTGCTTCATCACCATGCAAATGCTCAACGAAAGCATCCATGCCGAGGTTTATGCCCTACAAATCGAAACTTATGTCACCGACCCTGTCGAGAAAGACAGGCTTTTCGAGGCGATAGAAAATATCCCCTGCATTAATAAAAAAGCCCAGTGGGTAACAAAATGGCTGAATGGCGACCAAAATTTACTCACGCGCTTAATCGCCTTTGGTTTGGTCGAGGGCTTATTTTTCGCAGGCTCATTTTGCGCTATATATTATTTCCGCAAGCGCGGCTTAATGCCAGGGCTTTCCACATCAAACGACTGGATAGCACGCGACGAAGGCATGCATTTTAGCTTTTCAGCTCTAATGTACCACACTTTAAACGATAAATTTAAAGCAGGAACACTAACCGATAAAGAAATCTATAGCCTCGATTTAATCGACAGCACAGTCAGCCAAGCCCAGTTCGAAGAAATTGTCCGCGAGGCGGTAGCCTTCGAGCAAGAATTTGTCGAAGATGCCCTGCCAGTAGATTTAATCGGCATGAATAAAGAATTAATGAGTAAATATATAGAAGCAGTTGCCGACCGCATAGCCGACCTATTTGGCTTTGACCGCGTTTTTAACACCGAAAACCCTTTCGACTTCATGCGCGCCCTAGACGTAGAAAACGTAACAAACTTCTTCGAAAAACGCGTAACAGAATACAAACGCCCCTCAGATAGAAACATCTCATTTGATGATGATTTTTAGGTAATTTTCTAAAAAGCTTAAAGGACTCACAATGCCATTACTTCATATTTCACTTCGTGTAGGCAAGTCAGAATCTTATCGACAAGCGATATTCGACGGCCTCTACAATGCCATGCGTGATACGTTCAACGTTCCAGAGGACGATCAATTTATGACCATTACGGAGCATGAACCTGCGAATTTTCGCTTTAGTCCAACTTATCTCGGCGTTGCCAGAACTGAAGACCTCGTCTACATCCAGATCAGTGCCATGAACTCCCGCACACCAGATCAAAAGAAAGCCCTATATCGGCGGGTTACGGAATTGCTTGGTGAAAAACCGGGGATTCGACCAGAGGATGTGTTTATCAACATCGTTGAGGGTGCCAAAGAGAACTGGTCCTTGGGTAACGGCGAAGCGCAATACGCGTAATTTGAACTGTACCACTTAAATTAGCAATATTAAGAAAGTTAGACCCAAAAAACCACCCTTTAATAAGGTTTTATAGAGTTTTCCATAACAAACCCCAAACTTTCGTTTGCCACCAAGAACCACCAACATTTCAGCGAGTGCGAGTGGAAGCCGAAGATGTAGAAAAGGCAGGCAGACGCGCGGCAGGCAAGCGCATAAGCGCGCACGCAAGTGCTAACAAGGAGCTTAAGCGACTGTATAAATGCAAGAACCCGCAGCATATACAGGAGCGCCAACTTACTTTCACTTAACCACCTTTACGGCACATTCTCACATCGGCTAATAACTTACCCTGAATAGCTCCCAAAGCCCCAATATAAGAAAGTTAGCGCTCCTGCAAATACTGCGGGTTTTTGGCGACAAATGAATGTCTGGAATTTGTGGTGGAAATTATATTTCACCGCCTGTTTTTTAGGCAAACTATTCACAGTCGCCTATATTTTAGACGTAAGTCTGCTATCATATCTGCCAAAATAACAAACCTCCATATAAAACAAAACGTTAACAGCCCGTAAATGTTTGGCACACTTCTTGATATGTAACAAATACTTATTCATTTAAGCAGGGCTAAGCAGTTCTATAAGCTGTCAGATAATTAGGAGTAAACCCATGAAAAAAATATTAAAATATTCGGTCATTATAGGCGCAAGTGTTTTAACACTCAGCCAACTAGCTTTTGCGGTAGAAGATGCCGCACCCCATGTTGGCGTAACCGCAGAAACAAGCTTTATATTCAACACTCTACTGTTTTTAATCGGTGGTTTTTTAGTTATGTTTATGGCGGCAGGCTTTTCAATGCTCGAAGCGGGTATGGTGCGGTCTAAAAATGTAGCAACCATCTGTACAAAAAATATCGCGCTATATTCTCTTGCTGGTCTTATGTTTTGGGTTGTTGGCTATCAACTCATGTATGGCGCAAATGGTGGTTTTGGTAATGGTTATTTTGGAAAATTGGCAATATTTGCGCCCGATGATGCCGCCGCAATCGGCGGTGATTATAGCGCAACAGTTTACGCCGCTTATGCCGATTGGTTTTTCCAAATGGTATTTGTAGCCACTGCCGCATCTATAGTTTCAGGTGCAGTTGCCGAACGGGTTAAACTATGGGCTTTTTTAGCTTTTACAGCGGTTCTAACAGGTGTTATTTACCCCATTACAGGCTCATGGGTTTGGGGTGGCGGTTGGTTGGCCGATAAAGGTTTTTTCGACTTTGCAGGCTCTACCCTTGTGCATAGCGTCGGTGGCTGGGCAGCGCTTATGGGCGTTATATTCCTAGGGCCTCGCTTGGGAAAATACCGCACAGTTAATGGCAAAACAATAATTTCGCCAATTCAAGGCTCTAACCTACCATTAGCAACTTTAGGCACGTTTATTCTATGGTTCGGTTGGTTCGGCTTTAACGGGGGTTCTCAATTGGCTTTAGGTTCAGGTGCAGATGCAATGGCGGTTGCTAAAATATTTGCCAATACCAACATGGCGGCAGCATCTGGTGTTGTTACCGCGCTTGTCTTAACTCAACTTTTATATAAAAAGGTCGATTTAACAATGGTGCTAAACGGTGCATTGGCGGGCTTAGTGTCTATTACTGCCGACCCACTATCACCAGGCATTGGAGCTTCGGTCGGTATCGGTGCTGTTGGTGCAATTATTGTGGTTCTTACCATTCCATTGCTAGACAAATTAAAAATAGACGATGTTGTGGGCGCAATTCCAGTACATTTATTTGCAGGCATTTGGGGTACACTTATTGTTGCCGCGAACAATAGTGAAGCCACTTTCTGGGCGCAACTGCAAGGCGTTGTTGCCATTGGTGTTTTTGTTTGTATGGTTTCAGCCATTGTTTGGTTGGTGCTAAAAGTCACAATAGGCATTCGCGTAAGCGAAGAAGAAGAGAAGGCAGGTCTTGACCAAGTCGAACTTGGTTTACAAGCTTACCCAGAGTTCACACATTCTGATACATCTTCAAAATTCTAGTGGTAGAAAACTTACTCCCCTTGCAAAGTTTGCAAGGGGGATTTTTATTATCCAATTTAATTATTTTTATTTATTGACTGATTTAGCTCTCCGCCAAACATGAAGATAACCGCCGATATATAAATAAAAACCATTGTTGCAATTATCCCTCCGAGGCTTCCATAAATTGCAGCATATTGTGAAAAATTTATTAAATAAAATGTAAACAGTTCGGCCATAATAAGCCACAATATAACCGAAAATAACACACCAGGAATTAAGGCTTTAGCCTTAAGGCGAATATTGGGCAAAAACATATGGCTAGAGAATAATATTAGGCACAGTAATAATATGCCCAAAGGGTAGCTCCACATATCAAATTTGGTAATTCCACTGGTAAAATTAGGAAAATACACACTTAATAAATCACCAATATTTGGCGCAAATAATATAAGAACTGTTAAACATATAACCCCAATAATGCCAATAATAATAAACAAAATATTTTGCAGCAAACGCAACCAAAAGTTGCGTGTTTCTGTAACGTCATAAGTACGGTTAAGCCCGCCGCGTATGGCTTCAACTCCGGCAATTCCCGTCCAAAAACTAATAAAAAATGAAAATGTTAAAAGGGCTGTAGTGCTGCTGGCAATCAGGTTATTAATTTCGTTGGCAATAGGGTTTACAATGCCTTCAGGGGCAATAGAAAATAAATATTCAATCGCATTTTGTGTATTAACATCGCCGACAATCAATGCGGTTAAACTGGTTAAAAACAATAAAAACGGAAAAACCGTTAAAAGTAAGGAATAAGCAATATTACCACAAACTAAAAACCCATCATCTCGAATAAATTTATCAGCCGCTTTGCCAACCAGTAATATTGCCGTAAGAATATAAATGCTATGCTCCTATAAGTTATTTTATAAGTTAAGCTGTTTTACAATATTTTCAACCCATAGATTTTTATCTCTTTGCAATGTTGGCAATGGGTGAAAATATTTTATAGGCTCTAAATTGGGCTTTACAATTCCAAAAACAGGCTTTTCATTGTGCAGATTTTTCATTGCCCGCTCAATTAAAATATCTAATTTTTCACTCACACCCCAGCCATTAATAATAGGCGCATTGCTTTTTCGGCGCAAAGCAGCTTTAAGCGCATTTTGCCTTTGTGGCGCAAAAATAGAATGCAAACCAAAGCCAAGTTCATTCTCAAGCATTAAAAATTTTTTGATAAATAACGGGCTTTTTGCCTCGCGTAAATCCGATAAATTAATCACCCGAACATGTTTCCAACCCAAATAATGCATTACCCGCATAACCTGATATTGCGTAGTGTCAGGCTTAGTGCGCACTAAATTTTGTTCAATTTCATCACATTGTTGCAATGTTTTTTGTGCCGAAATATCATCAAGCGGAGTAGATGAGCCTGGGTTCATCATAATCATCAGCGCATCAGGCAACATAGATGCAATATCGCGCGGCATTAATGGGCAAATGTTATGGTCAATAATTTCCAAAACATCGCGCCCATTTATAGTAAGTTGCGCATTAATATTACGGCTATAAAAATTACCAAATACGGCATATTTAAGCTTTAATTGCTGAGCGGCAATAAATTCCAACTGCATGCTTTATACCTTCAACGCGTATATGAAACCGTAAAAGTTGGTACGGTTTTGCCATTTTCATCTTTGCCGAACACAGTATATTTATGCCGCCCATCGGCATCAATCTCTATGCTGGCTTTACTGTTTACGCGCTTTCTTAAACTGGTGTTATTATGGGTAATGGTAAAGTTAATAACATTGCCTTTGCGCTGCCCAGTCAATTGCGAAATGCCATTATCAACATCGGACATGCTGGTGCCGACATAGTATTTATTCATTAAATCATAGCCAAAAAATGCAACGCCATTAAAGGTAAAGCCAGCGCCTTTGCAAACGGTGGTTTGTTCTACAAACCGTTTGCCCAATATTAATTTATAATTGGCCTTGCATAATATTTTTTCAACAGCGCCATTGGCGTTGGCTTTAAGCGTACCTCTGCCATTCCACTTGCCTTTTAAACGCCCTAAAAACTCATGTTCGTTTGTTAAACGTGAAAAGTTTAAAAGCTTTTGAACATCAGCACTAATATGATTGTTAGCCATAGCCATACTGGGTGTAATAACAGCCAATAAACCAGTCGATAAAATAGAGAGTGTTATAATTGCACGGCGCATATAAATTCCTTTATAATTTGTTTTCATTCTTAATTTTATCTTTTATATAAAATATTGACGGTAATATGGCAATGTCGGCTAATAAAGCAACATTAAGAATAAATATAACCACTATACCGAATAAACTCATTTGTGGTAAATCCGAAAAAAACAACAAGCCCAAACCTGCCGATAACATAAATGTTGTAGCAATTAAAACAGGGCCAACCTGCTTTAATGTTCGGTCAATTGCTTCAGATGTTTCATATTTTTTCTTATTTTGTTTATACTGATATAAAAAATGAATGCTATCATCTACGGCTATGCCAAAAGCAATAGTAAGGGCGATAACCGAAGTGAATTGCAAACCATCGGCAATAAAATACAACAAAGCCCCCCCCGCCACAATAGGCAATAAATTTGGCAATATACTGGCAAAGGCATAAAAACTAGATTTGAAAACCACGCCCATTAAAACAATAATAATACCCATCGCAATTAATAAGCCATAATTTAGTTCGCCAATCATTTCCGAGCTTTCTTCAGCGCTCATTGCGGCAAGCCCTGTTAAAACAATCCTATACTCATCACTTTTACCAACCAATATTTTTTGTATACCCACTCGCATATCTCGTAAAAACGGTCTTAACGCGCGCGCGCCAATATCTCCAGTAAATGCGGTGGTGATAATAGATTTTTTATCATCAGTAATAAAGCGCTTGGTAAATTTTTTGGGTAATTTATTAAGAACTTCATTTAAAGAAAGTTTGTTGTCGCCATAGCTCAGCCAATCTCTAAGCATAAATATCGACAGGCTGCTTTTATAAGTTTTTTCACTCTCAATTAAGCCATCAATTTGCGTAAGCAATTGTATAACATCTGGGTTGGCAAAGTCTAAAGGTTGCTTGTCTTTGCGCGAAACAATATAATAAAGGCTGTTAATACCACCTAACTTTTCATCAATAACACCAATAGCATAAGTCGCTGGGTTGTCTTGCGGCAAATTTTCCGAATAACGATATTCAGGGCTGTTTTGAAAATGAATAAGCCCACTTACCAATAAAAGAAAAACTCCAAAGGCAACAATTTTTTTTGCATGTTTAACGGATAAGTTCCCAAAAAACTGTGATATTTTCACCATTTTATGATGAACAATACCATTGGTGTAAGCAAGTTCTGGTTCGACTTTAATGGGTATATATCGCACAAAAAGCAAACAAATTAGCCCACTTAAAACCAACGATGCAAGCAACGCCAAAAATGTACCCATCGCGGCGGCACGCCCAAATTCGGCAATAATTGGCGTATTGGCAAAGCTTAAGGAAAAGAAGGCAATAGAAGTGGTTATAGTGGTAAATGCGCAAGCAGGGCCAACAGTTTTTATGGCATAAGCAATAGCGGCTTTAGGTGTTTCGCCAAGCTTTAAATGCCGCCTTATTGCATCGACTATATGCATAGCATCGGCAAAGGCAATAACCAATATTATGGTGGGCACTACATTGGTCATAACGTTAACACTTATACCCGCCCAGCCCATTGCGCCTAATGTCCAAAAAATAGAAAGCACCGATGGTATAGCAGTTGCCATAACCAAAGCAGTGTGTTTAAAAAACAAATAACCAAATAATAAGCCTAAAAGCGCACCACCAATAACAAAGGTAATTTGGTCATTTAAAATTGCCGAAACAATTTGCGACGAAACGGCTAAAAACCCAGTGAAATAATATTTACTGGTTTTTAATTCTTGCCTAGCCAATAAATCGGCCTGTTTATTGACAGCTTCTAATGTGGTGTTATGGGTGTCATGCGACTTTAAGGTAATAATAAGCATAGCCTCGCGGCCATCTTTAGATATTAAGCGTTGTTTGGCGATGGGGTGGTTGTGTAATTTTTGCAAAATAACATCTCTGCCATATTTGTCAAAATTACCGCCCGCCATTAATTGCCCAATATTATTAGGGTTGGTTGGGCTGTCACGTAAAGATGCAATAGATATTACGGATTCTATACTGTCTAAAAATTCTAACTGTAAATGTAGGTTGCTAATTTCATTGCGGGTGGTTTTAGCCAGAATATCGTCGGCTTCAACCATAATAATAATTTCGCGTTCTAAATTTTCAAAATTATTCAAAAGCTCCGAAAAATCAGTAACATAACTACTTTTTGGGTTGAATATATTACCGATTGCTCCCTCAATCTTTAGTTGAGTAATGCCAACTCCCAAAAAAACAGTAAATGCCAAAACAAGGGTTAAAACCAATTTGGGATATGTAATAATTTTATCACTAATAAAGTCAAAAAATTTAGCACTAGGATTCATTTTACAGCTCATAAATTTTTGAGTATAGTATTAGGTGTTTTAAATAACTTTTGTGACCCTAACACATGAAAAACATTTGGCAATATGACAATGAAAATAAACCCTTAAATGGGCAAATTATGTTCATGGGAACAGGCTCAGATGTTGGTAAATCGCTTATTGTAGCCGCACTTTGCCGTCTATTTGCCAATCAAAAGATTAAAGTTGCACCATTTAAGTCGCAAAATATGTCCAACAATGCGGCAATTGCGCAGATATTCGATATTAAAGCTCAAAAACCAACCATGCAAATGGGCGAAATTGGTCGCGCTCAATGGCTACAAGCAAAGGCGGCTAAAATAGCCCCCACCACACATATGAACCCAATTCTCTTAAAGCCCGAAAGTGAAACAGGCAGCCAAGTCATTATTAATGGTAAAAAATTCAAAAGTCTTACAGCCAAACAATATTACCAGTATAAATCAAAATTTTTAAAAACCATTCTAGAGTGTTTCTCGGCACTAAAAGCCGCGCATAACTTAATTATAGTCGAAGGCGCTGGCAGCCCAGCCGAGGTGAATTTACGCAAGAACGATATCGCCAATATGGGCTTTGCCGAGCAAGCAAACCTCCCCGTTATTTTAATTGGCGACATTGATAGGGGCGGAGTTATTGCTTCCATAGTCGGTACATATGAAGTTATGTGCAAAGCCGATAGGGACCGCATAAAAGGCTTTATAATCAATAAATTTCGTGGCGATATTAGTTTATTTGATGATGCGACAACCCAAATCGAAAAAATGACAGGCTGGCAATGTCTAGGCATATTGCCATACTTCCCCGATGCGCATTTATTACCCGCTGAAGACAGCGTGGTGTTAGAAAAACCACAAGTATCTACCACCAAAAAAATACTAATATTGGTGCCAAAACTACCACAAATATCCAATTTCGATGATTTAGACCCGTTATCACAAATGCCTAATGTCGAAGTAAGAATTATAAAGCCGGGCAAACCACTGCCCATAAATGCCGATTTAATAATTCTACCGGGTTCAAAGTCGACCATTGCCGATTTAGAGTTTCTATACGCCCAAGGTTGGGATATTGATATAAAATCTCACCTACGCCATGGCGGCAAAATATTAGGAATTTGCGGTGGTTTCCAAATGCTAGGAAAAACAATAACCGACCCAAATCAAATCGAGAGTAAAAAAGCTAAAATTAAAGGCTTGGGTCTTTTAGATATAGAAACCGAAATAACACTCGAAAAATCAACAAACCTAGTAGAGGCAACAGACTTAAACGGTAATAAAATATCGGCTTATGAAATTCATCTAGGAAAAAGCACAGGCAAAGATATGGACAAGCCAATGTTTAAAATAGACTCAAGAAACCTAGGTGCAACTTCAAAAAACGGTCAAGTTATGGGTAGCTATCTACACGGAATTTTCTCAAATGACAGCTTCAGACAAAATTTCCTAAACCAACCCGCTGCCCAAAACTACAACCTAAACATAGAAAACACCCTAGACAAACTGGCAGAACACACAAATAAACACTTAAACATCAAACAAATAATGCAAATAGCAACAAGCAAATAATTTGCACAATTTGTTCAGTAGCGCCCAAAACATCACCAGTAAAACCGCCAAATTTAGTGTTGCTGTATCGCGCTATTAAAAACACTATTGCCAAACCGACAAGCATAAGCCCGACAATATTTACTCCAATAAACATCACCCCAACCGCCAAGATAATACTCTGCCCAATTGCTAAATATTTAAAACCCAAATTTTTTAAAACTGCCGATAACCCATCTTCACGCGCTGGTTTACTGAAATATAACAGCAAAACCATCGCCCCACGGCTCGCCATAAAGCTCAGTAAAATTGCAATGAATAGCAACTCACTATCCCACAATAAAAACACTGCGCCAATACGCATTAAAACCGAAAATAACAACGCCAATGTGCCATAAGTGCCAATTTGACTATCGCGCATTACCACTAAGCGCTGGTCTACGCTTTGCACCCCAAGCGCATCGGCACAATCTGCCAAACCATCTTCATGCAATGCACCCGTTAAAATAACCGATAAAAAAACAAGTATAACTGCCCCGATAAATGCATCAAACCCTGCCTTCATCATTAAATATGCAGCCAAATAAAGCACCAACGCCAATGCCGCCCCCACTAACGGGAATGCCCATAGGCTGTCTTTCAAATTGAAATCACCATCAGAAATTTTAACCATCGGCAAGCGGGTTAAAACCATAAAAGCCGACTTTATCGAGTTTATCATTTGTTACTAACCTGCGCTTCAGCAAACGTAGCCATGCCATTATGCGTAGCCACTGCCACGCGTATAATGCCCAAGGCAACCGCTGCACCACTACCCTCGCCAAGCCGCATATCCATATGCAATAGTGCTTGTTTGTCTATATGTTGTAATAATTTAGCATGGGCTTTTTCGGCAGACAAATGCCCCGCCATAGCAATCGATAACGCATTTTTATTTAACTTATAAAGCGGTGCAATTGCCGCACAGCAAATAAACCCATCAAGTAAAACAGGAATATTTTTCTTCCGCGCCGCTAAAACTGCCCCAAAAATTGCAGCAAGCTCCCGCCCGCCTAACCGCCGTAATATTTCAAGCGGGTCGTTACAATATTGGCGATGAAACTCAACCGCTTCACCAATAATTTCACCCTTTTTGGCTATAGCCTGCGCGTCTAGCCCCGTTCCACTGCCCGTCCAATCACTCGCCTTACCACCAAAAGTTGCCAATGCAATTGCCGATGCGCTGCTGGTATTGCCAATTCCCATTTCACCCAATGTTATTAGGTTGACCCTGTCTGAAACAGCATTTGCTCCAATATTAACAGCCGCCAAAAACTCATTTTCACTCATAGCCGCTTGTTGCGTAAAATCAGCTGTTGGCTTGTCTAAATCAATATCAATAACCTTTAAATTTGCGCCATTTACCGCACAAATTTGGTTAATAGCCGCACCACCATTTTTAAAATTTGCCACCATCTGAACAGTAACTTCGGCAGGAAAAAGCGAAACTCCATGTTTAGTCACCCCGTGGTTTCCAGCAAAAATCAAAGTATCAATAACATCTAATTTAGGGCATTCATTTTTTTGCCACCCCGCCAACCATTGAGCAATTTCTTCTAGCTTGCCAAGGCTACCAAGCGGTTTAGTAAGCTCGGCTTGTCGCTTTTTTGCAGCATTAAAGCTTGCCTCACAAGGCAAAATTTCTTCATCTGCCGCTTGCCTAATTTCATTTATAGTTGCAAACATATTACCCTTTAAATTCCAAAAATTATTTTTAAAACACTGTGTATTTTTTTAAGATATTGCTTTTCTAACACTCCATGTTGATTGTCAATACGTGATATATCAACCGCCCGTATTTGTTTTAAATTTATATGACGGTCTTTATCAAGTTTATTTTGTGTGCTCGGCTTGATATTCACTACAAATGGCCAATTTTTATGGTTGGGTAAAATTGGCGCAACAATAACAGTGCGAGTGTTCTTATTAACAATGTCCGATTGTATAATCACACAGGGGCATTTTTTTCGAGTTTCTGCGCCCTTTGTTGGCTCAAGGTCAACCCAATATATAGACAATTGCTTATACATTTTAAGGGTTTATTCCATCAGATAAAGTTGTATCCCATGCCAACAATTCATCTTGGTAATCGCTGTCATTGGCTTCTTCTTGGTTGGCTATTAATAGTGCTTTCTCTAAAATCTTTTGTTTTTCTTGTTTAAGCAATTCATTAATATACGCGCTCTTATTCCCCCCGCCTACCTCATTAAGGAAGGTTAAATTTTCTATTTCTAGTGAAAATGTCGCGCGCTCAATCATTGTAATGCCTATAATAATACTATTCGTAATACAATTTATCATATTCAAATGCAAACATCAAGTAAGCTCTTGTAAGTAACCAATATTGGGCATATAAAAGAGCCAATATAAATAGGTGGTGTATAATGAAATATCTAGTTTTAGGGGGTGCAAATTCAGGGAAAAGCATTTTTGCCGAAAAGCTTGCACTCGATTTACATAGCCAAAAACTTAAAAGCTTTAGTGATGCACAGTTATTTTATTTAGCGACTTGTCCAAACTCGCCAAGCGATGCCGAAATGAGCGCACGCATTTTAGCGCATAAAGCCCGTCGTAATAATATTTGGAAAAATATCGAAGAATCAATAAATATTGCCCAGTTTTTAACAAAATTAGACGATAGCTCTACTGTTTTAATAGATTGCTTAACCTTATGGCTTAGCAATTTAATGTATAAAAATACCAATATACATCAAGAATTTGAAAATTTATGCGGTGTTTTATCAAACATTCAGGCCAATGTTATTTTAGTCTCAAACGAAGTCGGTATGGGGTTAGTCCCTGAAACTAAACTAGGGCGAGATTTCCGAAATTTACAAGGCAAATTAAATCAAATAATAGCGCAAAAAACCGATAAAGTGACGTTAGTTGTAGCAGGCTGCCCACTCCACATAAAAAATTAGGACAAATATGCAAAAAATACCCGCAACGATTATTACAGGCTTTTTAGGTTCTGGCAAAACGACATTAATTCAACATTTAATTGCCAATATAGGCGATAAAAAAATAGCGTTTATTATTAATGAATTTGGCGATTTAGGCATAGATGGCAATTTGCTGGCATCTTGTGACAACCCAAATTGTAGTGAAGATGATATTATAGAGCTTACCAATGGCTGTATTTGTTGCACAGTTGCCGATGACTTTATTCCAGCAATCGAGAAAATTTTAGCCCGTAAACCCCGTGTCGACCATATTATTATCGAAACATCGGGTTTGGCTTTGCCGCAGCCCTTGGTACAAGCTTTTAACTGGACAGAAATTAAATCTCAAGTATCGGTAAGTGGGGTGATTTGTGTAGCCGATGCAGAAGCCTTAGCCAATGGACGTTTTGCTCATAATGAAAAAACAGTAGAAAACCAAAGACTTGCCGATGATAACCTTGACCATATTTCATCTTTGCATGAATTATTCGAAGACCAAATTATTAGCGCCGATATGATTTTACTTAATAAATCTGAGTTGGTCACTGCCGAAAGTTTGGAAGATTTAACCAAAACTATAATGCATGATGCTCGTAAAGGTGTGCCAATTATTGCCATTTCGCGCGGCATTATCGACCCCAATATTATCTTAGGTTTAGACATGAATGCACAAGATGATATTGAAAATCGCAAGAGCCATCACGAGCAACATCATGCCGATGACACAGAGCATGACCATGACCATGACGATTTTAAATCCATATCAATTGACCTGCCTAATATTAACTCTATTAAGCAATTTGAACAAGGTTTAATAGAAATACTTGCACGCCATAACATATTGCGCTTAAAAGGCTTTCTTGTTATTGAAGGCAAAGATATGCGCTATATTGTGCAAGCCGTTGGTTCTAGGGTCGAGGGCTATTTTGACCGCATGTGGGCAATGTCGGAAACCAAACAAAGTCGTTTAGTTATTATTTCGAGTGCTAAGTTTAATGAAAAAAAAGTTACCGCCGAATTGCAAAAATTAGCGGTTGAAAGCTAGGCGATGCACCTGCTCAATATACAATCTGGCACATTAGATGACGAAGGCGAGGCGGTCGACTTAGATCAATCCCCCGCCGATGTCATTATTATATCCGCTGCCGATACCGAGCTCGCCAACATTGCCAACGCCCATAATAACAAAGCTCACCCAAGCCTAAGGTTAGCAAATTTTCTTCAACTCAAACACCCAATGTCGGTCGATACTTATATCGAAAACACCTTAAAACATGCAAAATTAATAATTTTAAGGTTGCTTGGTGGCAAATCTTATTGGTCATATGGACTAGAGCAAATTACTGCCATTTGCCAAGAAAACAACATAAAACTTTGCGTTTTGCCAGGCGATGCTAAACCTGACGAGCAGCTCATAAGCAGCACCAATATTCCTACGCAAAATATGACCGATATTTGGCAATATTTTACTCATGGTGGCACCGAAAATGCGGTAAGTTTATTAAAATATTGCGGGTTTTTGCTTAACCAAAACCCTGCTCCAGTCGCTGCGAAAATACTATTAAATACGGGTTTATATTATCCTGATAATTCTCTAATTTCTTCAACCGATATGCCGCAAATTTGGCAAAATAAACAACGTCCAATTGCCGCAATAATATTTTACCGCGCATTGCTCGAAGCTGCCAATATAGCGCCAATAAATGCATTAATTATGTCATTAAAACAGCGTGGCTTAAACCCATTGCCAATTTTCGTATCTTCATTAAAAGACCCAATTTCGGTTGATATTTGCAGTCAAATTTTTAACCAACATACCCCGCAAATTATTTTAAATGCTACGTCATTTAGCATTGGTGGGTTTGAACAAGATGTGCGCAAGAAAACTATATTGGAACAACCAAATTGCCCAATATTGCAGGTGGTTTTATCGGGGCAAAGCCATACGGCTTGGCAGGATAATATGCAAGGTTTACAACCCAGAGATTTGGCAATGAATGTTGCTTTAACCGAAGTTGATGGTCGCATTTTAACCCGAGCGATTTCGTTTAAATCATCACAGAATTTTAATTCTGGAACGCAATCTTATATTGTGCAGCATAAACCGCTACAAAACCGTGTAAATTATGTTGCAGATTTAGCAAAAAATTGGGTAAAATTGAAACAAAAACCAGCAAACACCCGCAAAATATCCATTATTTTAGCCAATTACCCCAATAAAAACGCCCGAATTGGCAATGGAGTGGGGCTTGATGCCCCACAATCGACCATAAATATGCTTAAAATTATGGTAAAAAGTGATTATAATGTTAAAAATATACCCAAAAATGGCACAGCACTTATTGAACAATTAAAGCAAGGCACAACCAATAAATTAATCAATAAAAAAGCAAAAAAAAATGGTGAAAAACTTTCGTTAAAATATTACCAAACCTATTTTAAAACTCTGCCAAAAAAGGTGCAAAAACAAATATCCGACCGTTGGGGGTTGCCCGAAAATGACCCATTTTGTCACACTGATACTTTTCATCTGCCCATAAAAATATATGGCAATATAAGTGTTTCTATTCAGCCTGCGCGTGGTTATAATATCGACCCGAAAACCAGTTATCACGACCCCGACCTCGTTCCGCCACACGGGTATTTGGCGTTTTATTTATATTTACGCGAAAAATTTTCTACCCACGCCTATATCCATAATGGAAAACATGGGAATTTGGAGTGGTTGCCTGGTAAAGCGTTGGCATTATCTGAGCATTGTTACCCCGAAATTGCACAGGGAGCAGTGCCTAATATCTACCCATTTATTGTCAATGACCCCGGTGAAGGAACGCAGGCAAAAAGGCGCACGAGTGCAGTAATTATCGACCATTTAACACCGCCTTTAACCCGTGCTGAAAGCTATGGACCGCTTAAAGATTTAGAAGCGTTGGTTGATGAATATTTTACTGCATCGGGTATGGATTCAAGACGCTTAAAATATATAAAACAGCAAATTTTTGATCTGACTCAAAATACTGGTTTAGCCGAAGATTGCGGCATGGTTGATGATGATGACGAGCAGGATAATTTTGCAAAATTAGACAATCATTTATGTGATTTGAAAGAGTTGCAAATTCGAGATGGGTTGCATATTTTTGGCACAAGCCCAACCGACTTAAAAGATGAAAAACATTGGCTAGAAACCAACCTTTTAGTGGCACTAACCCGTGTTCCTAGGGGGGTAGGGCAGGGTGATGACAAAAGTCTAATTAGAGCAATATCTAGTGACTTAGATTTTAAATTCGACCCACTAGATTGCGATATGGCAACAGTTTGGAATGATGACAAGCCTAAGATTTTGCAAGGCATAACTTCCGATATTTGGCGTACAAATGGCGATGCGGTTGAACGCATTGAATTGCTTGCACAAAGCCTGGTTAAGGGGTTAATTTCGGCTCCGAAACAATGGCAAAATACGCTGCAAATATTGAACTATATCGAAACGGATGTCCGCCCTAAACTTGCCTCTTGCGGGAGGCATGAAATGGCAGGTTTATTAACCGCATTAAATGGTGAGTTTGTTACCCCCGGTTCATCGGGTGCGCCAACTCGTGGGCGGTTGGACGTTTTGCCAACGGGCAAGAATTTTTATTCGATTGATAGCCGTTCTTTACCAACACCAAGCGCGTGGAATTTAGGCAAAAAATCGGCCGAAAATTTAGTTACAATACATGCTCAAACGCATGGATCATATTTAAAAAGTATTGGTATTTCTTTGTGGGGTACTGCCAATATGCGCACGGGCGGCGATGATATTGCCCAAGCCATGGCGCTTATTGGGGTTAAGCCTGTATGGGATAAAATATCGTGGCGGGTTACGGGGTTTGAAATTATTCCGTTGGCGAAGTTAAACCGTTCTAGGGTCGATGTTACTATGCGCATTTCTGGGTTTTTTAGAGATGCTTTCCCGCAGCAAATAGCACTTTTCGATAAAGCCATTCGTGCGGTTGCGCTGCTTGATGAGGACTTAGCTTACAACCCTATTGCTAACAACTACCAAACTGAAAAACAGCAATTGCTTGATAATGGTATGGACGAGGAACAAGCAAACCTTAAAGCAGGGTTTAGAATTTTTGGATCAAAACCTGGGGCATATGGTGCAGGGTTGCAAACTTTAATTGATGAAAATTTATGGCAAACTCGGGCAGATTTTGCCAAGGCTTATCTTGCTTGGGGTAGCTATGCTTATGGTGAAAAAGTAAGCGGTTTGCGGGATGAACAGACATTCAAAACTCGTTTAGAAAAAACTGAGATTGTCGTGCAGAACCAAGACAATCGCGAGCATGATATTTTAGACAGTGATGATTATTACCAATTTGAAGGCGGCATGGCATCGGCAATCGAATATGTTTCGGGCACAATGCCAAAAATTTATCATAATGACCATTCTCGCCCTGAAAAGCCTGTTATTAGAAGTTTAGAACAAGAAGTTGCTCGGGTGGTGCGTGGTCGAGCGGTCAACCCAAAATGGCTTGAAGGCGTTATGCGCCATGGCTATAAAGGCGCGTTTGAAATGGCAGCAACTGTGGATTATTTATACGCCTTCGCGGCGACGACCAATGCGGTAAAAGACCATCATTTCGAAGCTATATTTGAAGCTTATATAGAAGATGAAAAAATACTTGAATTTTTAACCGAAAATAACCCCGATGCGTTGAATGATATTATTAACCGTTTACTTGACGCGCAAAACAAGCAATTATGGAAGCCACGGCGCAATGCCACATATTATGAACTTGAGCAATTAAAATTATGACTAAAAAAATATTGACTGAGCCTGAAAAAACAGCAAGACACAACATGAAGATGGCTAAGAAAAAAGCGGTTAGAGATAAAATGATTGCTACAAAAACAGTCGAAAAAGGTTTGATTATTGTCCATACTGGCAAAGGCAAAGGCAAATCTACCGCCGCATTTGGTATGGTGTTTCGTGCCATTGCCCACAAGCAAAAAGTATCGGTTATTCAATTTATTAAAGGCGCTTGGCAAACAGGTGAACGCGATATTTTAGAAAAATTTAGCGACTATGTGGATGTTTTTGTCGAGGGTGAAGGCTTTACGTGGGAAACACAAGACAGAGCGCGTGATATTGCCGCGGCACAAAAAGGTTGGCAGAGGGCTAAGGATTGCATTTTAAGTGGCGATTATAAAATGGTTTTACTTGACGAACTTAATATCGCCTTGCGTTATGACTATATTGATATAGATGATGTGCTGGGCGTTTTGCGCACAAAACCTGCAGATGTTCATGTGATAATAACAGGGCGCAACGCCAAGCCAGAGCTTATAGAAATGGCGGATTTGGTTACAGAAATGACTCAAATAAAGCACCCGTTCAGAGCGGGCATAAAGGCGCAAAAATGTATAGAATTTTAGAACTTGCGTCATAAATAAGTTTCAGTATAAGTTCAATTTACAACCCATAAATTGAATAGAAATTTTATATGATTGCTCAATTCATTGTTATAATTATAGCAGTGTTGTTATTTTTTTCATTGGCTGCTTTGATTGGCTTTGCCGATGTCAAAAAAAATTCGTGGTTTTTTGTAACATTAAAGCCGTTTGTTTATGGGCTAACATTGGCTCTGTTTTTAATTGTTTCTTACATTTATGCACTTTATAATATGGCGTTTAGCGATGGTTGGATTTTGGCAGCCGTTGGTTTAGGACCATTGCTTGTTTTTGCTTTTGGGTTTGGCTTTTTAAAACGTATAGCCAAAATAGTTCACATTCAAAATATAAAATCACTGCCTGATTTATTAAGTGCTAGATATGGTAAAAAAACTACGGTTTCTATTATTTCGACACTGTTAATACTTATTCTTGCCCTGCCATATTTGGGTATGCAATTGTGGTATATAGATTACAGCACTGGCATTATCATTGCATATTTTAATACGAGCTTAATGAATGATTTTGGAGTGTTGACACAAAAAAACTCTAAACTACTCATTGTTATTTTACTTTTTTTTGTTGGCTTTGTCGCCATAAAATCTACTCAGCCGAGTAAAGGAACGCATGGCGTTTTATTTGTTATTGCCTTGTGTAGTATTGCCAGCATTATATTAGTGGCGGTGATTTTTACTTATATTGTTTATTTTAGGTTCGATGGGTTGGCTGACCTATTAACGCAATTCTCATCTGTTAGAAGCCAAGAGATGATTTTTAAAGGTGAGTTTTCACTGTCTAACTTTATTGTTATGATTTTTCTATCGGGCTTTGCATTTATTGCTATGCCATGGCAATTTATGATAATTTTTGGCGACAATATTGATGAGAAGAAATTAACGGTGGGTCGAAAGTTATTACTGCCTTATTTGCTAGGCTTTTTTGCGCTTATAGTACCAGTTGGTATTGCCATTATTGTTATAATAAAAAACAATAACATGATAAATTTCGACCTTGCCTTACTTACCACAATGCTAGGCGATAATGTAATATGGATTGGTTTGCTCTTCTATTTTGTGAGTTTGATTTCAAGTGTTTTACTTATGGTTATTGGTACATTGGCAATATCGACGATGATTAGCAATGATATTGTTTTGCCATTGTTATTAAAAACTCTTGGCGGGGAAGGTTTTATTAAAAGCCAAGCTAAAAAGTCTATTTTATTATTAAAAAGATGTTTGATAGTTTTTACATTAGTCTTGGGCTATTTTATATATTTAGAGTTAGCGATTAGTGGGCAATATGAAAAATTATTATACAACTTTTATATGATACTATTTCAACTTGCCCCCGCTATGATTGGTGGTATTTATTGGCACCGTGCTACAGCAAAAGGGGTTATTGCAGGGCTTATAGCGGGGTTGGTTATGTGGGCAATAACCAGCGGTCAGCCTATTGCTATAAGTTTGGGTATTATGAATAATAGTATTTTAAACCCAATGATGTTTTTTAAAACAAATTTAGACAGTTATACTCTCGCAACATTTTGGATAACAGGAGTAAATATTTTGTTTTTTATAATATTTTCTTATATGTCTAAGCCCGATGAAGATGAGGTGATGCAAAAAAACTTATTTGCAAATATTAACGCGCCCAACCGATATGCAGGGCAGAAAAGTATATTATTGTCCGACTTGCAAACATTGGTCGGGCGGTATGTTGGTCAAAATATATCCAAACGTAGGTTTGAAACATTCGCCAACAATCAAAACATTAGCCTTATGCCGAATGATTTTGCAAGTATGCAATTTATAAATTTTGCTGAAAACCAACTTGCGGGCACTATTGGCTCATCATCGGCAAGGTTTGTTATGGCGATTATTATGGAGCGTAAAAAAATAGGGGCGAAAAGCGCCATAAAACTATTAGATGAAGCCTCGGACATTATTCAGCATAATCGGCAGTTTTTACAATCGGCAGTCGACAACATTAAACAAGGCATATGCGTTTTGGATGAAAACCTAAAACTCTTATGCTGGAACCATGCGTTTCAAAAATTACTCAATATCCCTGATGGTATTTTAGAAAATAATTTATATTTTAAATTTATTTTGGAATATTGCGCTAATAAAGGTGTTTTTGGCGAAGGGAAAGTTAAAGATATTGTAGCAAACCGTATGCTTAATTATATTGCTTTAAAAAAGACGATGCGCGAGGCTATACATTCTACAAAACAAATATTAGAGGTTACATCATCGGTAATGCCTGAGGGTGGGTATGTTATTACATTTGACAATATAACCGCCCAAGTTAATACAGCAAAAACCCTTGAAAGTGTTAATATAAACCTTGAACAAAGGGTAGATGAGCGCACGGGTGAATTGACCTTGCTGAACGAGCAATTAAGCAGTGCCAAAGCCAATGCCGAGGAAGCCAATATAGATAAAACTCGCTTTTTAGCGGCGGCAAGCCATGATATTTCTCAGCCAATGAATGCCGCTCGGCTTTATTCTACAGCATTATTAGAAAAACCACTTGATGGTGAGGTTAAACAAATAGCCCAAAGCCTAGATTTGTCTTTAACATCGGTCGAAGAAATTTTGGTGGCTTTGTTAGACATTTCACGCTTAGACTCTGGTGTATTTGAAACTAAGATGGCTGATTTTAGCTTAAATAGACTATTCGAGCAATTATATGTTGAGTTTAAACCATTGGCAGATAAAAAAGGCCTAAAACTTAAATATGTAAAAACAAAAGCCTATATAAAGTCAGACCGTAGGCATTTGCGGCGCATTTTGCAAAATTATATTTCTAATGCTATTAAATATACTGAACAAGGCGAGGTTTTATTTGGTTGTCGCCATAAAGGCAAGCGCTTAAGGCTTGATGTTTATGATACGGGGCATGGTGTTGCGCCTTTTCAGATTAAAACGATATTTAAAGAGTTTAAACGCCTAGAAAGCGGTATGCGCGTTGCCGAAGGTGTTGGGCTTGGCTTGTCAATTGTCGACAGAATTTCTAAAATGATAGGCTCGGAATTAGACATTACATCAAAAGTGGATAGGGGGTCTAAATTTTCATGTTATGTTGATTTGGGGTCGCAAAAAAATTCAAATGAAATTGTTGAAAGTAAAGTTTTTATTGCACGGAAAAAACTTAATGACCTAAATGTAATTTGCATTGATAATGAACCTGAAATTTTAAACGCTCTTAAAGTTTTACTCGGAAATTGGGGGGTAAATGGGATTTATAGCGAAACCTCAAAAGATGCCTTACAGCAAATGCAAGACAAAGACATAACGCCCCACGCCATTATAGCTGACTATCATTTAAATTTTGAAAATGGGGTATTTGCTATCGAAAAAATAAGATGGCAGGTTGATAAGCCAATTGTTGCAATATTGGCAACGGCCGATAGGTCAGAACAAGTTGCTAAAATATGTCGTAAAAAAGATATTATACTTATGAGTAAACCAATAAAACCAGCTGTTTTACGTGCAGTGTTAACCCGTGCGGGCAGTGATAAGCCCGCTTAAACTTCTTTAAGCAGGCTTGTTTTGGGTTGGGGTTTGTTAAGTTTAAACTGCGATATTGCCGTTCTGTACAACGCCAACACGGTTGGCAACAATGACGGCTTGGGTGCGGCTTTCGACATTTAACTTTTGTAGAATGGCCGAAACATGAGCTTTAACGGTCGCTTCGGAAACACTTAACCTATAGGCAATTTGTTTGTTTAGTAGGCCTTCCGATACCATCATTAATACACGCATTTGTTGCGGTGTGAGCGATGACATGCGCTTAATCATATCTTCTTCTTTATCTATAACGTTTAAATCCACATCTTCTGGTATCCAAACTTCGCCTGCCATAATGGCAGTTATGGCTTGCGACATAACGTCGAGCCTTGCTGACTTAGGAATAAACCCGCTTGCACCAAAATCGAGCGCGCGCCTTATTGTGCTGCTCTCCTCACTAGCCGAGCAAATTGCTACGGGTATGTTAGGGTGTTGTGACCGCAGGTAAAGCAAACCTGAAAAGCCTCGAACCCCCGGCATAGATAAGTCGAGCAGAATCAAATCGACATTTGGGGTGAATGAAATTTTTTCGACCAAATGTTCTAGAGTTGAGGCTTCAATAATTGTTGCTGTTGGGTAAAGGTTTTTAACCGTTTGATGCAGTGCGCCACGGCAAAGTGGGTGGTCATCTGCGATGATGATTTTATAATCCATTGACTAGTCCATTAAAAATATTCAGGTCTTTCCCCCCTAAAGATCTCAACGAATAGTTGTTGTTTTTTAAATTTAAAATTATTCTAAATTCAATTTAAGTATAACAAGATAAAATGATATTAAAACATAAAACCACAATTTATGATTACAACTAAAGAGTAATGCCTTTGAAATAAAAGGATAATTTTGAATTTATGCTTTTATTTTTACGTTTATAATTAATTTAAGGTTATTTTTAGACGATTTTGAACAAAAATAAACTTAAACACCTAAACCTTTTCACGTAAAATATGGCTAAATTTTTTATCATATAGAGCACTGTCGCGGTAATTTTTAGCGTTTAAAGCAGGACCAATTAGGATAAGCGCGGTACGGGTGAGTTTTGCTGCGCGCACTTGTTTTTGAATGGTTTTTAATGTGCCAAAAATAAACTGCTCATCTGCCCACGACACGCGGTAAGCCACCACTATTGGGCAATCTTCGCCATAGTGTGGGGTTAGTTCTCGTTGTACATGGCGCAAATTACGCACCGATAAGTGGATGGCCATAGTAGTGCCTGCACGACCTAAATTTGCCAATTCTTCGCCTTTTGGCATAGATGATGACTGCATAGCAGTGCGGGTTAAAATGATAGACTGGGCAACCTCTGGAATGGTCAATTCGCAACCAATTGCTGCGGCTGCTGCGGCAAAGGCTGGTACTCCCGGAGTGATGTTATAGGCGATATTTAGGGCATCTAACCGCCGCATTTGTTCGCCTGTCGCACCGTAGATGCTTGGGTCGCCACTATGCACCCGTGCAACATCTAACCCTTTGTCATCGGCTTGTCTAATGTGTTCGATAATTTCATCTAAATGCATTGATGCGGTATCCATTACCAGTGCATTTTTTGGTGCGTGGGCAACAATTTCTTCTGGTACGAGAGAGCCTGCATAAAGGCAAACTTGGCAGCGCTCAATAAGCTTTAGTCCACGAACTGTGATGAGGTCGGGCGCACCTGGACCTGCTCCGATAAAATATACGGTCATTATTTTTGCTTTCTTTTTTTGCTATATCCACGCGGTGTGTAAACATAATCTTTGCCGTCGCCACGTTTGAATTTTTTACTGTTGCTTGAACCAACCATCACTAAGGTGAGCATATCGACATCATTTATATCGAGGTCAATTAGGTTTAGAGTGCGGATATTTTCGTTTTCTCGCCCTATATTGCTGGCTAAAATAACGGGACAATTATTTGGGCGGTGTTTGAGTAAAATATCTTTTGCATAAGCCAACTGTGTCCGTCGTCTTTTGGAAACGGGATTATAAAAACTAATTACAAAGTCGCCTTCGGCGGCTGTGTTAATTCGCTTTTTAATATCCTCCCAAGGGGTTAATAAATCGGATAATGATATGGTGCAAAAGTCATGCCCAAGGGGTGCGCCAATTCGTGCTGCTGCTCCTTGTAAAGCCGAAATTCCGGGGGCAGTTTGTATGCGGACGCGTTTAGCGGCATCACTTACTCCGCCTAAGCTTTTATCTAAATCTAGCACTTCATAAACCAAAGCTGCCATTGCATATATGCCCGCATCGCCTGAGCAGATAAGTGCGACTTGTTTGCCTTCTGCTGCCAATTCGAGGGCAAATTTTACCCGCTTTTCTTCTTCACCTAGGGCAAAGTTATGTTGGGTTTTACCGTTACCTAAACTGCCGAGTAAGTCGATATATAGCCCATAGCCGACCCAATCTTGTGCGGCTTTTAACATTTGTGTGGCTTCAGGTACACGCCAGCTTTCTTGCCCTGGACCGATGCCGATAATATACAATTCGCCCTGCTTATTGCCGTAGGTTTTGGGGGTGAAATCGAACGATTGAGCGATGGCACAAGTGGTGTTTGCGGTTTTTATTTTGGGGCAAATTAACTGCGATTTTTCGCCAGCTCCCACCAGTGCTGCGCCTTCGGATACACCGTGGCAACCGACTTGGTCAAACACATAATCTGATGGATTTTCAAGCTGTGAGGCTTGAGCCTCGAGCTGTTCAGGTGTAAAGAAACGCGCGTCTACACCAAAATGTTTTGCGGCTTTATGGATAGCCATTTCGTCGGATTTAACATCTATAGAAGCGATGCATTTAATGGCATTTGGGTTAATATTTAATGCTTTAATTTGTTGTTCAATAAGCTTGATGAGTTCACTTGCATCTGCGCCGCGTGCGCAACCTGTACCAATTACAATGTTTTTTGGGCAATAAATAAGTTCAGTATTTGAACCTTTTTGTAGTTTATTCGAAACTGTAATTTTAAGCGCGCTGGTTTCATCATGCGGTAACTTACTGTCACGCAACCATGGTATATTTTGCGAAACATTGACCGTTTGTTGTTCAAATAAAGCACTCATAAAAGATTTGTAATTTTTGGTATTGGTTAAACAATATCCGTTGGGTGGGTTATCAAGCGCGATGCCGAATTTTTTATCGCCTGCTGTGGTAATGACAGTGCGGGCTTGCAATAGTTTGGCGCATTGCTGGGCAATTTCCACTGCACTGCCCAATTTAGATGCGCGGCTATGCCCGCCCAGTAGAGGGATAATATTTTCGCAATTTTCATCAATAGCTATAACGGGTGGTTCGTCATGTTTATTATGCAGGCAACTTGCGACAGCGCGAATTAATATTGCGGTGCTGCATATGCCAATAATTACATATTTTTGACGAAATAATTCGGCAATTTGCTCTGTAACTTTGCCGCCTTTTTTGGTTATTATTTCGCCACCGAAATGATTTTGTAACTTTTTGGCAATTTTAACCCCATTAGGGGTTAGGGTTATGAAGGCAATTTTGGTCATAATGGTCTATCTTTTATTAATAATAATCATCGAGAAATACGGGCGGGTGCTGCTGTCTGTTTGCAGCATGGGGGTGATTTTTTGTTTTTCATTGCTTACATATTCTATTAAATGCGCTTTATCTAGCAGGTTTTGTTGGCATAAAATATTATGCAGTTTAGCAAAATGCCGTCCAACTTTATAAATGCTAATATTGTCGGAATTTTTAATTTTAGTCGCTAAAATATTAGCATTGAGTGTGGCGGGAATAATTTGCAAATCTTCATTTTGCATAACAATGGGTTGACTTAGTGCTGCGCCTGCTGCAACAAAAGCAGGTATAGCGGGAATTATTTCTACATTAAATTTTGGCTGTAGCCGTTCAAGAATATAACTAAAACTACCGTAAAATAATGAATCGCCTTCACACAAACACGCTACATTTTTACCGTTTGTTAAATGTGCCTCTATGTGGGTTGCGGCTTTATCATACTCAATATTTGCTGCACTTCTATCGGTTTTCATTGGAATGTAAAAGCCAAATTCTTGTGCATCATTATCAATATAGGGTGAGGCAATTTCGCGGGCAAAACTTACGCCTTGCTTATTGGTTGGGTAGGCGATGAGTTGTGCGGTTTTAATATATTTAACTGCTTTTAAGCTTAATAATTCGGGGTCGCTGGGCCCGACTCCAATGCCGTATAATGTGCCTGTTTTCATAAATCAATCGCTTTTATTAATGACAATTGAGTTATGGGTAAATTGGGTTTAAAGACCTGTAATTTGCCAATGGGTTTGAGTGTAGAAGTGGTAAATTGGCACATAACGGCTTTTTGATTAAGTTGCATATAAATTTTAGCCAAGCACTGGTTGGCTTGCAATGTCACTGCATTAACCACCAAACGCCCATTTATTGCTAAGCGTGAATAAGCCTTGTTGAATAATTCTTCGCTTAATCCGCCGCCA
Source organism: uncultured Hyphomicrobiales bacterium (assembly GCA_964531635.1). Taxonomy (GTDB): domain Bacteria; phylum Pseudomonadota; class Alphaproteobacteria; order Rhizobiales; family OSC116; genus OCS116. The sequence continues at coordinate 21,511 of CAZHCZ010000003.1, read as the reverse complement.
ATAAACACCGCATCGGGCGTTGGTAAACCATCTATAATATCTAGAGATTTGTTGGGATATGTTTGTATATTTTGCACACCCAAATTATAGGCATTCATTTGGATTGTGTTTAGTCGTTTTAAATTATGTTCGACCGCATGGGTTATAGAGCCTGTGGCGAGCCGCATATATTCAATGCCGACAGAGCCTGCTCCTGCGCCCAAATCCCACATTATGCTGTTTCGAGTGGGTAGTAATTTGTTGAGAGTTGCCGCGCGAATGTCGCTTTTAGTCAATTGCCCATCATGGATATAATGCGTGTCATCTAGCCCCGCAATATTGGGGATAATGGCTGTGGAATTATCGGCAATGGTTTTAATAGCAACCACATTAAAATCGGCAGCTTTGGTATTCTTCCAATCATTGGCTATGCAATTTAATATACGCTCATTTGCCCCGCCAATATGCTCTAAAACGCTTAACTCACTTTTGCCAAAGCCGCGTTTTATCAATAGCTCAACAACGTCATCGACTGTTTTGGAATTGCTGGTTAGGCTAATAATTAACGAATTATGCTGCAATGCCTTATTCATTAAACTTAAGTTGCGCCCATGTAGGCTTATGCACTGGGTTTTGGCTAAATTCCAACCCAACCGCGCTGCTGCTAACGAAAATGCTGATGCTGATGGGTAAATGGCCATTTCATTTATGGAAATTTTACGTGCTAACGTTGCCCCAATGCCATAATGCATAGGGTCGCCTGTTGCTAAAACCACTACACTTTTGCGGTTGCGCCACGATAAAATTTTCTCAACCGACTTATGCAAAGGGCTGCCCCAAATGTGGGTTTCGGCTTTAAATTTAGGGGCGGATTTTAAAATTCGTTCAGGAGCTAATATTATTTCGGCAGCGTAACAAATTTGTTGGTTATACGCGTTTAGCCCGTTAAACCCATCGTCACCAATACCAATAATTGTTAACCATTTTTGCATTTACCCTAAGCCTCCTGCCACTGCATTAAGCACCGCGCTTGCCATTGCACTGCCCCCACGACGCCCTTTTAAGGCAATATATTCTAACTCTAAACTTTGGGCAATTAACGCCTCTTTGCTTTCGACCGCACCAACAAACCCAACAGGAAAGCCTATTATAGCAGCAGGTTTTATGCCTGTTTCGGAAATTATTTCGAGCAAACGAAATAATACGGTTGGTGCATTGCCAATTACAACGACTGCACCCGCTAAATGCGGCAACCAAAGTTTAACCGCTGCGGCACTGCGGGTGGTGCGTTGCTCGGCTGCAAGGCTTGGTGTTTGCTCATTATTTAATGTGCAAATAAGTTTGTTTTCGGCAGGCAAAAGGCGGGTAATAATGCCCGATTTTACCATTTCACAATCACATAATATATTTGCGCCATTTGCCAATGCGGTTTGTGCAGTGTCGATAAAGGTTGGCGAAAAACAAACGTCATCGGCAATATCGACCATGCCGCAAGAATGAATAAGGCGGGTGATGACCATATGTAAATTATCGGGAAAACGCTTGAAATTTACCTCATTGCGTAAAGTCGCGAAGCTTTTTGCATAGATAGCTTTAGGGTCTTTAATATAGTTATGTTGCATGGTTTAGGGAATTTCTTTATCCAGTGTTTTTGGGCCGTGGCTGTGATTGGCATGAGGGTAGGGGTGGTGGTGGTGGTGGTCGCCATGGTCGTCATGGGTATGGTCGTGCGAATGCTCATCATTAATGCCTTCGACATGGTGATGGTGGCTTTCTTGAGCAAGCCCGACTTGGTCTTCGAACCCTAGCACCTGCTCGCGGTATTTGCATAAGCCGCAATTCATCGCATTGTCGCCATCTAAAATTTCTAATATACGGTTTAGAAATGTTTCTATTACCAAAACATGGTCGTTCAAATAAGGCGCTTTAATAAATTCAATATCGGGGTTTTGTGCCGCTACTTTATCGTGATACGCATAAATACGTTCGACCAAAACACCAGTGAATAGAAAATACGGAAAAGTAATAATGCGTTTATAGCCAAGTTTAACCGCATGTTCGAGCGCGGGTTGCACGAGTGGAAAAGTAACTCCGCTATAGCCAACCTCGCCCCAGCCTAAGCCTAAGCCTTCCCATAACAATCGCATGACTTTTTGCACGTTTGAATTGGCATCAGGGTCGGACGCACCGCGCCCTATTAGCATTAATAATGTATCTTGATTGCCAATATGCGAGCCTGCTTTATTAATGGCTTGGGTAACCCGCTCCGATGCCGCGCGTATCATTTTATGGTCAATTGCCAAGTCGCGTCCATAGTCTATGCGTAAATTGTTGTTTTTTGCGTATGTGTTTAAGACTGACGGAATATCATTTTTAGCGTGCCCTGCGGCAAATAACATTCCGGGGATTGCCAACACACGTTCAACGCCTTGGTCCTGTAAATTTTTTAACCCTGTTCGAATAATTGGTGTTGCAAATTCCAAATATCCATAATCGACAGGTATATTGGGCAGATATTTGGCGATAGCTTTTGCTAGTTTTGAAAACTCGGCTACGGCTTCTAGGCTACGACTACCATGCCCGCAAATCATTATACCTGTTTTTTGCGGCTCGGCTAAAATACGTTTTTCGAGCGCAATAAGAAAAGATTTTGGAATTTGATAATCGGACATAAAACGCACCTTAAAATTATAACGAGGCGCCGCAAAATGCGTATCCAACAGCTTTTACATAAACCCCCGATTTGGGTCGATTGCAGTAAAGTTATTTTCAGTCGTATCAAGACGACACCGTGATGGTTTAAGTTTAAAGTTTATTTTGCAAATGTAAATAGCTTTCAATTTCTACTGCCGAAAAAAATTGTATTTTATGGGGAGAGGTGGGTTGTTCTATCATTAGGATTTTTATTTTCAATTTTTGTGCTGCGCGTAATTTATTATCGTGAATGTCGCCTCCACTATTTTTGCAAACTAGGTGCGTGATGGAGCGGGTTTGCATAAGGTTTATTTCATCATCTAGGCTAAAGGGTGGGCGGGCTAAAATAATTTCAAAATCAGTGTTGAGATTTGGTTTTTCAATCATTCGTGCAGCAGTTATTTGTTTGACGGGTAAATAGTTTTTAATGTTTTTGCTGCCGATTGTTAGAAAAACTCGAGCATTTTTGGGTATGGATTTTATAAGTATATCGCTGTTTTTAAATTGCGTAAAATTGCCAACCCACGGCTTGCGGGCATATTGAATTGTTGGGGTTTTTATATCGGTGCAAGCGGCGACTATATTGTGAGTTATGTTTTTTGCAAAAGGGTGTGTGGCGTCGATACAAAGGGTGATTTCATGGTTGAGTAAATAGTTTTTAAGCCCTTCTACTCCGCCAAACCCGCCTGAAATTTGCGTGCAATTTTTTGGCAATATGGCGGCTTGTGTTCGCCCTGCTACCGAATAAATTATCTTGTAATTTGCGCTTAGTTTTTCGGCTAAAAACCGTGCATTTTTTGTACCGCCTAAAATTAAAATATTTTCCATATCATTCCTTATGCGCGATAATATCGCCATTGCGATTGCAAATTAATATATCTATTTTAGCATTATCCCTGTTGATTTTTTGTGCGGTAACTTGGGCTAGTTTTGCAATATGAAGTGCGATTTTTATATTATTATCGTGGGCTAAGTTTAAACATTCTAACGCTGTGTTGGCGGTTTTTACTTTTTCTTGCAATGTTGGTGATGCGTCTAATAATTTAAACTGCTCTGCCAGCCAATTAAAATCTACTTGTGAGCGGCCTGAATGTAAATCGGCAAAGCCCATTGCCAGCTTACACATTTTTGCAAAACCACCTGAGACTGTTACTCTTTCAATTGGGTTGTTGCGCAAATGTTTTAGCATTCCGCCTGCAAAATCGCCCATGTCAATGAGCGCAATGTCGCCTAAATTATGGTGGTTTTTAACGGCCTTTTCACTCATGCTACCTGTGCTGCCAGCAACATGTTTAAGACCTGCCGCCTGTGCGACATTAATGCCTTGGTGGATAGACGCAATCCACGCTGAGCAAGAAAAAGGATGTACTATTCCTGTTGTGCCTAGAATAGACAAGCCGCCAATAATGCCGAGGCGGGGATTCCATGTTTGTTGAGCAATTTGGTTGCCATCGGGAATAGAAATCGTAATTTCGACATCTGGGCTTACCTGATATTTTTGGGCAATTTCGGTAATAACGTCTTGCATCATTTGGCGAGGGACTGGGTTAATAGCGGCTTGTCCGACTTCAATAGGCAAGCCTTTGCGCGTTACCATGCCGACTCCATCGCCTGCTTTAAAGCTTATGCCGCTTTGTGCTGAGCTATGGCGAATTTCGACAATAATTAATGCCCCGTGCGTAACATCTGGGTCGTCGCCTGCGTCTTTAATTATTGCGGCTTGGGCGTATTTTCCGTTATTGTCTTGCCCTAAACCTTCTAGTGCCAATGCAAAGCTCGGGTTCTCGCCTTTGGGCAAGTTAATTGCTATAGGGTCGGTAAAATTACCACTTAATAATGCGATATAAGCCGCTTTGGTGGCGGCAGTGGCACATGCCCCTGTTGTCCACCCGCGCCGCAATGGGCTTATTTTTTGTTTTGACTTAATGTTCATTTATTTTCTCTATAGCAAATCAAGCTATGATAGCATAAGTTGGCAAAATGATTAATGATTCTGATATAAAAATTTTAAACCAGTATATGCCGCCATTTCCGCCATCGTCGGTATGGTTGGTTGGTGCGGGGCCTGGGCATGTTGGGCTTATTAGTGTTATGGGCTTATTTGCGTTAAAACAAGCCGATGTAATTGTTTATGATGCTTTGGTCAACAAAGGTTTTTTGCAATTTGCGCGTAAAGATGCTGAAGTGGTTTATGCAGGCAAGCGCGGTGGTAAACCATCTGCCACTCAACAAAATATTACTGAATCCATTATAAAATACGCCAAGCAAGGCAAACGTGTATTGCGCCTAAAAGGCGGCGACCCGTTTATTTTTGGGCGCGGTGGCGAGGAAGCTGCGGCATTGGCAAAAGCCGATATAAAATTTTTAGCCATACCCGGGGTTACCGCAGGCATAGGCGGTTTGGCTTTTGCTCATATTCCTGCGACCACGCGAGAAACCAACCAGTCGATAACATTTTTAACGGGACATGATGCTAAAGGTATTATTCCGAGTGCTATAAATTGGCACGCCTTGGCAAAAGGTTCGCAAAGTATTGTTATGTATATGGCGTTAAAAAATATTAATGAAATATGTAAGAATTTAATGGACGCGGGGCGTGAAGCTAATGAGCCTATTGCCATTATTCGTAACGCCACACTGCCTGATCAGCAGGTTTGGGTAAGCCATTTATCGGACATTGTGAATTGTATAGACCGCCACAAAATTACGCCGCCTGCTATAATAATTATTGGCGGTAATGTTGCCTTGCGTGAACAAGTTTTAGCGCATGCTTTGCCATTTTATGGGCATGATTATGGGTAAGGGCATGGTTATAGCGGCGACACATTCGGGTGCGGGTAAATCGCTAATTACTATGGCTATTTTGCGTGCGCTTAAACAGCAAGGTTTAACAATGGCAGCCGCTAAAGTTGGCCCTGATTATATCGACCCTGCTTTTCATGCTAAGGCGATAGATGGCATCTGTTATAATTATGATTTATGGGCAATGCAACCCTCTACCCTTTCTATGGTTGCTAAGCATTTGAGTAATGCTGATATGGCAATTATTGAGGGTGTGTTGGGGTTGTTTGATGGGTCAATATCGGGTGTTGGCAGCACAGCCGATGTTGCGGTTAAACTCGGCTTACCCGTAATATTAGTGGTCGATGCGGGTGCTATGGGGCAGAGTGTTGCCGCTTTAGTTCACGGCTTTGCAAGCTACCGTGCGGATATAAAAATAGCGGGTATAATATTTAATAATATTGGCACAATGCGACATGAAAAAATGCTCCGCGCTGCGGTTAAAGAGTTAAATATAGATGTAATTGGTTGCTTGCCGCGCCATGCAGACATGGTTTTGCCTTCACGCCATTTGGGGTTAGTCCATGCTGATGAAATGCACGGCTTTGAAAGCTTTATTGATAAAGCCGCACGTTATATTTGCCAGAATTTAGACATGCGTTTGCTCGCAAGCAAGGCGAATTTTTTTACGAATCTCGAAAAAAACACAGCTTTTAGTTTGCCGCCTTTGGGGCAAAAAATAGCCATAGCCAAAGATGCGGCATTTAACTTTATATACCCCCATATTTCCGAACAATGGCACAAGGCTGGTGCTGAAATAAGTTTCTTTTCGCCATTAAACAACCAAATTCCTGCTCTTGATGTTGATGCCGTATTTTTTGCGGGTGGATATCCTGAGCTTTTTGCGGGTGAACTTTCGGGCAAAGATAAACTGCGTACCCGCCTTAAACAGCTTGGCAAACAAGGGGCTTTAATTTACGGCGAATGTGGGGGGTATATGGTTATGGGCAAGGCTATAATCGACAAAGATGGCGTCGCCCACAAAATGTTTGATTTGTTGGATTTAACCACCAGTTTTGCTAACCCAAAACGCCAATTGGGTTATCGGCAATTGCAACATGACAGCCAATTGCCATGGTCAAAAAATTTGAACGGACATGAGTTTCATTATACCCAAACGACTAAAGCCACTGGCGAACCTTTGTTTAAAGCCTGCGATGCACAGGGTGAAACCCATCCCGATATGGGCTTGCAAGATGGTAAAATTATGGGCTCATACGCGCATATTATAGATGTGAGGGGCGATGAATAACTCCTTATATCATGGCGGTGCACTTGATGATGCTATCGCTCAATATGGCGGTGAAGCCGATGATTGGCTAGACCTGTCGACAGGTATAAACCCTTATGCTTACCCCATTACAAACATATCGGATTTATCGTGGACACAGTTGCCGCAAAGGTTGGCAATAGACAATTTAATTAAGGCTGCTCAAATTGCCTATAATTGTGAGGGCAGGGAACTTATAGTTGCTAATGGCACACAAATATTTATTGAAAATTTACCGCGTATTTTAGCCAAGTCGAGCATTGCTATAGTATCGCCAACTTATGAAGAACACAGCCACAATTGGAAAAAATGTGGGCATGAAGTTTTTTGTATTGAAAATTTAGATGAGGCTAGTAAAGCCGAACATTTGTTGATTGTTAACCCCAACAACCCGACAGGGAAATTATATACGCCTGAGCAATTATACCAATGCGCTAAACGGCAAAAAGGTATGCTAATAATAGATGAGGCGTTTATGGACATTACGCCAGAGATGAGTATGGCGGCAGCTAAACTCGATAATTTAATTATTTTACGTTCATTTGGTAAATTTTTTGGGCTGGGTGGTGCGCGGATTGGTTTTATGTTGGCTAACCCGATGTTATTAAACAAAATGCAAAGTTATATTGCTTTGTGGGCGGTATCGGGCGCGTCGATAGATGTTGCAACTCAGGCATTAAGTGATTTAATATGGCAAACAAATATGCGTAAAAAACTTAAATCCGATATGCAAAATATGCAAGATGTTTTGATTGAAAATAAGTTTAAAATTATAGGTTCAACCCACTTATTTTGTTTGGTTTTTACCCCTCATGCACATAAGTATTTTGATAAATTGGCAAATAAGCATATACTTGTCCGTAAATTTAGCCAAAACCCAACAATTTTACGGTTTGGTTTGGCAACCCCCAAAAGGCTACCCCATTTGGCGCAGGTGCTTAACAGTATAAATTTGGAGCTTAACTTATGAGCGTGGTTTATATAATTATCGCCGCTATGATTTTGGACATTGCTATAGGCGACCCAAAATGGCTGTTTAAATATGTTTCTCACCCCATAGTTTATATCGGCAAGCTTATTGGCTTTTTTGATAAAAGTTTTAACAATTGGAAGCGCGGTAAAGCCAGCTTAATAATTCGTGGCTATATAGTTATGATAACATTGTTTATATTCGCCTTAATTATTGGTGTTGTATTGGAATATTTACTGGCATTGTCAATATTTTTACTGCCGTTAAAAATATTTATAATTTCGTTATTCTTAGCCATAAGGTCGCTTTATGTGCATGTGAAAGATGTCTATTTTGCGCTAAATCAAGGGCTAAACGAGGGCAAGGCGGCGGTGGCAAAAATAGTCGGGCGAGATGTTACGAAAATGTCTGAAATCACTGTTACTCGGGCGGCGATTGAGAGCTTATCTGAAAATATGTCCGACGGTGTGGTTGCTCCAATATTTTGGTATTTAGTCGGTGGTTTGCCTGCGTTAATCGCTTATAAAACAATTAATACTGCCGACAGTATGCTTGGGCATAAAAGTTTTAAATATATTCATTTTGGGCGGGCATCGGCTTTGAGTGATGATATTTTAAACTATATTCCTGCGCGAATTACCGCATTTTTATTTTTAATTATGGCATTATTGGGCGAAGGTTTTGGGCGCGCTAAACAATTATGGGCATGTTTATGGCAAGATGCCGTGCGCCATGCTTCGCCCAATGCGGGTTGGGCAGAGGCTTCGATGGCGGTTATAATGAATATCGCCTTGGGCGGACCGCGATTTTATGGTGGCGAACAACTAGACGGCGTTTGGATGAACGAAGACGGGCGTAAAATATTACACCGTGCCGACATTAAACAAGCCCTAAAATTTTATGTTATCGGACTGGTTATACTGGTCGTATTATTATTACCGTTGGGCGTGTTTATCTAGTTATTCGGACACTGCTTCTGTTTTTTCTTGTGGGGCTAGACCAAAAAGATTGCCGATTTGGTCGGTAATGTTTTTATTAAGCTCATCACCAATTACTTTGCCCAATTCATCGCCAACGGCTTGTTTAACCTTGTTGATAACTTTATCACCGACTTTCTTGGTGATTTTATTGGTAATTTTTTCGACAGCTTTCTTTCGGATATTGCTTATTGTACTGCTATTATCAATAGCATAGGCATAATCGACTTCGATTTTAGGGTTGTTCCATTTGCCTGTTATCAATACAGGAATGGTCATTCTTTCGGTACTGCCTTGCTCGTTTTTACGCACGACATTAGGAATAATTCGGTAATTAAGCGATTTATTAGCGAGGTCTACGTTACCCGCACCTCGAATAACAATGCTTTCAGAATTTATTTGAAGGTCTGTATTGTCGAGTTGCCCCTTATTAATAACATAGCTCATAGTGGCTTTAACAAATTTTGTTTGCTGGGCATCGCCCGTGCTATTGTTAAAATTACTCGACATTTTTGTGGTGATGTTTTTGCCCGCTTGTAAGCCAAACTCTATAAGCTTTTCTGGATTGTTTAATGACAAATCAATATTTGCAATTTCGGGGGCAAGCGCATCGGCAATTGCAATGCCTTCGATAATACCATTAAGCATTTCTACGTTGCCATGCCCTTTTAGGTTGTTTATAAATTGTCGTGTGGAGTTTCCCGAGCTGCTGATTTCGCTGTTAAAGTTTGTTGTGCCACTTAATTTGTCGGTAATATCTAAATCTTTAAGTGCATTGCCTGCCTTAATATTTTGCGCGATAATTTTAGCACCTATATGATTTGTCGTTTTGCCTAAACTGGCACTAACATTGCCCGAAATTGTGCCATCAAACGCACTAAGCTTAAACGGGATATTAGCTTTAGAATCACGAATAACAAGTTGAGCAGCAAGGTTATTGGCTGTAACATTTTTATATTTTGCAGTACCAATAACCAGTTCAATATTGCTGTTCAATTGGGCTAATATATCGAGCTTTATAGGTTTATTGCTCCATTCTTCGGAGTTTTCATTGTTGGTAATTATTATTCGATTATAATCTAAATTATCGACATTCATTTTGCCATAAATATTCAGAATGTCCTTTGTTCCAACATTTAGCGTTCCATTAACTTTTGCGTCAAAAGCAGTTAAGTTATAATTGCTCAATTGAATGATGTCATTTGTAACTTTTATATTGGAATTAAAGCCTATTGCGCTGTCGTGAATATCGGATAAGTCGACATTAAGCCACTGAGTTAATTGTTGGATACTGTTGGTGTTAAGGTTTATTTTACCGTCTAAAACAAAATTTTCGCCACCACTTAGCATAGCATTAACCTGCGTGGAAATAAGGCTGGATTTAACTTTTAAATTTAATTCAGATTTTTGGTTGCTGATAAAATTAGCAAATTCAAAATCTTTAAGGGCAAGGTTTATTTTTTGTTTTTGCCAATCGACATTGCCATTAATGCTAAGGTTTTTATTTTTTTCGCTTAGGTTAATTTCTAAATTAATATTTTCGAGCTTCTGCTCAGTGCCGCTTTGTAAGTCGGAATAAACTATACGGCTATTTTTAATTTTGAAGTTTTTAATGCTTAAACTTTTTAAATCAAACTCAGTCGCGGGTTGTGAGTTTGGGGCAGTTTCTTCGTTAAGTGTGTTTTCAATCAATGCTCCTAATGGGTCATCATTCGTAGGGTTTTGTGCGGTTTGCCAATTCCCTATTCCATCTTTATTGAGTATTAAGTTAATATCGGCATTATTTACCTCTAATTCGGTTATTGCGATATTTCCACCAAAAAGTGACATTAAGTTAACCGAAACCCGCAGCTCTTTAAGTGTAACCAAATTACTATCTGCAATTGAACTGCCAATTTTTACATCGCCTAAAATTAAAGCTATATTGGGGTATAGGGTTAGTTTTCTGTCGCCTAAAACCGATATTTTGCGCCCTGTCTGTTTTTCTAAAACAGGTGAAATTTCTGCCCAAACTTTATCGGACGATAACAATAACGGCAGTGCTGCCACCGAGCCAATGACCAAAAATACAATGAATACCAAACCATAAATTATACGTCGCATTTAATGAACACCTTTATAATGAATCAGATAATTTTTAGTATAGCATAATTTTGTGGCATAATTAATGCCCATCTCGCCATTCGGGTAATTTCATCATGCGACTTAGTAAATATACGGGGATAAGCCCAATGACGACGATGGATAAAGCGGCAATTGCCGCCTCTTCGAAAATTTCTAAACTGGCAATTTCGTAAACATGGGTTGCCAATGTATTGAAATTAAACGGGCGCAAAATAAGCGTTGCGGGCAACTCTTTCATACTGTCGATAAATGTTAAAATGAGTGCAGTGGCAAGGGCAGGGCGAATAAGTGGCAAATGAACTTTGCGCAATATTGACAATTTGCTATGCCCAAGGCTTTTACCAGCATGGTCATAATTTAACGGTATTTTACCAAATCCACTTTCAATAGCGCCGTAAGAAACAGCTAAAAACCGTATCAAATAAGCAAAGACAATCGCAAATATAGAACCTGAGAGAAACATTTGTTTGCTTGCGTTTTCATAGCCAAAATATTCTAAAGCGGGGCTAATAAAATCATCGAAACTTATGAGTAAAATAAAAACGCCTAAGCCTAAAATAACGCCCGGAATGGCATAGCCGACACTGGCAAGTTTAGCCACCCAGCCTATAAATTTTACGTTAAAAACGCGTTCGCTATAACTTAAAAACAAGGCGATAATAATCGCAAAAAATGCGGTGATGCCCGAAAGCATGAGCGAGTTTTTAGCATAGCCAATAAATGCCGAATAATCGGTTGTATCGACAAATTCCAAACTGTCTGAAATCAGTTGAATTACGGGGAATAAAAACCCTAAAATAATGGGGCTATAGCAAAAAATCATAGCCCAAAACGCAGATTTTTTGTTTAAGTTCACACGTTTAATTGGGCGCATTTGACGACTTGTATGGTTATAAGCTGCTCCTCGTCTTGCCCATTTTTCAATAACAATTAGTATAAATATAAAGCCAAGCAATATAAGCGCTATTTGCGCCCCTCCGCCTAAGTTCCCGCGCCCAAGCCAAGTTGTATATATACCAACCGTAAGTGTGTCTACGCCAAAAAACTCTACTGCACCAACATCGTTTAAAGTCTCCATCAAAGCAAGAATAAGCCCAACAAAAATTGCTGGGCGCGCCATTGGTAAGGCAATTTTAAAAAATGTACTATTATTTGTATGACCAAGCATACGGCTGGCTTCTAACATGCAAATACTTTGCTGTAAAAATGCCGCACGTGAGGTTAAATAAACATAAGGGTAAAGCACTATAGACAGCACAAAAATAGCCCCACCCATTGAGCGTATTTCAAAAAACCAATAATCTCTAGCCGAGTTAAACCCACCTATATCACGAATGCTGGTTTGAATAATATTCGAATAATCAAAAATCTCGACATAAGTATATGCAATAATATAAGAGGGCATTGCAAGCGGCAATAATAATAACGAACTGGCTAACTTTCTTCCAGGGAAATTATACATAGTTACCAGCCATGCGGTTGAAACACCAATGAATAAGCATGCTGCACCCACGCCTATTATTAGCACCAATGTGTCCGAAATATAACCACCCAACACCGTAGCATAAAGGTGTGGCCAGATATTTTCTTCGGGGTAAAAGGCAATGTTAAAAATAGTTAAAATAGGCGCGACAAGAATAATTGCCAACAAAATTGCGGGGAGTAGCCATAACGGGTTTATATCGCGCGGCAAATGCAGTAGTTTTTGAAAATAAGTAAGCATATAAATGGACGTATGTTAAAAGAAAAGCCGCGCGCTTGCCCGACTTTTCTTATATATCATAATTTTATTATAAAGTTAATTGTCAAAATTAACAATATCAACCAATTCACTGGCACGTTTGAGGTTTTTGGCAACTGTGCTAACTGGTAGGCTATCGCCTTTAAATTCTCCCCAACTCTTGACTAAATCAGAAACCGGTACTCCAGGTTTTACTGGGCGTTCAAAATTAGCTTCAGCATACATGGCTTGAACTTTATCACTTACAAGATATTCGGCAAATTTAATGGCGTTGGCTTGGTTTTTAGAACCTTTAATCACCACAACACCCGATACATTTACGTGCGATCCGCGACCATCAACATTTGGGTATAAAACTTTAATAGAGTTCGCCCAGTCTTTTTGCTCAGGATTTTTCTCGTTGGTTATCATTTTACCCATATAATAGGCATTGGCGATGGCAATATCACATTCACCATTAAAAATACCTTGTGCCTGCGCGCGATCATTACCCTTAGGTGTACGAGCAAGATTGGCCTTGAGACCTTCTAGCCATTTTTGCGTAGCTTCTTCGCCATTATGAGCAATCATCGAAGAGAAAAGCCCGAGGTTGTAGAGATTTTGACCAGAACGAATACAGATTTTGCCCTTCCATTTGGGATCAGCTAATTCTTCATAAGTAATATTATCTTGCGCAACACGTTCTTTAGAAGCATAAATCACACGAGTACGAAGGCTAATTGCAAACCACTTGCCATCTGGGTCACGTAAATTGGCAGGGATATTTGCCGTTAAAATATCGCTTGAAATGGGTTCGGCAATGTCTGCATCTAGAGAAGCCACAAGCCGACCAATATCGACAGTTAAAAGAAGGTCAGCACTGTCTTTGCCTTTGGCAGCTTTTATTTTTTCAACAAAACCTTTTTTAGCAAAAACAATATTAACATTTATGCCCGTATCTGCTTTAAACGCATCAACAAATGGTTGTATTAAAAATGGTTGGCGGTAAGAATAAACATTGATGCTTTCCTCTGATGCGGCGGCAAAGGTTGGAGCAATAACTGCAGCAAATGCTGCGGCGGCGACCATAGATTTTTGTAAGGGTTTGTACATTAGAATTCCTCTAAAGATGTAATTGATAATTATTAGCATCTTCACTAAGGCTTATTACCATTTAAAGTCAAGTGAGGATTTTAACAAATCTTTTAGCTTAGAATTGCTCTAATTTTTAAGCGTAATATTTCAATGCTATTAGCCCAAATTAATTTAACAGAACCTGTTGTATTTGAATGGTTTATGAATATTTTATAAGTGTTTTTAGAATGGTTATAAGTAAGCTTAATATCCACATATTTTTTATCTATAGCCTTTATAAATTGTTTATCTGGGCAAGTGTGAATAAGGAAAATACCGCCATTTTTTTGCAAAAACTGCCCAATATGTAAAAAGGCAATGTCGTGATAATTTTTGTCGATGAGTGGGGTGTTGTTAGCAATTTCGACATCCCACCACATGATATAGGCTTTGATAGGCAGCAACCAGCGGTTGTTTTGCACCGCATAGGGAAAAGCGGCAATGAGTTTTTCTTGCTCAAATAATGCGAAAACTTGCACAGTTTCGCCATCGCTTTTACAAACGCCATTAAGCAATTCTAATGCGCCACTAGCAGAGTAAAACTCATTATCCCAAAGGCAGTTGTCGCTTAAACTTTTAATATCGGCTAAATGTTGGGTGTAAAATTCGCGCAATGTCAGTTGTTTTTGAACAATCATACTATTTGGCAACTTTGTTAACTATCGCTGCAATTCTATTGTAGAAATATCGCCCCGTTATCCAAAATATTCCACCAAAAATATAGGCCATTAAAGAGGGTCCAACAAATATAATAAACAATAAGGTAACAGAGACAGATGAGAGCAATAAGCCGAACATAAAACCCAATTTGCTATATTTCTTTTTAAACAATAACTCTAACATATTTTTATTTTCCTAACGCTAATTTTCTAATTTCATCGAAACTTTGTGACCGTAAAAGTTTGCCATTTTTATAAACTGTTTCTAATAAATTTTTGTTGCTGCCTAAGCTTTTCTCAGAAATTGTAATACAACTGTCCTTACCCGATTTTATGACTGCGAACCGCCCGCGCTTTGATTGTTTATGATGGTCGGTAATTGGGTCTTTATACACATCATACCATGTATTATCAATTTGCGCGGCTGAAACTTTCATTGCAAATTGAAAATTATCTCTGTCTACTTTCTGCACCAGTTCAGCGCCCATGCCGAATGCCAAATTGTCGGCACTAATTCCTAAGTCATATAGTTTTTGCAAAATATCATTAATAACTAAAGCCGATACGCCATCGCCTTGAATAACCCGAATATAGGGTGGTAACAGCTTAAAGCCTTTAGAGTTTATGCTAAACCCAAATTTATCCATAAGCTTGATAATAGTTTCAGTAACGATTAAAATTGGGTCGCCGCTATCGGGTCGGATAATAATAGTTCCGCCATTTTTTTCTACTTTTTCTTTAAGCTCTTCGCCCCAAATTTGGTCGATTGCGTGCCAAAGATTGTAACTGTCGCTGACCACAGCGACCATTTTATCCTTACCTGCAAATTGGTCTATCATATTTTCGTAGGCATCTTTTTCGTGGTCACGCCCCCAAGATGTAATTGTGCTATGTTCAGCCGCTGGTATTGAAAAACCAGCCATGTCGATATTATAAAATTTACGACCGTAAATAAGGCTCGTCATGCTATCACTGCCCATAAAGTTAATCAAATGCGCCAGCCCGCCAATGGAAGCGGTTTCGAGCGAGCTTACCCCACGTGCGCCAAAATCGTGTAATTTAAAGGGCAATCCGTCTAAATTATCGGCCGTTAGTTCTAGAAATTTTTTAATATCCTGATAAATATAATGGCTGCGTGTTGCTACAGTTGTTGGGTACCAAACCGCGCGTAAAAGGGCGGTTTCAATGTAGCTTGTTAGCCAAAAACAATTTGGGTCAGTGTTTTTAACTTGCACCATTACATTTCTAAATGGCAACAACGACCCTTCTTTTAGGGCTTGAATTTCTAACGGCAAAAAGCCTGCATGTTTATCGAGTATATATTGCCAACCTTGGCGGTTAAAAGGCAACCCATGGGCAGTAATGACGTCTTGCGCTTCGTCAATATCGGCTTGGCTTATGGGCTTCATTAGATATTCTTTAATAAACATTTGCAGCCCAAAAAACAGCACCCGTGGCTGCTCGCCCCCGCGTGATTCTATATAGCTCGAAACAATCTGCGTATTATTAGGATATTGTTTATAATGCGATGTTTTGTAACTATCCGCCGCCAAAATAAAGTTCATATGTACAAGTCTTTCAGTTTACCAAACAGTTGATTAGGAGTATTAACAAATAAATAAGGCAGTTGCAAATTAACGTTAGATATTTTCAATATAAACGCTAAAAACAATAAAAATATTTAAACTTTTGCACGCATTAACATTAAAGGCGTATCAATTGAGTGGCTAGAGGTTTTCTATAATCAAGCTGAGTTTTTATAGACTTGTTAATAATAGAATTTTTTTCTAATTTTATTATATATTTATGCTAGGCTGATAAGCCGAGCTAGTAATCTTAAGTTTTAATAATTTGTGTCATTATGAGTAAAAAAAGATTCCGTTTAGAATCTATTGGGTATTTTTCACATAAATATTCAGTTTTAACATTAATAATAATTGCTGCCATCACTGTGTTTATGTGGTTTGGGCAAGATAGAATTGTGTTCAATTCGAATGTTACTGATATGTTTAAAAGTAACAACGCCGAATTTAGCCTGTTTGAAAGGGTTGAAAAAATATTCAACCCCAATAACAATGAAATGTTATTAACAATTTCGGGTAAAAACTTAACAACACCTAAAAATATTGAAAAGCTAAGCAACCTGCAATTAGAGCTTGAATTTGATGATAGAATAAAAGGTGTTATTTCGCCATTTTCTATGCGTGACTTCCCCGATGCCGATGGCAATATTGGTGCATTATTTCCAGCAGAAATAACCGCTGATAATGTAGACAGTGTATTACAGAAAGCGCAAACACACCCGTTGGTTGGGCAAAAATTATTATCAAAAGATGGCGAACTTGTTTTATTTATAATTAATATTATTCCGCCCAAGGTAAGCGCTAAAGCGGGCGAAGGCAAAGACAATGCTGAGCGTTTAGCATTGCTAGGTTTGCGTACTGAATTGTTGGAATTTGCGCAAGAAAAAATGGGCGATGAGAGCCTAAGTTTAGAAATGTCAGGTGTTGGTATTTTTAAGGCCGAAATTATTGGCTATATGCTTTATGATCAAGCCATTTTTACTTATGCAGGCATATTGTTTGGGTTTTTTATATCCTATGTTTATTTTAGGCGGCTTAAATTTGTACTTTTAGCAGGCTTACCCACGGTGGTGGCAATGTTTACCATGCGCGGTACATTTGGCTGGTTTGACATTGAGATGGACGTTCTATCCAACATTGCACCGCTGCTTATTATGGTTATTTCTTTTTGCGATAGTATGCATTTGGTCTATGGTATAAGGCGGCGTATGGAGCAGGGGTTTGAACGCGATTTGGCGATTAGAGAAACTATAAAACATGTCGGCCCAGCTTGTGTTTTGACCTCATTAACCACTGGCATTGCTATGGTTTCGTTGCTTATGGCACAACACCCTATTATTAGTAAATTTGGGCTTATTAGCGCGCTTGGTACGGGTTTTGCCTTTGTGGTTACTCTTACTCTTATACCTGCGCTTGGGAAACTTATTTTACCTAAAAAAATGAATCTAAACCCCGTTGTTACTGCAGCGAGTGATGGCTATAGGCATCCGTTTATACATCGAATTTTAGACAGATATACCGACTTTTGCAAAATATTATTTATGAGATGGTCAAAACAAATTACTATTGCATCTATAATATTGATGGTTGTTTTGGGTGCGTTTTATGTACAAAATGAAACCAGATACCGTTATTTAGACAATCTTCCGCAAAACAACCAAGCTTTTATTGGGGTTACACGCATTGAAGAAAAATTAGCGGGTAGCAATGAAATTCGAATTTTTATTGAATTTGATAAAGATTATAATTTACGCAATGAACAAACATTTGCTCTTTATAAAGATGTTGAAGAGCAGCTGTTGCAAACAAAATTTGTAAAACAAACATTATCCTTAGCAACTTTAAGAGAATATGTGCAGAAAAATACAGCCGATAAAACCGTTGATGGCTTTTATGAATTTGTCGATAATAATACTGATATTTTTAGTGGACTATTGAGAGAAGATGATAAACAAAGCTTAGTTCTTGGGCTTTTACCTGATACTGATGCATCGGCATTACTGCCCGACTTACAGCTGCTAACAAAAAATTTAAAACAGCTCGAAGAAAAATACCCGTTTGCGACGCTTCATGTTACTGGTATTCTTCCGCTTACCGCCAAATCTAGCTACGATATGATATACGCGCTTAATTATAGCCTATTGCTGGCAATTATGGGCGGGGTGTTTTTGGTCGCCATTGCTTTTCGGTCGGTTTATGCAGGCATATTTACACTTATCGCCAACCTTATTCCTATTGGTTTAGCGGGTTTATATTTGTATTTTATGAACGCTGGGTTGCAATTCACCTCGGTGGTGGCGTTTACCATCGGCTTTGGCATTGCGGTCGATAACACCATTCATATTGTTCACCGATTTAACCGTGCAATTTCCGATGGCTTGGACATTGAAAAGGCGTTAAAAGTAACAATGGATAGTGTTACATCTGTTCTGGTGGTCACATCATTGGTATTGGGTTTTGGCATTGGTATTGTTGTGGTTAGTGAAATGCCGCTTATTAAGCTTTATGGCGTTTTGCTTATGATGTTGGTTATGACCGCGTTATTTACCGATACATTATTACTGCCATCTGCCATGCGTATTATTTATAATTATGAGCGTAGAAAAAGAAACAAATCTAAAAAATAATATTAATATAATATTACTTTATGACGCTAAATTTTAAATCAATTTAGGGTATAAAAAAAGTTCATTTTTAACCAGCCTTCTTATCAGCAGGATAATAATTTCATCATATACTACTAGGAGTTTAAAAAACGACTAGACATCTAACTGGGGGTATATATGAATAATCTTGCACTTGAAACAGACGATAAATTTTTAAATATAAGTGAAGTGAATGTATTGCACTTGTTGCAAGTACCGTTAAATGAAGTAAAAAGCCACGCGATTAATAAAATAGTAGATTTATATTGTGAGGTTGAAAATACAAAAATAACATTAAAAGTTGATATAGAAAAAATTAAATATGCAATTTTTACAGTTGTAGAAAATGCAATTAAACATTCAAAAGCCAAAAGCACAATTAGTATTTTAGCAGGGTTAAACGTTAATGGTGATTTTTATATCCGTGTTGATGATGAAGGCGGCGGTATAGAGGCGAGTAAGTTAAACACAATTATAAACCAACAAGTGCATGATAACAAAGCCACTGGGTTGAGTTTGGTTGATATTTATATGCGTATGCATTTTGGCAGCATGAAAATTCAACCAGGCATTAACCAAGCAACAAGCATTACGCTAAATATTCCGCAATCTTATATTGTAATTTAGATCAGGCTCTAACGGCTGTTGTTTTTACGCCATTTAAATGGCTCTAAAAACTCACCTTGCCAAATACCAAGTTTATTTTGTTTGGCGTGTTTTTGTTCGGCAATATAGAGCCTAGAATAATAAACATAGGCCGTTGCCCAACCGCTCTTAACCATCCACGCATTTAAATTTTGATAAACCTGTGTTGTGGCTTGGTTTAAAGGCAAATAGCATGTGGCTATAATGCGCCCATGCTTGTCTTTTTCATTGCCAATACAGATTACTTTTTGGTTGTTTATTTTACGTTCTAATGCTTGTTTAGCCGCAGTGCCGCATTGCCAGCTTTTATTATTTTTTGTGCATTTTTGGGCAAGCTCGGGGCTGTCGATGGCAAATAGCCGAACCTGATTTTGCTTGTTGCCAAATTGCAGACTGTCGCCATCGACAATTTTCACGAACCCTGTTTTTGTATATTTAGCCTTTGGTAAAATATTAATGGTTGTAGCTTTTTCGTCAATTGGCGGTTTTTCATTGCTAAAATCGACGTTAAAAAATACTGCAATTAAAAATATTGCGGTTAATAAACCAAGAATTTTAGACCGTTTTTTAAATAAATTTTTATACATATAATTTTGATATTTGCAAAATGAAGTTGTTTTGTAAACAATTTTTTAATTAATCTTTAGTAAATTTATAAGTGAAAATTAATATTATTAAGTAAATCTTTTAAATTAGCAACAGTGGTAGAGATATATGAGAGCAGCTCAAAGACGTGTTTTTCGCATTGAACGTAATAACCCTTTAGACGATGGTGAACTTGTCGTTGCTACAGATGATACCTCGCGCCATAAAGAAATAATGGATGCTCTTGCCGACTTAAAATCGGGTGGGCTATCGGTACCTAGCAACGTAAATACAGACAATAGCGGAGCTGAAAAGCAGTTTTTAATTGATTTTAAACAAGAATTAGCCGAAGCACAGAATCTGCGCGCTGAAATGGCTAAAATTTCTGAATCTATTGCCAGTACAAAACGTGAAATTGCAACATTACACCATACTAATTTTGCTGATAATACCGATGTGAAAGTTGCAAATGAGTTAGATGCCGTGGTTGTGGCGACCGAAAAAGCGACGGATGATATATTAACAGCCGCCGAAAGCATTGATGCTGATGCGCGTGATCTTGCTGCTGCTTTATCGGGTAGTAAACATGAGGATATGGTATTAGATATCCAGGAACAGACTATGAAAATATTTGAAGCCTGTAACTTCCAAGACTTAACGGGGCAGCGTGTTCATAAAGTTTTGGATACAATGAAGTTTATTGAAACCCATATCGACAAAATGATAGAAATTTGGGGTGGGTTAGAGAATTTCTTAGACATATCACCTGATAGTATAGTTAAAAAGACAGGCGATGATGCTTTGCTTAGTGGCCCTGGCTTAGATGATGATGGTGCTATTCGCTCCTCACAAGATGATATTGATTCATTATTTGGTTAGTTTCTAGTCGGCTTTGCTTCTTTAGTTTATGTTAAGCCCCTGCGGGCGTGAACATTCGTTCACTTGCTTCGCTTCGCGGTCGGGCACTTGCCCTCCTTCGTAAGAAAATGTATTTTTTATTCATTCTTTTCCCCTCGATATGGTGTCGATTTTTTCTCATACTTGATTATAACATTGTGTAGAAATTTTAATTTAATGCTTGACCTTATTATTACTGGAAGGTCTATGGTGTTTCTATATACCCAATTAAAGGTGAAAATATGAAAAATCATGAGCATAAAACTTCCACTCATGCCCCTGCAGATGGCACAGTAATCGACCCAGTTTGTGGCATGACGGTTAAGCTTAATGCTGGTAAAATGAGTAAAGATTATAATGATAAGACTTATCATTTTTGCAGTGAAAAATGCCATCATAAATTCGATATTGACCCTTATTTTTATGCCACAGGCAACAATAAGAAAAAGAAAGTCGTAGCCCAAGAAGGCGCTCTTTACACCTGCCCGATGGATCCTGAAATTGTACAAGAAGGGCAAGGCACTTGCCCAATTTGTGGCATGGCATTAGAGCCAATGGGCGGCATATCCGACGAGCCTAACCATGAATTAATCGACTTTACCCGACGTTTTTGGGTTAGTGCATTTGCCGCTATTCCATTGTTAATTGTCACCATGGGGCCTTTTTTTGGTCTAGGTATCCGCGATTGGATAGGCGAAAAACTCTTATTATATATAGAGTTCGCCCTTGCTACCCCTGTTGTTTTATGGGCAGCTTTGCCATTTTTTACGCGCGGTGTAACCTCGGTT
>CAZHCZ010000002.1:57370-66857 GCA_964531635.1 uncultured Hyphomicrobiales bacterium | reverse complement strand
TAATTGGCTATGCCAATTATGGTTTATTCTAACTTTAACCAAAAAAGCCCCCAACACGTTTAATGCAGGAGGCTTTAAAATAATATTATATATTACTTACTATTCGGCGGCTAGTGCCATTGGTGTAATGTTTACGAATGTGCGGTCGTTGCGACCTTTTGTAAAGAGTACATTGCCTTCGACAAGTGCGAAAATTGTATGGTCTTTGCCAATACCTACATTTTTGCCTGGGTGCCATTTTGTGCCACGTTGACGGATAATAATGTTACCTGGAATAACAAGTTCGCCACCAAATTTTTTAACGCCAAGACGACGACCCGCTGAATCGCGACCGTTACGGGATGAGCCGCCTGCTTTTTTATGTGCCATGGTCTATTCTCCTAAGTTAGCGTCTTACTATTTTGTAAGCTCTTTAAGTTCTTTTACCCAAACATCTACAGGCAAGTCGCCCTTAAATGTATAAGCTTCGTCCAATTTAATTGCATCTTCGGCAGTGATTTGTGCCATTTGCGAATAATGGAAAATACCAATATCGTTAAGTTTTTTCTCGCCAACTTTACCAATTGCAGATAATTTTGTTAAATTATCGGCTTTGCCATTAGGGGCTGATAACAGTTCAACACTTAGACCTAAGCTTGATGCGTCGATAGTTGTTGAAGATTTAGTCGCTGCGGCTTTAGGAGCTGCTTTTTCAACTGCGGCTTTCTTAGGGGCAGCAGTTTTAGCGGGAACAGTTTTAGGGGCTTTTGCACCACCTGTTAAAATGTCCAACACGCGCAACACAGTTTTATGTTGGCGATGACCCGCTTTACGGCGGTAATTCTGACGGCGTTTCTTTTTAAAGACAATGATTTTTTTATCACGCTTTTGCTCTAAAACTTCACAGGCAACAGAAGCGCCAGTAATGAGTGGAGTGCCAATTTCGGTTTTATCGCCGACAAGCATTAAAACATCATCTAATGTGACAATGTCGCCAGCTTCGACTTCAAGTTTTTCAACTTGTAAAATATCGTCTTTGACGACTTTATATTGTTTTCCGCCAGTGCGGATGACTGCAAACATACTGCTCGATCTCTTTTATTTTGGCTTAAACATAATGCTTAAGCGAGGTTTTGAAAATTCATTCTATCATAGTGGGGGATCTCACCCACAACGAATAGACTAGCCGCAAGCGACTTTCGAATGTTGGCAATATACTCTTTCATTGCCTGCTGTCAAGCATAAGGGTGGAATATGAACGGTTTTTTTAAGGGAAATAGACCGCTAAAGCACCATTCTGCCAAATTGGGAATTTTTTAAAGGTTTTTTGAAATAGTGGCGAGGCTATAAAAGTATTAAGCCAGTTTTGGGTGTGGGGGTATGGTTGTTTATCCCACCAAATGCGGTCACTATTGGCGAATTGACGAATAAACGGGGCAATTGCTATATCGGCTAGGCTTTGTTCCGCACCAAATAACTGTGAGTTGGTGCTGAGCTTGTCTTCTAATATTTTTATGAACTCTAATGCCGTTGTGCGGGCTTTCAATTTTACTTGCTGCGCGTCTTCATTGTCATAACGCGTTGAATATTTATATCTATCGAGGTGGAATTTAAAGTGACCATCATTGCTGCCATCGGTTTGTTCTATTAATTTTAGCATTGGTTTTAACTCTGGTTTGAGCAGATTGTTTGGGTCGTTTTTGGCTAATGCCCATAACAAAATGTCTAGACTTTCATCTATAATTTGCCCATTGGTAAGCTGCAAAACAGGTATGGTGGCTTTGGGTGATATATCTAGCATTTGTTGGGGTTTATTGCGCAAGGTGATTTCGCGCAGTTCGACCTTTAGACCTGCATGTAAAATGCCGATACGGGCGCGCATTGCATAAGGGCAACGGCGAAAACTGTATAAAATTGGGTAATTTGACATTGGCTTTTGACTATTTACTTATATTTATGGAATGTTTA
This sequence comes from uncultured Hyphomicrobiales bacterium, assembly GCA_964531635.1. Classification (GTDB taxonomy): domain Bacteria; phylum Pseudomonadota; class Alphaproteobacteria; order Rhizobiales; family OSC116; genus OCS116. Next base: position 64,910 of record CAZHCZ010000002.1, on the reverse strand, counting down.
TGTTAGCACCTGCATTATAAGAATGAAATGGAATATTATATGCTAGAATTTGATGTGGTAATTATTGGTGCGGGCGCGGCAGGTTTAATGTGCGCGATTGAAGCGGGCAAACGTGGGCGTAAAGTGGTTATTTTAGAGCGCAACCGCCATGCAGCGCAGAAAATACGCATATCGGGCGGCGGGCGGTGTAACTTTACCAATATCAATACTGCTAAAAACAAATTTATTTCGGAGAATAAAAATTTTTGTATATCGGCTCTTAAACGCTATACGCCTGCGCATTTTATTAAATTGGTCGATGAATATAAAATTGAGTATCATGAAAAAACTCTAGGACAGTATTTTTGCGATGAAAGCTCGATGCAAATTATTGAATTGTTATTGAGTGAATGTGAAAAATACGGGGTAGAAATTGTTAAAGAGCTTGAAGTTAAGGCGATTGAAAAAACCGACAATGTTTTTAATATAAAAACCAATGAAGACACCTATGTTGGTGATAAGTTGGTTTTGGCAACGGGTGGTCCTTCTATTCCTAAAATGGGTGCTACCGCTATTGGTTATATTATTGCCAAGCAATTTGGGCATAGTGTTATTGATATCCGCCCTGCACTTGTGCCTTTGACATTTAGTGATGATACGAAACAGTATATTGCTCAATTGTCGGGCATATCTATTGATGATGTCGAAGTGTCGGTTGCTGATAAAAAAATTAAGACTAAGTTTAGAGAGGCTTTATTGTTTACCCACCGGGGATTGAGTGGCCCTGCTATTTTGCAAATTTCGTCTTTTTGGCGGGAGGGCAAGCATATTGTTATTAATATGTTGCCTGAAGTTGACATGTATGAGGTTTTGCTTGAGGCTAAGAAAAACAACCCCAAACAAGTTTTACATAATTTATTGGGGCGATATTTTGCTAAAAAATTGGCTGTTTATATTACCGAAGAGCTGGATATTGATGGGCAAATTAGTGGGATGAATAATAAAAAATTGCAAAAAGTTGCTGATATGGTCAATAGATGGCATGTATTGCCCAATGGCTCAGAAGGCAATAGAACTGCCGAGGTTACTTTGGGTGGGGTGAATACGCGTGAAATTTCGTCTAAGACTTTTGAATCTCAAAAAACTGATGGGTTATATATTATTGGTGAATTGTTAGATGTTACAGGGTTTTTGGGCGGGTATAATTTTCAATGGGCGTGGGCAAGTGGGCATGCGTGTGGGCAAGCGGTTTAAATATACGATTTAACCATTGAATTCGCTCCATTAATAACTAATATACATATGTGACCACTAATTATAGGATTAACTTTATGCCGTTTGAAATTGTGAAACTAGAAGATATAGATAATGAAATATTATTGGATATAAGAGAAGTTGGTGAATATAAAAAAGGCTATTTTAATGATGCCATTAATGTGCCCTTATCTAAACTTGAAATTAGCGTTGAGGTTTGCCAAGAGTTTGATAAGTCTAAAAGCTATGTATTATATTGCGTAAGAGGCATGCGGGCTGCTAGAGCGGCGGATATTCTGAAAGCAGGCGGATTTGAAAATATTTATTTACTTGATAGGGGCTATTCTTAATGAAGCGTAAACAAACGGTTGCTGTTAAGGTCGGCTCGGTTATTGTTGGTGGAGGTGCGCCTATTGTCGTGCAATCGATGACCAATACCGACACGGCTGATATTGACGCGACCGTAAAGCAGGTGATTGAACTGGCTAAAGCGGGTTCAGAATTGGTACGGTTGACGGTTGACCGTGACGCTTCGGCGGCGGCTGTTCCTCACATTCGTGATAAAATACGCGCGGCAGGTTATGATGTGCCATTGATTGGCGACTTTCATTATATTGGGCATAAATTACTTGCTGACCACCCTGCTTGTGCCGAGGCTTTGGCAAAATACCGTATAAACCCCGGGAATGTTGGTTTTAAAGACAGGCGTGATACTCAATTTGGGTTGATGATTGAAACTGCTATTAAAAACAACAAGCCCGTGCGTATTGGGGTGAATATGGGGTCGCTTGACCAAGATTTATTGACCAAGCTTATGGCTGAAAATAATGCTTCAAAACAACCTTTACCCAATTATGAAATTGCGCGCAATGCAATGGTACAATCGGCTTTAGCCAGTGCTAGGCGGGCGGAAGAAATTGGGCTTGGGGCTGATAAAATTATTATCTCGGGCAAGGTGAGTGTTGTGCGCGAAATGATGGCGGTTTATGAAATGCTATCAGAACAATGCAATTATGCGTTGCATTTGGGTTTAACCGAAGCGGGTATGGGCTCAAAAGGCATTGTTTATTCATCGACCGCTTTGGCATGCTTAATTAACCAAGGCATTGGCGATACGATAAGAGTGTCGATTACCCCTGCTGTTGGTGCGGCTAGAACCGATGAAGTGTTGGTGGCGCAAGAAATACTGCAGGCTATGGGTGTGCGTTCTTTCATGCCGATGGTGGTCGCCTGCCCTGGGTGCGGACGAACAACCAGCACAACCTTTCAGTCGCTTGCAGAAAATATTCAGGGTTATATTCGCCAACAATTGCCCATTTGGCGAGAGCAGTATATTGGTTTTGAAGACTTAACACTTGCCGTTATGGGCTGTATTGTTAATGGACCCGGTGAGAGTAAAAACGTGAATATTGGCATTAGTTTACCTGGTACGGGTGAAAGCCCCGCAGCTCCTGTGTTTATTGATGGTAAAAAAGCAATGACCTTACGCGGTGAAAACGTATCCGTACTTATTAGCGAATTTCAGAATATTATTGAAAATTATATGGCAAATAAATATACACGCAAGTAATTTAGGGTCAGAACCTAGATGAACGCAACATGAATAACGCCTTCGGATTAGGTTCAGGTGGCTTGTTATATAACTCTATTCAACGGGACAATTTAAACCCAAGAATGGAGAGTAATATGAAACAAGCACAAATAATGACAAAAGCATTAATTGCATTATTGATTTTAAGTTTTTCATCGGCAGCATATGCACATAGCACTGCCAGAGCAACCCCCAACACAAGCTTTAGTTTTTCATTTCAAATTAATGGGTTGAGTGTTGGAAATGGCAATGTTGGAAATCGTAATGTTGGGCATTATCATACTTATAATAATGGTTTGCAGTATTTTCATTATGGCCCAGCGCATAATGATTATGTTAAGCCTAAACCAAAGCATAAGCCCCATTATAAACTATCATCTAAAAAGCAACTGGTTCGTTCTTTACGTAAAATGGGCTTTAGAAATGTACAAAATATTCGTTTAAACGGCAGGCATTATACCGCCACTGCTATTTCACCGCGCGGGCATAAGACTTGGGTAAAAGTAAACCGCCATAATGGTTATATTGCCGAGCAAAAAATAGTGGCATGGAATGTTCGCCGCTGATAGATATTATTTATATTGGGTTCATATTTAAACCTATATAACCAAATAAGGGGGGCAGGAACTTTTTTGAACCTACACCACAGCCTCTTTATTAAGAAAGGGTATTCAAGCAATTGAATGCCCTTTTTGCTTTGCTTTTTTCCTCCAATTTGATATCCTCTAAACAAACAGAAGTTTATAGAGCGGATAAAAATAAAATTATGTCGGTAGATATTTATTTGGTAGAAATAAAAGGCAATGAAATTCCGCAAAATGCTGAGGTGGGGCGGTTTAAAACTTTTGATGGCATTCATATCCGCTATGCAATATTTAAGCCTATAAAAGACTTAGAGCGCGGGTGTGTGAGTATTTTCACAGGCCGCAGTGAGCCGATTGAAAAATATTTCGAAACCATAAAAAAACTACAAAACCGCGGGTTTAGCGTCGCCATTATGGATTGGCGCGGGCAAGGCTTGTCGGACAGGCTAACCCTAAGCCGCCGCAAAGGGCATGTTAAAACATTCGATAATTATGTAAAAGATGCGTTGGTGTTTATGCAAGATATTGTGCAAAAAAAATGCAAACCCCCTTATAGCGCATTGGCACATTCGACAGGTTCGAGCATTATAACCCAACTGGCGGCTACAAAAAAAGGCGATGCCTTGTTTGAAAAAATTATTTTAGTTTCGCCATTTTATAAATTTGAAACTTCTAGCCTTAAAGGCACTATTATCCGTATTATTGCAGGGCTTTTAACTGTGTTGGGCATGGGTGAATTTAAAGCAACGTTTTTAGAGGGCATACCCAAAGAGTTAAAACCATTTGACCCAAGAAATTTAATTTCATCATCTCGTAGGCGCATGAAGCGAGAGCAAGAAATTATTAAAGCCAATGAGGATTTGGCACTCGGCGCGCCAACTTTTGGCTGGCTACATGCCGCATTTAACAGTATAAAAAAAATTAACGACCCAGAATTTGTAAAAAGTATAACCACCGAAATTTTAGTAATTATGGGAACAGGCGATTATCTTGTATCCCAAAGTTCTATTCGCACCATTACGGGCAACATACCCAATGCAAAGTTGCTAACCATTGAAGATGGCAAACATGAATTGTTAATGGAAAAAGACAAAATGCTCGACCATGTTTGGGTGGGTATTGATGAGTTTTATGGGTAAGTTATTGGCAAACCCTTAAAATTTAGTTCAAAACCCGTATGCAATTCCCAGAGCCAAATCTTGCCAAAACCATAATAAAATAGCGGTGCTTAACATCATAATTGCAAAAGGCCATGCGCCCTTTACAACTTCTTCTAGGCGGGCTTTTCCAACCGCTTGAATAATGAATAAATTCAGACCCACTGGTGGCGTAATTAAAGCGGTTTCGATGAGGACGACGAAGAAAATACCAAACCAAATTGGGTCAATACCCATCATGGTTAAAGCCGGAAATAAAACAGGCACCATGATGAGTAACATGGAGAGTGATTCCAGAAAAAATCCGATTAGCAATAATACAATGCCAACAGCCAACATAAATAAAGTCGGGTCAGATATACTACTGGTAAGCAATTCAGAAATGCTCTGTGGAATTCGATAAAGTGTAATTGCGTATGAAAATACTTTTGCGCCTGCAATGATTAAAAAAACCATAATGGTTGTTTTCATCGCTTCATAGACTGCATCTTTTAATTTTTTCCATGTCATTCTTCCCATAGCAAAGGTGATTATCATAGAGAGAATAAAACCAACGCCCGCACTCTCGGAAGGAGTGGCAATACCCAAATAAATAGACCCGATAATACATACAGCGAGCCCAACAGTTGGCGTTGCCATTAGCGTAGCTTTGCGTCGAGTTTCCCAGCTTGCTTTGCTAATATTATCTTGTTTGCCTTTGATGCGCGCATAAAGAATAGAATAAATGATAAAAATAGTTGCTAAAAACAAACCCGGCCCAATGCCTGCTAAAAACAATGTTGGAATAGACGTTTCTGTAATAATACCATAAATAATGAGTGGAATAGAGGGTGGAATTAATATCCCAAGAGTGCCGCCTGCAGCCAATAAGCCCAATACGAATGGACGGTCATAACCACGTTTCGTCATTTCGGGAATTGCAACAGTGCCAATGGTGGCCGCCGTTGCCACAGAAGAACCAGAAACAGCAGAAAACATACCACATGATAGAATGGTTGCAACCCCAAGCCCGCCTGGCCAATGACCAACCCAACTTTGAACTGCGGCAAATAAATCCTTACCGACATTGCCTTTTAATAAGACATTAGACATAAGCAAAAACATAGGGACAGCCAACAATTCGAAACTATCCATTGTACCGTAAAGACGCTGCGGTACAGCGTTTAGCGGCAGTGGAAAATACCATAATAAAAACACGCCAAGCCCGCCCATGGCAAATGCTACAGGCACGCGCATCAGTAGTAAAAAAAGCAGTCCAGAAATTATAACCAGTGAAACCATTAGTGCGCTCTTTCTAAAATATCATTATCGGGTATGCCGATGGTCCATACTTTTACAATTTCGGCCACTGCCTGTAACAAAAGCAAACCAAAGCCAACCCAAATAGACGCATGTGTTAGCCATTTAGGGGTGCCTAAATAGCTGTCTGTTGTATGACCTTTTATGGTGGCTTTGAGCCATAGCTCATAACCATACCAAGTCGCCACTGCACAAAATATTATGATTACCAATAGTGAAAAAGTTTCGACACATTTTCTTAAGACCGATTTTGTATCACGAAATGCAATGTCAATTACAATCATTTGCCTATATTTAAGAGCGAATGCACCACTAAGGTATGTTGCCCATATTTGCATTATACGGGCAGATTCATCGACCCAAATCGTTGGAGAATTAAACATATAACGCATCAAAACTTCATATGTAATAATGAGCCCAATTGTGAAGAATATCCAAGCCGATAATTTGCCTGTATATTCTGACAATTGATCAATAAAATTTATCATATAAATACCTAGGGTCAGACCCTAATGCCCTCTATCAAATATTATGATAAAGGGCAATTTTAAAGTTAGTCGGTGGTTTACTTCGTGTTTTTTGCAGCTTTTATTGCTTTGACCGCAACTTCACCGCGTTCAGCGGCAAATTTGTCTATAACCGACTTTGTTGCATCCACCCAAAGTGCGCGCTCATCATCCGTTAAAGTCACAACGTTGATTTTACTAGACATTTCTTCAATCATTGTGGCTTCTTCACTATAAACCTGATCTCGCAATTGTTTTTCTACCGTTGCTGCTGCATCTGTAATGATTTTTTGATTTTCGGCAGAAAGCGAATTGAAAAAGTCATTATTCATTACAGCTACAAATTCAATTGCACTGTCATAACTTAGGGTCACATTGTCCATAACTTCATAGAGTTTTCGGCTTTTTATAGCAGATGCACCCGTCATGCCTACATCTACAGCACCTTGCTGATAGGCCAAAAATTGTTTTGAACCTGACATTAAGGTCGGCGCGCCGCCCAATGCTTCTACAGTCCAACCAAGAACTTTACCATATGTTCTAACTTTTTTGCCCTTAAGGTCGGCTGGTGTACGAATAGGGTCGCCGCTATTTAGATAAACATTACGACCAAACGCTTGCCACCAAAGTACTTTTGCGCCTGTTTCTTCGACCATCGCCGCATCCAAAATATTGCGCATATCTGAGCCATTGGCAGTTGCAGCACGTAGCTGTGCTTCATCATCGAAGAAGAATGGTAAGTTTATAATTTCGACTGCTGGCACTGAACCTGCAAAACGACCCAAGAAAGCAGAACCCGCTTCAATAGCACCAGAACCTACAGCTTCTGGGACTTGCTTGTCTTGATATAATTGCGCCGAGGAAAACAGCTCAAGCTTTAAATCTCCACCAGATTTTTCTTCGATAATTTTTTTAAACGCCAACCAATTTTGCCCAAGAGAATGTGTTTCTGGCAACTGTAATGTTACACGAATTGTGGTTTCAGCATGTGCAACAATGCTTGTTCCTAGCAACATAGCGCCAACCAGAGCGCCTTTTATTAGTTTATTCATTTTTTTCCCTCTTTTTTTACTTTAAATAATAATGCTACCTGATTAATAAAGTTTAGGCCACCCTGCTACATTTGCAGTTTTGGGTTACTGTGTCAAATTGTTGTTTAAATGAGAATAT
>CAZHCZ010000002.1:29443-57270 GCA_964531635.1 uncultured Hyphomicrobiales bacterium | reverse complement strand
GCCAAAGCCTGAGCGTGCAACTGTTTATTGGCACAAGCAAGCACTGTGGTTTTGTTGGCGTTAAACTTTATATCTTCGCCTAGCCAGTTGGTTACCACTCCGCCTGCGCCTTCGACAATTGGAATAAGTGCGGCGATGTCGTAGGCATTTAAGCCTGTTTCGAACACCACATCTAAATGCCCTGCTGCTAAAAGGCAATAAAAGTAAGCGTCGCCACCAAAGCGCATTAGGCGCGTATTGTTTTTAATGAGCTCGAAGTTTTTAATTTCGGCATCGCTTACAAACAATTCAGGCCCAGTGCTGCCAGCGAGAGCTTTTGATAGGTCGGTTTGTTCACTCGTTTTAAGTTGTTTATAGACTTGGCGTTGTCCTTGATAATAGCTATTACGGGCATAACCCCAAAACCGTTCACCTATATGTGGTTGACTGGCAAGCCCAAGTACCGCTTTGCCTTCAAAACTTAAGCCGATTAATGTTGCCCATAGGGGCGAGCCCGTTATGAACGAACGCGTGCCGTCTATCGGGTCTAAAATCCATTGGTATGGACTGTCGGTTATTTTATTGCCAAATTCTTCGCCCATAATAGAATGGGTGGGGAAATGTTCTTCAATTAAGTTTCTTATTGCCAATTCCGCATTTTTATCGGCAATGGTTACGGGGTCAAAATCCCCTTGTTGTTCAAGTTTATTATCAATATTTGTGCCTGCTCTAAATAAAGGCAGGGTAACCGCATCGGCGGCATCGGCAAGCATGTGGGCAAAGCGGGCAAAATCTTCAAGTTCGGCAAGGGGGGCGTTGGGCAACATGGTTAGCTCTTTCTAACATATTTTTTAAACTGTTCTATTACTTGTTTATAAACATCGCGTTTAAACTCAACAATTAAATTTTCTAAATTATTAATATCTTCCCATTTCCATTCTTTAAACTCAGGGGCTTCATCGGTGGCGTTTAGGTTTATTTCGCTGTCATCGCCTTCGAATTTATAGCAATACCACATTTGTTTTTGACCTTTAAACTTGCCCTTAAGCACCTTGCCGATAAGTTCTTTTGGCAGGTCGTATTTTATCCAATCGTCGGTTTTTCCTAATAATTTTACGGTTTTAATGCCTGTTTCTTCGTATAGCTCGCGCAATGCTGCGGCTTGCAAATCCTCGCCATCATCGACTCCACCTTGTGGCATTTGCCAGGCTTTTTTAATCAAATCATGGTGTTTGGCACGTGGAATGCGTTTACCAACCCATACCTTGCCTTCGTGATTTAGCACCATAACGCCAACATTAGGGCGGTATTCAAGCTTATTAGACATTTGTTATTTCTTAAGGTTGTTGTTTTTGAGTTCTTGTTTAACTTTAGCACTTAGCGGCACCAATTGATAGCCTTTAGCTTCTAGTGATTTTGTCCAGCGCTCAAGATGTTCGATGGTTACAGGCAAATTGCTGCCAATAGCAAAAGCCATGCCTGTTGTTGCGGCAATATTTTCTACTTTTTCGAGTGAATTTTCGATATCTTCAACCGTTTGCTTGCTGTCTATAATAACATCGGCATCGGAAAAACCTAAGCCCATTTCATTTGAAATTTGTTTGGTTTTTGAACGGTTTAAAATACCATTCTCGATATAATAAAGCCCGCGTGATTTTAGGTCTTTTAAAATAGGCGTAATGGCTTTTTCTTTTGAAGTGAATTTAGCACCCATAAAATTAGTAATGCCAATATAACCTGTAATGCGTGATAACACCCATTTATAGCGGCTCATATTCATTGCAATATCGGCATCCACCAACAGGGTAGAAGGTCCAGGGTCGTTATCGGGGTAATCGAACGGCTCCATCGGCATTTGTAGTATAATTTCATGTCCTTTGTCCCGAGCGCGATTAATCCAATCTTGCAAACCATTGCCATATGGCGAAAATGCCAACGTGACTTCACCCGGCAAATTGTTAATGGCGTTTTGGGTCGCTTGTTGATGAACGCCTAAGCCTGTTATCATAATAGCGATACGCGGGCGACCATCGAATTTAGGCGCTGGACGGGCATAGACTTCTGATGGTTTTTCGCCCAACACACCAATTTTAGGCAATTTTCCATATTTACTAAATTCGACCACTTCTTCTATCGGAGCGCGTTCTAGTTTGCCGTTGGTTTCAAACGTTTCGGGCAGTTGTTCGACCATATTGTTAGGAATGCGTACAATTCTACTGCTGTCTGATGCGGTAATGCGGGGGAAATTGGTATTTTGTTGTTCGTTAAAATTTGGTTCAAACACCTTAGTATCTTGCGTGCGCAACCAAGTAACATCTAAAATTGCAATGGGCATACCGCCCAATTTGTTACCAAAAATTAGCGCCCAAGAAAACGTAAATAAAATGAGTAATAAAAATGCCAAACACGCGGTTTTAAACGGCGTTAGAAATTTACGCACTGAAAAACCCCGATAGGCATCATCGGCAATTATATTTTTTGTTAAGCTGGCAATATCTTCTTTTTCAGATGATGGTTGCTCTTTATCGGCGGTTTCTGCCATTCACTATACCTTGCAAATATTCATTACTCTTAAAATAGCGTAAATATAGTGAACAAACCTTTACTAGAGGCAAAAATAATTTAAAAATATGCTGTGGCTTGACCTAAAAACTTAGGTATAAAGTAATGGTGGGCGATACTGGGATCGAACCAGTGACCCCTTCGATGTCAACGAAGTGCTCTCCCGCTGAGCTAATCGCCCTCAACGCTGTATGACATATAAAGCAAACCAAACACTAGGCAAGTTAAATTCTAACTTATTAAACGATTTTACGTTTTTATGCCTTGAGAAGTTTTTCAACTTCGGCGACCAAATCCTTTAAGTGGAAGGGTTTGGACAACACTTTGGCGTTGGAAGGGATTTCGCTGCCATTATTAAGCACCACGGCAGCAAAGCCTGTGATGAACATAATTTTAAGCGCGGGGTCATGTTCAGCCGCGACGCGAGCAAGCTCTATACCGTCCATTTCGGGCATAACGATGTCGCTTAGTAATAAATCAAACGGCTCTTCACGCAGTCGAGCATATGCCAATGCGCCATTTTCGAAGCTTACAACATCATGCTTGGCTTTTTTCAGCGCATTGTGTAAAAACTTGCGCATATCATCATCATCTTCTGCCAGAAGTATTTTAGCCATATTATTTTATCCAAATTTGCCGCTTATTTTTGTTTATACTATTGGATTCTAATTGGCTTTGTAAATGTTTTTTTCGTATTTTTTTTATAAAAAAATTTACACCAATTTTGTTTGCAACTTATCCTTGCAGTTATACATTATTAATTTTTTACCTGCCCCTGCGGGCAACCACGTTCGTGGTCTTGCTACGCTTCGCGGTCGAGCGTATGCTCTCCTTCGTAAAAAATGTATTTTTACTCAAATTATAGTTTGTAAAATTTCAATATATATTTGCCTTTATAGCGCAATGGGAGTAATACTCGCGCAACTTTATAATAAATGAGCTTAAAAACATGAATATCTCACTCGATAAAATGCGTAACCTTGCGATTATTGCCCATGTTGACCATGGTAAAACAACTTTGGTTGATGAATTGCTTAAACAATCTGGCACATTTCGCGAAAACCAAGATGTTGCTGAACGCGCGATGGATAGCAATGACCTTGAGCGTGAGCGCGGCATTACTATTTTAGCAAAATGCACCAGCATTGACTATAAAAGCGATAATGATGTTCATCGTCTTAATATTATTGACACTCCTGGTCATGCCGACTTTGGTGGTGAGGTTGAGCGTATTTTATCTATGGTCGATGGTGTTGTATTGTTGGTTGATGCCGCAGAAGGCCCAATGCCGCAAACTAAGTTTGTGACCTCTAAAGCTTTAAAGCTTGGTTTAAGACCTATTGTGGTTATTAATAAAGCTGACCGCTCCGATGCGCGCGTGTTAGAAGTTTATGACGAAGTTTTTGGTTTGTTTGTTGAGCTTGACGCAACCGATGAACAGCTTGATTTTCCTGTTATTTTAGCCTCTGGTCGTAATGGCTGGGCGGTTGATGATTTAGAAGCCGACCCGACCATTCAAAAAGGTGATTTAACACCATTATTTAACCGTATTATTGAATATTTCCCGAGCCCAACTATTGAAGTTGTGCGACCTGAATTTTCGATGTTGGTTACGGCTATTGAAGCCAACCCGTTTTTAGGGCGTATTTTAACAGGACGTATTGAAACAGGTACGGTTAAAGTGAACCAAAGCATTCATGCTATGTCTGCCGATGGTAAAATTATCGAACGCGGTCGGGTGTCTAAAATTCTGGCTTATCGTGGGTTGGAGCGTGTGCCGTTAACTGAAGCGGTTGCAGGTGATATTATCGCCATTTCGGGTTTAACTAAAGCCACTGTTGCCGATACAATTTCCGACCCTGTTATTACTAAGGCGATTATCGCCCTGCCTGTTGACCCGCCAACCCTTAGCGTTACATTCTCAATTAATGACAGCCCGCTTGCTGGTCGTGATGGTAAAAAAGTTCAATCGCGGGTTATTCGCGATAGGTTGCTTGCCGAAATGGAAGGCAATGTGGCGATTAAAATTACAGAATCTGACCAAAAAGACAGCTTTATTGTTGCTGGTCGTGGTGAATTGCAATTGGGTATTTTAATTGAAACCATGCGCCGTGAAGGCTTTGAATTGAGCGTATCACGCCCAAAAGTTATTATGCAAACCGCTGAAAATGGCGAACGGCTAGAGCCGATTGAAGAAGTGGTTATTGATGTCGATGAAGAATATTCAGGCTCAGTGATTGAAAAATTATCGATGCGTAAAGGTGAACTTAAAGACATGCGCCAAAGCGCAGGTGGTAAAACCCGCATCATTATGCTTGTTCCAGCCCGTGGGCTAATTGGTTATCATGGTCAATTTTTAACTGACACACGCGGCACAGGCGTTATGAACCGTGTGTTTGATAGCTTCTCTCCACATAAAGGCAGTATAGATGGTCGACGCAATGGCGTGCTTATTTCTAAAGGCAATGGCATGACCGTACCGTTTGCTTTGTTTAACCTAGAAGACCGTGGCATTATGTTTATAAGCAATGGTGTCGAAGTTTACGAAGGCATGATTATCGGCGAACATAACCGTAGCAACGACTTGGTTGTAAACTGTTTGCGTGCCAAACAGCTAACCAATATGCGTGCATCGGGCAAAGACGAAGCGGTAAAATTAACAACGCCAAAAGTTATGAGCCTAGAAGAAGCCATATCTTACATCGAAACCGATGAATTGGTCGAAGTAACTCCAAACCATATTCGCTTACGCAAAATCCACCTCGACCCAACAGTGCGCAAACGTGCTGTTAAAGATGAGTAGGTTAGAGGGGTCTCTAGCAAACTCTGAAGTTTAATTTGGATCTCTTTTTTCGTTCGGCTTTGCCTCTCTTTGACCTGCGGGCGGGTGCTCTGCACCCTTGCTGGCGCGTGTCTACCTGTCTTTAAAACGCCGACCTCCCCCCTCACGCTTGATTATAACGCAAAACGCAAATAAATTTTAGGGTGGCACCTGTTTAATTAAGGTTGAAGTGTGGGTTTTATTTTGGGGAGCAAAATTTCAACGTTTGCAAAGGAAAACCCTTACAACCTGTCGAGGTAAAAAGGGTGAGTAAAAAATACATTTTTTTACGAAGGAGGACAAGCGTCCGACCGCGAAGCGTAGCAAGACCACGAACGTGGTCGCCCGCAGGGGCTAACAGAGAGCCCAAGCGAACGTAAAAAAAGAGAAGCGTAAGCAAGGGTGCAGAGCACCCGCCCGCAGGTCAAAAAAGAGAGGCGTAGCCGAACGTAAGAACTAAAGAGTAGCTCTAATTTCGTTAAGCTGATTTAAGGAAAATGCCAAAGCTGATTTTGCCATATCTTCACTTGTTGCTTCTAAAGTTTTTGATACATTATCAATTTCTGCATCAATAAATTCAGCCGTTAAATCATCAACTTTAATGGCTTGTTCGGCAAGTACTGACAAACCTTTTTCGCCAACTTCGGCAAAGCCGCCTTTTACGAAAAAACGTTGGGTATCGGTGCCGTCATTCATTTCTAAAAAGCCAACACGCAATGTCGACATCATGGGTGCATGGTTGATGAATACGCCAAAATCGCCTTCACTGCCTGGTACAACTACGCTTTCGACTTCGGTCGATAAGAGTAATTTTTCGGGTGATACCAATTCAAAATTAAGTTTTTCAGCCATTTATTATATCCAACTTTTTAGAAGAAAATAGCGGGCATTACACCCGCTAGATTTTAAATTATGCAGCGTCAGCAGCCATTTTTTGGGCTTTAGCGATGGCATCGTCGATTGTACCAACCATGTAGAAAGCCGCTTCTGGCAAATGGTCATAATCGCCATTCACTAAGCCAGCAAAGCCTTTTACAGTGTCATCTATTTGTACAAACACGCCTTTAGTGCCAGTAAACACTTCGGCAACATGGAAAGGTTGGCTCAAAAAACGCTCGACTTTACGAGCGCGTGATACCACAAGCTTGTCTTCTTCTGAAAGCTCATCCATGCCCAAAATGGCAATAATATCTTGCAAAGATTTATATTTTTGCAATGTTTGCTGCACTTGACGTGCTGTATTATAATGCAAATCGCCAACCACGCGTGGGTCTAAAATACGTGATGTACTGTCGAGCGGATCAACCGCTGGGTAAATACCTTTTTCGGCAATAGCACGGTTAAGCACTGTCGTTGCGTCCAAATGCGCAAAAGATGAAGCAGGGGCTGGGTCGGTCAAATCATCCGCAGGCACATAAACCGCTTGCACCGAGGTAATAGAACCTTTTTGCGTTGTGGTAATGCGTTCTTGCAATGCGCCCATTTCGGTCGCCAATGTTGGCTGATAACCCACAGCTGATGGAATACGACCCAATAGAGCCGACATTTCTGAACCCGCTTGAGTAAAGCGGAAAATATTATCGATAAAGAACAATACGTCTTGTCCTTCGTCGCGGAAATGTTCGGCCACTGTAAGACCAGACAAAGCCACACGCGCACGCGCTCCCGGAGGTTCGTTCATTTGACCAAAGATAAGCGCACATTTAGAGCCTTCGCCGCCGCCTTCTTTGTTAACACCAGACTCAATCATTTCCCAATAAAGGTCATTGCCCTCACGCGTTCGTTCACCCACGCCAGCAAACACAGAATAACCACCATGTCCTTGAGCGATGTTATTAATAAGCTCTTGAATAGTAACAGTTTTACCAACACCAGCACCACCAAACAAACCAACTTTACCACCTCTAGCATAAGGCGCTAGAAGGTCGACAACTTTAATGCCTGTAACCAGCATTTCGGCTTCGGTCGATTGTTCAACAAATGTCGGAGCATCTTGGTGAATACCGCGTTTTTCGGTATGAATAATTGGGCCTTTTTCGTCAATCGGCTCGCCAATAACATTCATAATACGACCGAGTGTACCGTCACCGATAGGCACGGCAATGGCTTCGCCTGTTGCGGTTACTTTTTGCCCACGGACTAGACCTTCAGTCGCGTCCATCGCAATGGTACGCACTGTGTTTTCACCCAAATGTTGGGCTACTTCTAACACAAGGCGGTTGCCGTTATTATCGGTTTCTAATGCACTCAAAATGGCTGGTAAGTCGCCCGTAAATTGCACGTCAACAACCGCACCAATAATTTGGACTACAATACCTTTTGCATCTTTGCTGGTCATTATTTTCTCTCCAACTTCAAGTTATAGCGCTTCAGCGCCTGAAATAATTTCAATAAGCTCTTTAGTAATCTGTGCTTGACGTTGACGGTTGTAACTTAGAGTTAGCCTATCAATCATATCGCCAGCATTACGAGTAGCGTTATCCATTGCGGTCATTTTAGAACCCATTTCACCAGCTCCATTTTCTAACAATGCAGCAAAAATCTGCACTTTTAGGTTGGTTGGTAAAAGCGTTTCTAAGATGCTTTCTTGTGAGGGTTCATATTCATATGACGGGGTTGCTGTTGTGGCATCATCAGTAGCCACATCATCAAACTCAGCAGGAATAAGCCCTAAGCGTGTCGGTGTTTGGGTTAGTATATTTTCGAATTTCGAATAAAAAAGTGAGCAAACATCAAATTCATCATTTGCAAACATATCCAAAACACGGTTACCAACTTGGTCGGCTATGTCATAGCTTAGTTTTTCGACAAAAACCTTATCAAGGTAATTGGCTTGGAACTCACGCTTTAACACTTCATAGCCTTTTTTACCGATATAAAAAATTTGAACTTTTTTACCTTGAGCCAAAAGCTCGCGAGCATGGGCGCGGGCGGCTTTGGCAATATTGCCATTAAAACCACCACACAAACCACGTTCGGCAGTTGTTACCACCAGCAAATGGCGTTTGTCTTTGCCATTGCCCGATAAAAGCTCAGGCGCACCATCTACACCTTTATAAGCAGATGCTAAACTCGAAAGCACAGCACCCATGCGTGATGCATAAGGACGCGCTGCCTCTGCCGCTTCTTGCGCTTTGCGCAATTTGGCAGACGCCACCATTTGCATGGCGCGCGTTATCTTTTGCGTCGATGTTACGCTGGCAATTCGGTTTTTTAAATCCTTAAGACTGGGCATGCCCATCCTCTCAACTTATTATGCAAATGAAGCAGCAAATGCCTCAATAGCAGATTTAACATCGGCAGTTAGTTCTTTAGACAAAGCTTTTTCGGTAGAAATAGCCTCTAGAACGGAAGCATGTTTATCGCGGAAGAAACGCAAAAGCTCTTCTTCGAAACGACCCACATCGCTAACTTCTAATTTGTCTAAATAACCGTTCACACCCGAATAGATTGATACAACCTGCTCCGCCACACTCAGTGGTGAAAATTGTGGTTGTTTTAACAATTCGGTTAAACGTGCGCCACGGCGTAACAATTGCTGAGTTGAGGCATCGAGGTCGGAACCAAATTGCGCAAATGCAGCCATATCACGATATTGTGCAAGCTCACCTTTAATGGGGCCTGAAACTTGTTTCATCGCTTTAACTTGTGCGGCACTACCCACACGAGAAACCGACAAACCAACATTAAGTGCTGGGCGAATGCCTTGGAAAAACAAATCTGTTTCCAAGAAAATTTGCCCATCGGTAATAGAAATCACGTTGGTAGGAATATAAGCTGCAACGTCATTGGCTTGAGTTTCAATAATCGGCAATGCGGTTAATGAACCTGAACCATGATCGGCGTTAAGCTTAGCAGAACGTTCTAACAAACGGGAATGCAAATAGAACACGTCACCCGGATAGGCTTCACGACCTGGTGGGCGGCGTAGCAATAGTGACATTTGACGATAAGCAACAGCTTGTTTGGACAAATCATCGAATGTGATTAAAGCGTGCATGCCGTTATCGCGGAAAAATTCGCCCATTGTTGCGCCAGAGAATGGTGCTAAATATTGCAATGGAGCCGAATCAGATGCAGTCGCAGCTACGATAATTGAATATTCAAGCGCGCCACGTTCTTCGAGTACTTTAACAAATTGTGCAACGGTAGAGCGTTTTTGCCCAATAGCCACATAAATGCAATAAAGCTTTTCATTCTCATCATCGCCCTCATGTGAGGCTTTTTGATTGAGCATGGCATCGAGTGCAATGGCAGTTTTGCCTGTTTGTCTATCGCCAATAATAAGTTCACGTTGTCCGCGACCAATGGGGATAAGTGCATCAATGGCTTTAATGCCTGTTTGCATAGGTTCATGCACCGATTTACGGGGCAAAATACCTGGGGCTTTAACATCCACACGGCTCATGGTCACGTCTTTTAACGGCCCTTTACCATCAATGGGGTTACCCAAAGCATCAACAACACGTCCAAGCAGGCCTTTGCCTGTTGGTACTTCCACAATAGCACCGGTACGTTTAACGGTGTCACCCTCTTTAATGTCTCTATCGCTACCAAAAATAACAATACCAACATTATCAGATTCTAAGTTAAGCGCCATGCCACGAATACCACCAGGGAATTCGACCATTTCGCCAGCCTGAACATTGTCAAGACCATAAACGCGGGCAATACCATCACCAACGCTTAAGACTTGTCCAACTTCAGAAACTTCGGCTTCTGCGCCAAAGTTTTTAATCTGATCTTTGAGGATTGCGGAGATTTCCGCGGCTTTAATTTCCATCAGCCAACCTCTTTCATCGCAAGTTTAAGATTATTAAGTTTAGTTACTAGTGAATTGTCAACCAATTTACTACCAACCTTGATACGAAGCCCGCCTAAAATTGCGGCATCAACCGACAATTCCAATTGAACTTCTTTTCCGACAGCGCTTTTCAACGCTTTTTTTAGTGCATCAGTTTGAGCTTTTGTAAGCTTCTGAGCACTTAAAACCTCGGCTGTAACTTCGCCTTTTTCAAGGGAAACTAAGCCGCGATATGCTTGTATCATTGCATCGACCGCAAACAGTCTGCGGTTTTGAGCAACGAGAGATATAAAATTAGCCGTCAAACCTTTAAGGCCTGCGGCTTTAACAATAGCATCCATTGCGCTTTTTTGTTGTTCTGCGGTAAATATTGGAGACTTTACCAAGCGTGTCAGCTCTTTATTGCCATTAATAAGTTGGTTAAGCTGGTCAAGTTCTTTGCCCACCTTTTCTAATTGTTTGGCATCTTTCGCCAAATCAAACAAAGCCGTTGCATAACGGCCGGGCATTCCAGAAATAATAGATTGGGTGTTTGACACTTAATTTAAGCCCTTTTTTTGTCGCGTTATTTAGAATTATTTTCGATATTATATTATTTGCAGACAATTGATAGCTATAAATTTAAGCAAAGCGATTAATATATCTACACATTTAAGTCGGGCATCATCTAACATACATAAACTTGGCTGGCAATATAGCAAAGCCAGATTCAACAATAAATCAACAATAAAATGATTATTACTTATGACATATCACTTTATGCCTGCTTATCAACAAGGATTAAGCGCAAACAAGTGGTTTATAGAAAAGGCATAAGAATCATCCGCAGTGCCAATAAAGTGAGAACAATATTGAGCCCGACTTTAAAAATCTTCTCAGGCATTTTTTTAAGCAATGAACGCCCAAAATATGCGCCGACAAACCCAGCGATTAACATAAGGATTAAAAATATTAGCCATTGAAAAAATTGAAAGCCCAATGCGCTAAATATAATAATTTTTAACCCATGTTGAATAACCATAGTCATACCATGCGTGGCGGAGGTTTGTTGGGCGTTAAGTTGGTCGCGCGGTAAAAACGCCATAACCAATGGACCCGTCGCACCAACAAACATAGTCGCAAAAGTTACCAATAGCCCGCCTACTGCATAGGTGAATTTATTTGCGGTAATTTTTTTGAATTTTGGACCCCATACTGTATAAAGTATAAAAACGCCCAGAATGGGTAATAAAATATTTCCGGGCAAGCTCACAACAAGTTGCCCGCCGATTAGCGCGCCTACAACCGCACCTATCGAAAAATATACTATGATTTTCCAATCTATAAAATGACGCAATAGGAATGAACGGGAAGAGTTGCTACCAAGCTGGATAAACCCATGGATGGGGATAACCACACTAAGTGGTAAAAAATGCACCAAAAGCGCCAGCATAACCACCCCGCCACCAAGCCCAAAGGCAACCGTGAGTGCCGAAGTGAATAGTGAGGAGAAAATTAAAAAAGCACTTGAAAATAAGTTCAGTGTCTCAGGCCAAAGCCCTATTTCTATTAAATTATCAATCATTGCTTTGATTGTAATTAGGTTTACTTTATAGTGCAAGCAACTTTAAGGACAAAAGATTATGACACAGACAAACAGTAAGTTTTTTGATGATGTTGCCAAGTTTGCCACAGGCACAATAAGCGCTGCTGGTGGAGTTTATGACGAAGTTAAAGAAATAGCGAAAAACCAAGGCGAAAAAATTATTAATGACATGGAGCTTGTGAAGCGCGAAGAATATGATGCGCTTAAACAACTGGTTTCGAAATTGGCAATTGAAAATGAAGCGTTGGTAAAGCGGGTTGAGGCATTGGAAGAAGAAAAATAACTTAATTTCAGTCGCTGGCGTTCCTTAAGTTTATAGTGAGCCCCTACTGAAATCCGACCAAGACTGTAAAACATCTGAATAAATATCTAAACAGGTTGAAAATATGTGTTTGGGCTGATAAAGATTTACTCACATTACCACCATGTCTAGGAGCACCACCGTCATGAAGTTAATTGCTGGCAATTCGAACCGCCCTCTTGCCCAAAAAATTGCAAAATATATTGGCACAAGCCTTACCGATTGTACGGTTAAGCGCTTTGCTGATGATGAAATATATGTCGAAGTTAACGAGAATGTACGCGGTGATGACGTTTATATTATCCAATCCACTTCTTACCCGACCAATGATAATTTAATGGAATTGCTTATTATTACCGACGCATTGCGCCGTGCATCTGCTCGGCGAATTACTGCGGTTATGCCTTATTTTGGCTATGCTCGGCAAGACCGAAAGCCCGCCCCACGCGCCCCTATAAGCGCCAAACTGGTAGCAAATATTATTACCCATGCAGGGGTTGACCGCGTTTTAACGATGGATTTACATGCAGGGCAAATTCAAGGTTTCTTCGACATTCCGACCGACAACCTTCAGGCTGCCCCCGTTATGGTTCGCGATATAAAACAACAATTTAATGGCAAAAAAATTATGGTGGTTTCGCCCGATGTCGGCGGGGTGGTGCGCGCACGCTCATTAGCAAAACGCATCGATGCGCCTTTGGCAATTATCGACAAACGCCGTGAAAAAGCAGGCATTTCAGAAGTGATGAATATTATTGGCGATGTTAAAGGCTATGACTGTATTATGGTCGATGATATGGTTGATAGTGGTGGCACATTATGCAATGCTGCCGATGCTATGCTTAAAGCCGGCGCAAATTCGGTTAGTGCTTATATTAGCCATGGAGTTTTATCGGGCGGGGCAGTATCACGCATTGTGAATAGCAATTTAAAAAATTTGGTGATTACCGATTCTATAAGTGCAAATGAAGCGGTTTTAACCGCTAAGAATATTCGTATTATTACTATCTCGGATTTGTTCGGCGAAGCGATTTCACGCACGTTTAAAGAAGAATCTGTATCTGACCTGTTTAATTAAAGCTTAATGCTTGCATTCATTAAAGCTTACAGTTATAAACCGCTTGGGTTCAGACCCAGCGATTTTAGGTTTAACATCTTCCACCCCTGGAGGGAATTTAACACTTAAAATTGAATGATTTATTTTTTGGAGAATTAAAATGGCAGATACGATTGCTTTAGAAGCAACAAAACGCGAAAGAGTTGGCAAGGGGGCTGCTCGTAAAGAACGCCGCGAAGGAAATGTTCCTGCGGTTATTTACGGTGACGGTCAAGACCCTGTATCCATTTCGCTTAAGTATAACCTTATACACAACCTTATTCTTAAAGGTGGCTTTAAACAGACATTGTTTGAAATTAATGTCGCTGGTGATAAAACCCGTGTGATTTGTCGTGCTGTACAGCTTGACCCTGTGCGCGATATCCCTGTGCATATCGACTTTTTCCGCCTAGGAAAAGGTGCGACGCTTGATTTAGAAATTCCTGTTGTGTTCTTAAACGAAGAAGAATGCCCTGGACTTAAAGCTGGTGGTGCGCTTAACATTGTACGCCATACCATTGCTATTACCGTGCGTGCTAATGCCATTCCAAGCGAAATCGAAGTTGATTTGATAAATGCTGAAATTGGCGACAGTATTCACATTAGTGAAATTACTCTGCCTGAAGGTTCTAAATCGACCATCACCGACCGCGACTTTACCGTTGTAAGCATTGCCTCACCTGGTGGCTCGCAAGATGATGATGATGCAGAAGAAACAACTGAAGAAGCTCCTGCTGAAGATGCAAGTGCTGAAACAGAAAAATAAGTTTGACTAAAGGGCATATTTTATTAAGGAGAGGCTCATGCGACTAATCGTTGGTTTGGGAAATCCTGGTTTAGAATATGCGCTTAATCGTCACAATGTTGGTTTTATGGCGGTGGACGAAATTGTTCGTCGCCATAATTTTTCGCCTTACAAACAAAAATTCAAAGCCTTGGTTGCCGAGGGGCGTTTGGGCACTGAAAAAGTGTTGGTAATAAAGCCGCAAACTTTTATGAATTTATCGGGTCAATCTGTCGGCGAATTTTTGCGATTTTATAAGTTAGATTCGCAAGATGTTATTGTTTTATACGATGAAATTGACCTCGAAGCGGCAAAATTTAAAGTTAAACTTGGCGGTGGCAATGCAGGGCATAACGGGCTTAAAAGCTTAAGCGCGCATATTGGCAATGATTATCACCGTGTGCGCATTGGTGTTGGGCGACCTACTCAAAAAAGCCAAGTATCAAACTATGTTTTGAGCAATTTTTCTAAGGCTGATAAAGATTGGCTTGTGCCGTTGATAGACGCTATTGGCAATGCTGCACCTAAATTAATGCTTGAAAAATTAAACGAATTTAAAGTTGAAATTGACCAAAATATTTCGAAATTAGGAGAATAAAATGGGTTTTAAATGTGGAATTGTTGGGCTGCCTAATGTTGGCAAGTCGACCTTGTTTAACGCGTTAACGCAAACAGCAGCGGCGCAAGCGGCTAATTTTCCATTTTGTACGATAGAGCCAAATGTTGGCGATGTTGCAGTGCCTGATGAACGCATGAACAAAATCGCCGCAATCGCGGGTTCAAAAGAAAAAATCCCATCACGCCTCACATTTGTCGATATTGCAGGCTTGGTTAAAGGCGCATCTAAAGGTGAAGGTTTGGGCAATCAATTTTTGGCAAATATTCGTGAAGTTGATGCTATAGCCTATGTTTTACGCTGTTTCGAAAATGACGACATAACCCATGTTGAAGGGCGTATCGACCCATTATCAGATGCCGAAATTGTCGAAACCGAGTTGATGATAGCCGATATTGAAAGTTTAGAAAAACGCTTACCCGCTATCCGCAAAAAAGCAGGTATAAAAGACAAAGAAGCGATTGAAATTTTAGAAGTTATGGAAGCCGCATTATTGCCATTAAATGATGGCAAACCCGCACGTTATGCCAAAATTGATGATGACCAACAACAAGCCTTCAAAGACCTTAATTTACTAACTTCAAAGCCAATTTTATATGTGTGCAATGTCGATGATGAAAGCCTAGCAACGGGTAATAAATATTCAGACTTAGTGGCAAAAAAAGCCGATGACGACAATGCTGCAATGGTTATTATTTCAGCCGAAATAGAAGCCGAAATTAGCCAATTGGATGCCGATGAAGCCGCCGAGTTTATGGACGACTTAAACATTACAGAGCCAGGGCTAGACCGTATGATTAAAGTCGGGTACGGTTTATTAGGTCTACAAACCTACTTTACCGCAGGCCCCAAAGAAACTAGAGCATGGACAATATCGGCAGGCACAAAAGCCCCACGCGCCGCCGCGGTTATTCATACAGACTTCGAAAAAGGCTTTATTCGCGCCGAAACCATGGCATATGATGATTTTATAAAATATAATGGCGAATCAGGCTGCAAAGAAGCAGGCAAACACCGCATCGAAGGCAAAGAATACATAGTCAAAGATGGCGATATTCTGCATTTTAGGTTTAACGTCTAAAGGGTTTTATAATGGCCAAACAAAATAAAACTCAGGAAAACAACGCCAGTGTTGATGATTTTGTTGCGCAAATTGAAAATGATGAAAAACGCCAAGATTCTATTGAAATCATTGAAATGATGACCGAAATTAGCGGTGTTTCGGCTAAAATGTGGGGAGATTCCATAATAGGTTTTGGCAAACATCATTATAAATATGCCAGTGGACGCGAGGGTGACACCATAAAAATTGGTTTTTCACCCCGCAAAGCCAACATAAGCCTGTATATTGTCGAAAGCTTTCCTGAGTATCAAGACACACTCAAAAAACTAGGCAAACATAAAATCAGCAAAGCCTGCCTCTATATTAAAAAACTAGCCGATATTGACAAAGATGTTTTACGCACCCTTGCCGAGTTGTCTTGGCAACGTATGACAAAAAAATACGGTTAAAAATTACTTCCTCCCTAACAAACTTTAAACTTTTGTTTGTTAGAAGGTTTCAAATTAGCGTCTAATCAAATCATCCATCCACCGAAACAACTTAATAATTGGGAAAATCCAAATAAAGCCTGCTATGGCGTAATAGATGATTTCCCACAGGACGCCGTTGCCTAGCACCCATTTATCGCCGACCATTGCTGCCAATAGAATGTAAATGGTAAGATAGATAATAACGGCGACAATGCCTATTAATTTTCGACTGCGTTCTGACATTATATTAGAGTTTCTTCTTGTGTTTTTATAATAAATTTTTTATGAATGATTAAAAACATATTAAGGCGAAATATGCAAACGCAAAAACAAATATTAGCGCAACAAATTTGGCTTTATACCATCACTATCTTTATTGGCTTGTTGGTTGTGGTTGGTGGGGCAACGCGCTTAACCAATAGCGGGTTATCGATAACCGAATGGCAACCCATTATGGGTGCAATACCACCTCTAACCCTTGCTGACTGGCAAATTGCGTTTGAAAAATACAAACTTATTCCTGAATATTTATTAGAAAATGAAGGCATGACATTAGCGGGTTTTAAGGCTATTTTTTGGTGGGAATGGGGGCATAGGTTATTGGCGCGGTTTGTTGGTTTTGTGTTTTTTATACCGTTTATATATTTTCTTATTACCAAAAAAGTTATCAAAGGCTATTTGGTTAAATATCTATTTTTGGGCATACTTGGTGGTGCACAAGGGGTTTTGGGCTGGTATATGGTTATGTCGGGCTTAGTTGACCGTGTTGATGTTAGCCAATATAGGCTTGCTGCGCATTTAGGCTTGGCATTGTTTTTAATGGGCTTAAGCTTTTGGTATGCACTTGCATTGGGGCAATTGCGTAAAGTAGAAGCCAACAATGTTAAACGAAAGCGTGGTGGTTTTGCTTGGTTTTTACTGTTTGTCATTGCCATTCAAATGTTTTTGGGCGCACTGGTTGCGGGTACAGATGCAGGCTTTGCCTATAATACATGGCCGTTAATGGACGGTTTGTTTATTCCCTTTGGGCTGTATGACCTAGCACCCTTCTGGCTTAGTGCGTTTGAGGACATTACAACCATACAGTTTAACCACCGTATGTTGGCATATTTTATTGTTGCTTTGGTTGCTGTGCAAGCAATGCTTATTTTTCGTAATAAGACCAATAACAAAACCCTGCGTCGTTCGTTAATTTGGATGAAAATATTATTATTGGTGCAAATTATTCTTGGGATACTGACTTTACTAACAGGTATGAATTTGTATATTGCGCTTGGTCATCAGCTCGGTGCGGCTATTTTGCTTATTGCGGTTATCAACCATGTTTACAAAATTGCTTATGAATATAGCCCACACTCATATGTGCCTTAAGATAATCACAATTTACTATTATAAAGTCTAATATGAATAAATTTATGCTCATAATAGTTGGTTTTTTTTTACTTGTTGGTTCTGCCGTCGCCGAAATGGTGACTGTAGAACTTCGGATTAATAATATTTCAAATTTTTCTGACCAATATAAAGTGCGAAAAATTTTGTCGGTTTTAGAAGGTGTGCGGAAAGTCATTATTATTGATGGCAACAATAATGTTCTGATAAGTTTTGAAAATGAGCAAAGCTCGTTATTCGATATTAAAACCGCATTGGCCGCTCAAGGCTATCCGACCACTGAAACAATTCCATAAAAATAACAGTTCACGCTTGTAGTTACACCAAAAACCATTATATCTGATATGACTTTGATTAGAGAATATGGGCTTTAGAATTTATGTTAGAATATCTCCAACTTATTGGTGGTTTGGTTTTGTTATTGGTTGCGGGTGATGCGCTGGTTTCGGGTTCTGCCAGCCTTGCTGTTAAATTTAAAATATCGCCTTTACTCATTGGTTTAACCATTGTTGCTTTTGGCACATCGGCACCTGAACTTTTGGTTTCTATTAGTGCCGCCTTTAACGGCGCTCCCGGTATTGCCATTGGCAATGTGGTGGGCTCTAACATTGCCAATATATTAATTGTATTGGGTTTGCCCGCTGTGTTTTTTGCCATGAATGCCGACAATGCCGAAGTGCGTAAGAACGCAATAATTGTTCTGGTGGCATCGGTTGTGTTTATGTTATTTACGCTAACAGGCATGTTGGTTTGGTGGCATGGTGCTATATTATTCAGTGGTATTATACTGTTTTTGTTTCTCGAGTTTAAAAACGCAAAAAAGGGCAGTGAAAATAACGAGGGTAATATTTCGGACATTGAAAGTGAACTGCCCGAACCGTCTAAAAACGCAATTAAAATAACATTATTAATTGTTTTTGGCATTATAGGCCTGCCCATTGGGGCGCATTACCTTGTAGCAGGGGCGAGCAGTATTGCCAGTGACTTTGGTATTTCAGATGCGGCTATTGGTTTGTCGATTGTTGCCTTAGGCACAAGCCTGCCTGAACTTGCGGCAGTGTTTTCAAGCGTTAGAAAAAACCATTCGGACTTAGCTATTGGTAATATTTTAGGCAGCAACCTGTTTAATTTACTGACCGTAATGGGTCTAACCGCGATGATTCACCCGATTGCGATTGCCCCGCGTATTACTCAAATTGGTCTAACCCAACCGCTTGGCGATATTTGGATTATGCTTGCCGTGACAATATTATTATTATTGGTCATATTTTTTATAAAGAAAATAAACCGCGTGGTTGGCTTGTTATTCACCGCGCTTTATTTGCTTTATATATTTATTGTCTTGGCATAAACTCTTATTATGAGTAAAAAATTAATATTAATTACGGGTGCAGCAAAACGTATAGGGCGGTCTATTGCGCTTGGCTTGGCGAGCAAGGGTTATAATATTGCCATTCATTACCATAATGCCCAAGATGAAGCGCTTAGCCTGCAAGATGAAATTGCGTTTTATGATGTTAGTGCCGAGGTTTTTAAAGCCGATTTAAGCCAATTTAACGCGCCAAAACAACTTATAGATGCGGTTTGTAATAAAATGGGTGTGCCACATGCTCTTATTAACAATGCCTCGGTGTTTGAAGCTGATGATATTACAAATTTATCTGAGCAAAGTTACGAAAAACACATGAGTATTAACTTACGCAGCCCGTTATTTTTGGTTAAACAAATGGCGAAGCATTTTACCGCCGACATGCAGGGTAATGTTATAAATATTACCGACCAACGGGTGTTAAAACTCACGCCACAATTTTTATCTTACACTTTGAGCAAAACCGCATTATACACGCTTACTAAAACATTGGCGCAAGGCTTAGCGCCTAATATTCGGGTTAATGCCATTGCCCCCGGCCCAACGTTAAAAAACGCCCGCCAAAGCCAAAGTGATTTTAACGCCGAAGCCAAAAACACATTGTTAGGGCGTGGTGCAAAACTAGACGAGCTAACCCAAGCCATAGAATTTATTCTCAACACCCCTTCAATGACAGGGCAGATGATAACATTAGACGGTGGGCAGCATTTAAACTGGCAAACCCTCGATGTTTTAGAGTTAGAACCGAAATGAATAGGAGCGCAATATTATGAATAAAATTTACGCCAGTGCCGAGCAAGGTTTGCGCCATGTATTTGTGCATGGTTTAAAATTAAAAGCCTCTATCGGGGTGTTTGATTTTGAGAAAACCCGCAAACAAATGGTTATTATTCATGTCGATTTAATGGTTAAAGAAGGCAAACCGCATGATGACCAAATTGAAAATGTAGTCGATTATAAAAAAATTGTGACCGACATTGAGAATTTAATAGCCGCAGGACATGTGCTTTTGGTCGAAACTTTAGCAGAAAAAATTGCCGAAAAATGCCTAGAAGTTAAAGATGTCAAACGCGCTTTAGTAAAGGTCGAAAAACCCGAGGCATTTGTCCATGCTGCATCGGTCGGTGTTAGTATTGAGCGTATGCAGAATGACTGAGATAACATCGGGTCCTGAGCTTATAAAACAATATGCCAAAACCCTGCCTAATAAACCAGGGGTTTACCGTATGTTTGCTAAGGACATGCGGTTATTATATATTGGCAAAGCAAAAAGCTTGGTTAAACGTGTTAACAGTTATGCCCGAATTTCTAACCAGTCTAACCGCATTGTGAATATGATTTTACAAACGCATTCTATGGAGTTTGTTACCACTCAATCCGAAACCGAGGCGTTGTTGCTCGAAGCCAACTTAATAAAACGCCTACAACCCAAATATAATATTTTATTGCGTGATGATAAAAGCTTTCCGTATATTCTTATTAAACGCGACCACGACGCGGCGCAAATAATTAAACATCGCGGGGCGCGCAAAATTAAGGGTGATTATTTTGGCCCGTTTGCTGCCACAGGGGCTGTAAACCGTACAATATCTATATTACAACGGGCGTTTTTATTACGCACTTGCACCGACAGTTATTATAATGCCCGCTCGCGCCCATGTTTATTATACCAAATTAAACGCTGTTCTGCACCCTGTACTGGCGAAATTTCGTTAGATGATTATGGGCAATTGGTTGACCAAGCTGCCGATTTTTTACGCGGAAAATCCAACCATATTAAACAAGAAGTTCAAACCAAAATGGCGCAAGCTTCTAAGGCTATGGATTATGAGCAAGCGGCTTTTTACCGCGATAGATTGTCTGCCTTGACCTTGATTCAAAGCGATGATGCTATCGACCCAAAAACTATAGTTGAGGCGGATATATTCGCCCTGTTTGGGCAAGGCGGACAGGTTGCGGTGCAAGTGTTTTTTATTCGAGCGGGGCAAAATTGGGGCAACCGATGTTATTACCCAAAAGCCGATAAAAGCCATGATAATGCCGATATATTGGCAAGTTTTATAGCGCAATTTTATGACAATAAACCCTGCCCAAAGCAATTGATAGTTTCGCACAAACTGCCCGAAAGTGATTTATTGGCAGAAGCATTGGCGAGCCGTATTGGTTATAAGGTAGAAATAATTCACCCGCAACGTGGCGACAAACTTAAAACGCTTAATCATGCGCTGCGCAATGCCGAAGAGGCGCTAGGTCGCAAGCTTGCCGAAACATCGAGTGTTAAAAAACTATTGACCCAATTGGGCGAAAAGTTTGGTATGACCTCTATGCCCGAACGGGTCGAAATTTACGACAATAGCCATATATCGGGCAGCAGTGCCATTGGTGCTATGGTGGTTGCGGGGGTTGATGGCTTTTTAAAAAGCCAATATAGGAAGTTTAATTTTAAGTCTAATATTACCGCTGGCGACGA
Organism: uncultured Hyphomicrobiales bacterium; assembly: GCA_964531635.1. GTDB lineage: Bacteria > Pseudomonadota > Alphaproteobacteria > Rhizobiales > OSC116 > OCS116. The sequence goes on along the minus strand of CAZHCZ010000002.1, from coordinate 35,961 downwards.
TTATGGAATGATGCGCGAAATGTTAACAAGACGCTTTAAACGCATGTTGAACGAGCAAGATGATGTGAGCAAACAAAGCTTAGTGCCGCAAAAACCCGACATTGTATTTGTCGATGGTGGTAAGGGGCAATTGTCGGTAGCGGTTCAGGTGTTTGAGGAGTTAAATATTAGCGATATTATTTTGGTCGGCATTGCTAAGGGCGAAAAACGCAATGCAGGGCGTGAAACATTTTACCGAACCGATGGCACAAGTTTTATGCTGCCGCCCAAAGACCCCGTGCTTTATTACATGCAACGAATGCGTGATGAAGCCCACAGATTTGCCATCGGCACACACCGCGCCAAACGCTCAAAAGCCCTAATTAAAAGCCCGTTAGATGATATTAAAGACATTGGCGCAGGACGCAAAGCCGCACTGTTAAACCATTTTGGTTCGGCCAAAGCCGTATCCGCCGCCAGCACAAAAAACATTGCAATGGTCAAAGGCATTAGCCAAAAACTAGCCCAGCAAATATATGATTATTTTCACGAAGATTGAACGTTAAAACAGCAAAACCTTTCTCGTCGTGAGCTATATATTTCTTGGGTGCGATTTTTGGTGAATATCTTTTAAATATTCGGCGTTTACCTCGGTGTATATTTGGGTCGAGGATAGGCTGGCGTGACCTAGTAATTCTTGAATTGTGCGTAGGTCGCCGCCTGCGGTTAGTAGGTGGGTGGCAAAGCTGTGGCGTAGGGCGTGGGGGGTTGCGCTTTCGGGCAAGCCCAATTGGTAGCGCAGTTTTTCGGTTTTCTTTTGAATTGCCCGTGCGCCTAAGCGTTTGCCACGTACGCCATAAAACAGTGGGTCAGGCGCATCGCTTACATAGGGGCATAGGCTTTGGTAATGGGCGATGGAATGTTGGGCAATGGGTAGAATTGGTACTAGACGGGCTTTATTGCCTTTGCCTGTTATGGTCATTGTGCCAGATTTTATGGCATGAATATCTTTGCCGTTTAAATTTAACGCTTCGGATATGCGTAAGCCGCAACCATACAGCAAAACCAGCACCGCCATATCACGCGCATCGACCCAATCATCATCATCTGTTGTGCGGTCGCGGGGGATATTGCTAACCTCGGCAATTAGTTTTTTGCTCATATTCGGGCTAAGTGGTTTGGGTAGGCTATGCCCTATTTTTGGTGATGTTATATTTTTTATATTGCCATTGCTGAGAATGTTGTTTTTCTCTAAATATTTAAAGAAAGATCGCAAAGATGACAAGTTGCGAGCGAGCGAACGAGCGGTTAAGCCTGCTGACTTACGCACCGAAAGAAAGGCACGAAAATCTTGCAAACTCAGGGATTCTAACGCTTTCATTGTCGCATAGTCGCCAAGATGGTCGGTAAGGAATATAAAAAATTGTTGCAAATCGGCAAGGTAGGCATCGACCGTTTTGTTGCTGCTGCGTTTTTCGGAAATAAGCCAAATAAGCCAATTGCGAATATGAGTATTTACAGCGGAGTGGCATTCAGCCAATGGAGCATCTTGTTGCCCCAATAGCTGTTTTAGCCGCTTTATTTCCGCTGTGTTTTTTGCCATTTTTATATAATTTTTTGCCCTGTTGCTGCCCAATCTTTTTCGAACTGCGCTAAGCCTTGCTCTGTTAAAGCATGTTTGACCAAACCTTTAGCAACATTAGGCGGAATAGTCGCAACATCAGCTCCTGCAAGTGCGGATAGTTTAACATGGTTGGCACTGCGAATAGAGGCGGCTAAAATTTGGGTATCAAACGCATAATTGTCGTAAATCATACGAATATCTTCGATAAGCTCCATACCATCTATGTTAATATCGTCCAACCGCCCAATAAATGGCGAAATGAAAGTCGCACCCGCTTTGGCAGCGAGCAACGCTTGGTTTGCCGAGAAACAAAGAGTAACATTGGTTTGTGTACCATCATTAACCAAGGCTTTACAAGCACGTAAGCCGTCGAATGTTAGGGGCAGTTTAATGCAAACATTATCGGCAATTTTACGCAATATTTCGGCCTCAACCATAATTTGCTCATACTCCATGCTGGCAACTTCGGCACTGACAGGCCCATCAATAAACCCACAAATTTCTTTAACCACCTCTTTAAAATCACGTCCAGATTTGTAAATAAGCGATGGATTGGTCGTAACACCATCGACCAAACCTGTTTGGTTTAACTCTTTAATGGCATCCACATCGGCGGTATCTATAAAAAACTTCATATTATTACTCCTAAGATTGTTTAAAACCATTAGTAAATTAGATTTCACATTTTGCAAAGATAAATTAACAAAAATCTTGATATGCAATTGTCGGAATGCTGGTGTTTTTAAAGGCGGCTAGATTGTCGAAGATTTTTATAAACTCATCATCTTTATTCATACGGCTAAAAATAGTGGTAACAATTTTATTGTCGGCAATTGGTTGTTTTTTACAAAGAGCAAAAATGAGTTGTTTTTTAACCTCGAACAAATCGGGGTTGTTAGTAATTTTATTGTCCCATTTTTGCAAAAACTCATAGGCTTCAGCCCGTATTTTTTGCGGGTAAGTAAAGTATTTAAAATGCAAATATTGCAATTGATAACGTTTGAAAGTTGGCGTGAATGGGTGAAAATTCATTCGTTCAAGCTTAAATGTTTGTTTTTCACTATACCCATTTTCGCGGTTGGTTATTGTGACCTCGTATAAAAAACTATTTTCGGTCACTTGTATTTGGTCGGGCAAACGCAGGGCGTAAGTGCCACCATAAGGCGAGGTAAACTGTTTAAGCTGCTGCGGCACTTGCGCGCAAGAACTTAAAACTACAGCAAATAAAAACAACAAAATTTTTTTCATATCGGAATAATATAACAAACATGTAAACTTATTATTGCTATTTGTAAGTTTTCAGGTTTTTATATTAAATATTTTAGTGTATAGAAGTTAGGCAGTATCCCAGTTAAGCAAGGCGCAATTATGAACTTAAATATTCCTAATATGTTAACTATTTTTAGAATTGTTTCCGTTGGTGCAATTGTTATTTGTTTTTACTTTGCAGGTGATGTTGCACGCTGGTGGGCATTGGGTATTTATGTGGTTGCGAGTGTTACCGACTTTTTCGATGGTTATTTAGCCCGCAAATGGGACATGCAGTCCGACCTTGGGCGTATGTTAGACCCGATTGCCGATAAATTGCTTATATCGGTTGTGCTTATGATGTTGGTGGCAGATGGCATTGTTAGCATCGATAATTATGCAATAATTCCCGCAGTAATCATCTTAAGTCGCGAAATATTGCTATCAGGCTTACGCGAATATTTAGCAAAACTACATGTCGACATACCCGTATCGACATTAGCAAAATGGAAAACCGCGGTACAAATGCTTTCCCTAGGTTTTTTACTGGCCGCCGAAGCAGGCGATAAAGTGCTGCCCTATAATACCGAAATCGGTCTTACATTATTATGGGGTGCGGCTTTGCTAACTGTCTATACTGGCTACGACTATTTACGTGTTGGCATTGTGCATGTGTTAAAAAAATAGCTCTCAAAAAAACGAATATGGGTCGGTATCTATATGTAATTTCAAATCGCCAGTTGGGCGGGGTTTTAGTATGCCTGCCTTTAGCCAGTCTTGCATTTTAAAGCCTTTGGGTGCTCGAATTAAAATACGCACTCTGTGGCGCGAGCGAATAAAACTCATTGGTGCTGGGGCTGGTCCTAAAATGGTAACGCCTGTGGTTTTTAATGCGTTATCAATCATTAAACGCGCAAAATTAAACGCCGTTTTTTGGTCTTTTGATGAGATGACTATAGACGCCAAACGCCCAAATGGTGGCAGTTGTGCCAATTTACGTCCGTAAGCTTCGGCTTTGTAAAAAGCCTCTCTATCTTGTGCTATCATCGCTTGCATAACGGGGCTTTGTGGCATGTGGGTTTGTAGCAAGACATTGCCACGCTTTAAACCGCGCCCCGCACGCCCTGCCACTTGGTTGAGCAGTTGGTAAGTGCGTTCGGCAGCCCTCGGGTCGCCATTTTCTAGCCCCAAGTCGGCATCGACAACGCCAACAAGAGTTAAATGTTCAAAATGATGCCCCTTGGCAATCATCTGCGTGCCGATAATAATATCGCACTCACCTTTGATAATTTTATTCAACTTATCCTGTAATTGCTCAATGCTCATATTCATATCGGAGGATAATAATTCGATACGGGCATCGGGGAATAAAATTTCAACCTCTTCTAAAATCCGCTCAACTCCGGGGCCGCAAGCCACCAATTTATCTTCGACCTCGCAACTGGGACAGGCGTTGGGTCTGGTGTGCGATAACCCGCAATGGTGGCAAATAAGCCTATTGTTAAACCGATGTTCGACCAACCAAGCATCACATTGTTTGCACGCTATCCGATGCCCACACGCGCGGCATAAAGTAAGTGGCGCATAGCCGCGGCGGTTTAAAAACAACAGGCTTTGTTCAGACTTTTCTAAATTCTGCCGCAATGCACTGACTAATTTTTCCGATAAAAACTTTTGGCTTTCGGGCGTGTTTTGTCGTAAATCTACGGCATGAATGTTCGGCATTTCTGCCCCACCATGGCGTTTTTTAAGCACTAAATGCTGGTATTTGCCAGATGTGGCATTCAAATAAGTTTCAAGCGAAGGCGTTGCCGAGGCTAAAACAAGCGGAAATTCACCAATATTAGCCCGCACCACCGCCATATCACGCGCATGATATAACACACCGCTGTCTTGTTTATACGCGCCATCATGTTCTTCATCGACCACAATAAGCCCCAATTGGGCGAAGGGCAAAAATAAAGCCGAACGCGCACCGATAACAATTTTAGCATCGTTACTGGCAACACCGCGCCACACCCGTTCGCGTTCAAATTTGCTTAAGCCGCTATGCCAAGCTGCGGGTTTAACGCCAAAACGTTTTTCAAACCGTTGTAAAAAATCGACCGTTAAAGCAATTTCGGGCAGCAGGATAACGGCTTGTTTGCCCTGTTCAATCGCCGTTGCTATTGCGGCAAAATAAACCTCGGTTTTGCCTGAGCCTGTTACACCATCTAGCAAAAACGTTGTAAATTTTTGAGCTTTAATTGCCGTGCATATTGGTTTTGCGGCACCCTGTTGGTCATCGCTCAACTCGGCTAAATTGTGGCTGGTTTTTGGTGTGATGAATTTTGCAAATTTAGGCATTTGGGCGGGCGACAACGCACCCAGTTTCAACAAACCATCTACCACCGAAACCCCAACATTGGCAGCCTTAGCAAGTTCCGATTTTTTAAATACCCCACCATTTTGGGCAATGTTCAGCACTTTTTCTCGTGCCTCAGTTTTGCGGTTTAGGGTTTTTGAACCCATTTTAACGCCTGCTATAGTTTTAACCGCACCATAAGCCTCTGGCACATTCATTACCAAGCGCAAGCCCATGCCTTTTGGGCTTAAATAATAATCGCAAACCCAATTAATAAAACCAATAAGTTCAGCAGGCAATGCACGCGCATCGACACGTTCGATAACTGTTTTTAATTTATTAATGTCTATCGGTTTTTGGTTGCTCTCATCTGCCCACACCACACCAATAAGCTTACGGTTGCCCAGCGGCACCAAAACAAAATCGCCAATATTTACGCTCAAATGTTCGGGCAATTTATAAGAATAAGGTTTTGCTATCGCCAAAGGCAATAGCACATTAATAACTGTCATTTATTGCTCTTAAAATTTTAATATTTTTTAAACATAGACCAAAATTATCGCAATGTCGCAAATATTCAATATTTTGCTAAAAAGCTGTATATAATGAAATAACAAAACTATAAATAGAGGTTATTATGAAATTTGGATATACAATTCTTTATGTAGAAAATGTTAAAATCACGCTTGATTTTTATGTAAAGGCATTTGGCTTTAAACAAAAAATGCTGCATGAAAGTGGCGATTATGGCGAACTGGATACAGGCGGCACGGTTTTGGCTTTTTCATCATTAGAACTTATACGCCAATTGGGCAAGACACCTCAAAATGCTGATGCCAACACACCAACATTCGAACTGGCTTTTACAACCGATAATGTCGATGTTGGTATAAAAACCGCCATTGAAGCAGGGGCAAAATTAATCTCCGCTCCCAGTAAAATGGAATGGGGACAAACCATTGCCTATGTTTCGGATATAAACGGGTTTTTAGTCGAAATTTGCACCCCGATGGGCAGTTAATTATGCCCAAAATAGCCGATAAAAAAGTGCAAGATTTACTGGACGATATTAGAAATATTGACAATGAAAAATATTTAACCTTACAGCAATGCCGTAAGATAGTGTTTGAGTTAAACCCTGATATTACGGAGCGAATTATTTATGGTGGTATTATGTTTAACCTAAATGATAATGATTTAGGCGGTATATTTGCCAGTAAAAACCATGTTTCGTTCGAATTTACCAATGGGGCTAAATTAAACGACCCCAAAGGTCTGTTTGAGGGCAAAGGTAAATTGCGGCGTCACCTTAAACTCAAATCA
>CAZHCZ010000002.1:0-29343 GCA_964531635.1 uncultured Hyphomicrobiales bacterium | reverse complement strand
GGCTAAAACACATCTTTCATCTGCCTTAACTTTGTGAAAACTTGCTCATCGCTTGCATCGAGCATATCTAGGTTTTGGCGTATTTGGTTGTCATCATACCGTAAAAATGGGTTGGTGCGTTTTTCGTCGGCTAATAATGTTGGTAGGGTTGGTTGGTTATTTTGTCTTAGGGTATCGACTTGTTTTATTCGTGTTTGTAAATCGGGGTTTTGGCTATCGACCGCAAGGGCGAATTTTCCGTTGGCTTGGGTGTATTCATGCCCGCAATATAATTGGGTATCATCGGGTAAATTTTTAATTATTTGCATTGTTTTAAACAGTTGTGCGGCTGTGCCGTTTAGAATTCGCCCGCAACCGAGTGAAAACAGGCTATCGGCTAAAATTGCAATTTTTTGATTTTTTATATAAAATGCAAGATGCTCGAGGGTATGCCCTGGGGTTTTTAAAATTTGAATATGGATATCGCCAAAACGGATTTGTTTTAAATCTTGAATAAAGTCATCTACAACTTCTACAAGTTCATCTGGCGGTATATTGGGTGCGAATATTTTACAATTATATTGGTTTTTAAGGCTAGCCGCAGCTTCTATATGGTCATAATGATAATGGCTGATTAAAATAGCATCTAAACTCCAGCCATTATCATTCAGTATTCTAGCTATAGGCTTATGCTCTGGCGCGTCAAATAACAGTGTGATGTTATTAACATCATCATGGATAAGAACTGCATAATTATCGTGTCTACATGGTATTTGAATAATTTTCATAACAGCACTATATATGATTATAAAATTTATGTTAAGGTTATAATATGGACATTGTTGATTTGCAAAATTTTTATTCCCAGCCCTTAGGCAAAGTTGCGACTAAGCTTATTGTGCGCTCTGTTGCGCAAAAATGGGACGATTTAACCGATTATTCACTCTTGGGTGTTGGCTATGCAATACCATATTTAGAGCCGTTTAAAGCTGAATGTTCGAATATATTTTCATTTATGCCCGCCCGCCAAGGGGTAGTGCGCTGGCCACAGGGTGAGAAGAACTGTGTCGCATTAACCGACGAAAACCGCTTTCCATTGGCCGATTCGTCCATCGACCGTATTTTAATTGTCCACGGGTTAGAAATGAGCTGCAAACCCCGTGAATGTTTACGCGAAATATGGCGGGTGCTGAAGCCCGATGGTCGCGCAATATTTGTGGTGCCAAACCGCTCAGGCATTTGGGCGCGGGTTGACAAAACCCCGTTTGGTCATGGACACCCGTTTAGCCAAAACCAAATGCTGCAATTGTTAAAAGACAATATGTTTTTACCAATCGGTTGGTCGGGCGCACTTTACATTCCACCGACAAATAGCGATTTTATTTTAAAGGCCGCATCGGCATTCGAAAAATTTGGTTTTTGGGCGCGGGCTGGGCTTGGCGGAGTAACCATTATCGAGGCCTCTAAACAAGTTTACGCTTTGCCACCCTCCCAAACCCAACGCAAGAAAAAACTTGAGCAAATAATTTTAAGCAGGGGTGGGTTATAGTCCTGACGTTAATTTTTGGTGAGTAAAAATATGGCTTGATCAGCGAATAAATTACTAAGCCCTAACACATTTGGAACACCTAATTTTTTACTGTTTTTATTAAGGACGGTTTCTTCAACAACCTTAATACCCAATTCATCGCACAAATTCCTAAAATCTAAAATTGTACAAAAATGAATGTTCGGTGTTTCATACCATGTGTAATTTAGGTTTTTAGTGACCGGCATTTTTCTTTTAAAGCTCAGTGATAACAACACCCGCCAATGCCCAAAGTTTGGAAAAGAAACAATGGCATATTTACCAATACGCAGCATTTCTTCTAGTACCAAATCGGGGCGGTAGGTGGCTTGAATGGTTTTGCTTAAAATAACACAGTCAAACGCATTATCGGGGTAATTTGTTAAGTCAGTATCGGCATTGCCTTGCATAACCGATAGCCCTTGCGCCACGCAGGCATTAACATCGGACTGTTTTAACTCTAAGCCACGAGCATCTATATTTTTATTTTGGGTTAGTAATTTTAACAAAGTGCCATCGCCACAACCAATGTCTAACACACGGCTGTTGGGTTTTATCATATTGGCAATTAATGATAAATCTTTACGTATCACGCTTAACTCCCCTCACTAATATTATGTTGCTCGTTGCTGCTGCTTAAAAAGCCTTTTATGGCGTCGAACATTTCGGGTTCGTCGAGCAGGAACGCATCATGCCCGCTGTCGGTGGTAATTTCGACATATGAAACATTGGCAGCAACACGGTTAAGCGCTTGGGCAATGGTTTTGCTTTCTGCAGGCGGGAAAGCCCAGTCCGATGTAAATGAAATAATGCAAAACCGTATATTATTATCGGCAAACGCATTGCTTAAATTGCCATCAAATTGTGCCGCTAGGTCAAAATAATCCATCGCGCGGCTCATATAAAGGTAAGTATTGGCATCGAACCTATCGACAAAACTCATGCCTTGATGGCGCAAATAGCTTTCTATTTGAAAATCGGCATCGAAGCCAAAACTTATAACGTCGCGGTCTTGCAAATTACGCCCAAATTTTTCTTGTAAACTGGCTTCGGACATATAGGTAATATGCGCCACCATACGCGCCACCGCTAAGCCTTTATTGGGTGACGTATCGTGTTTATGATAGTTGCCGCCATGCCAGTTAGGGTCGGCCATAACGGCTTGTCGCCCTGCTTCGTAAAAGGCAATATTTTGCGATGAATGACGGTAAGAGGTGGCTATTGGAATGGCCGAAACCACTCTGTCTTTATAATTTGCCGCCCAGTCGAGCACCAACATGCCGCCCATTGAACCGCCAATGACTGAGAATAGTTTATCTATATCAAAGCTATCAATAAGCCGCACTTGGGCGCGTACCATGTCTGAAATGGTAATAAGTGGAAAGCTTAGACCATAGACCTCGTTGGTTTTTGGGTTTAGTGATGCAGGACCTGTCGAGCCTAAACAGCCGCCTAAAACATTGGCGGAAATAACAAAATATTTATCGGTATCGATAGGTAAGCCCGCACCTATCATTTTTGACCACCAGCCATCCTTGCCCGTTTTTGGGTTTTTAGACGCGGCATATTGGTCGCCCGTTAAAGCGTGGCAAATTAAAATGGCATTGGTTTTATTGGCATTAAGTGTGCCATAAGTATCGTATGAAAGCTGATAATTAATTTCATGCCCGCAATCGAGTTTTATTGGTGCCGTATCCGTAAAAATGTTTGAAGTGTGATTCATAATTTAGGCTTTTAATAATTACTATTCTTATATATAAGATGATATTAAGTTTGTAAATTTATAATTATTTTAGAAAAGTTGTGTTTTATGTCTAAAAAGACTGAAATATCATTATTAGCTGCACGGGCGAAAATAGACGCGATTGATACAAAAATTCATCAGTTATTAATGAACCGTGCTGAGCTTGTGCAGAATATTCAAACCGCTAAGGCTTCGCAAGGGGCGATTGTTAACGCCATGCATGCCGATAGAGAAATAGAAATGTTTCGGCGGTTTTCGGAAAATCATAAGGGTTGTTTGCCGATTGCGTCTTTACAACGTATGTTCCGCGAGATGATTGCAACTTTTAGCCACTTACAATGCCCGTTTAAGGTGTTTATACCCAAAGGCGAGCCATTATACCGCGATTGCGCTCGTTATTTTTATGGTACAATTATTGAAATTATTGAATATGATACGGTTGAAAAAATGTTAAACGCGGTTAAAGACCCAACAAGTAACATTGCTCTAATGCCTGCAAATACTCAAAATATTGATAAAATTAATGGCTCTAATGGGTGCCGAATTTTTGCACGTTTGCCTTTTTGGGACGATGGTCAAAAATTTGGGTTAGAACTGCCCGATATGTTTGTTTTGGGTCATGCGCCTATAAAAGTTACAAAACATGATTTTAGCGTGTTGGCAGTAAACCAAAACGACAAAGTGGCACTTGAAAATTTGGGTTATAAAATAAGTGAATATTTAGAAAACCATTGCATAGTTGAAGGGTTTATTGACAGGCAAGACCCAATATTGCAAAAAAACGGGCTTACTTGGCTCGGTGTTTACGGCAAGGTATAAAATGACAGATCTAAACAAAACACCCAAAGCCAAAGCAGGCATTTTACAAATTAACCCTTATAAAGCGGGTGGTGGGCAAATGGGTAATGTACCTAAGCTTTTTCACCTCGCCTCTAACGAAACGCCGCATGGTGCGCCTGACGAAGCGCGGGTGGCAATTGCTGGTTTGGCTGATAATATTCACCTATACCCCAATGGCGGCGCTAATATATTGCGTACTGCCATTGCAAAACAGCATAATTTAAATGCCGATAAAATTATTTGCAGCAATGGTTCGGACGAACTTTTAACGCTTATTGCCAATGCTTATATTGCTAAGGGCGATGAGGCGATTATTTGCCAATATGGGTTTTTGGTTTATAAAATTGCGATTTTAGCCAATGGCGGCACGCCTGTGGTTGCGCCTGAAGAAAATTTTACCGTTAGTGTCGATGCAATATTATCCTGTGTTAGCGCAAAAACCAAAGTGGTTTATTTGGCAAACCCCGGCAACCCTACTGGCACGTATATATCCGCCAGTGAGCTTAACAGGCTGCATAAAGGCTTGCGGGCAGACATTGTTTTGGTGGTCGACAGCGCCTATGCTGAATATTGCCAAAAAGATGATTATAGTGCAGGCATAGGCTTGGTAGAAGCCTATGAAAATGTGATTATGACACGGACATTTTCTAAAATTTATGGGCTTGCCGCATTGCGCGTGGGTTGGGCATATACATCTGAAACCATTGCCGATGTGCTTAACCGTATTCGAGGGCCTTTTAATGTTAACACCGCCGCGCAATTGGCGGGTGCTGCGGCAATATCTGCCAATGATTTTGTCGAAATGTCCTTAGCGTATAACGATAAGTGGGCGGGTATTATTATGCAAAGATTGAGCGGTTTGGGTATTAAAATTACTCCAAGTCACACAAATTTTTTGCTCATTCATTTTAATGAAACCAGTAAAACAGCCAAGCAAGCCGATGAATATTTATGTGCTAATGGTGTTGTATTGCGGCGGTTAGAGGCTTATAATATACCCAATGCCTTGCGTTACACAATAGGGACAGATGAAGCCAATGAGTTGGTCTTATCGCTGCTCGAAAAGTTTATAGAATCGTAAAAATATGGAAAATTTAAAATTTGAAACGATAACAATTATTGGCTTAGGATTGCAGGGCAGTTCTTTGGCGCGAGTTATAAAAGACCGTAAAATTGCCAAGCAAACAATCGGCTATGATGCCAGTGAAATCGTACGCAAACGCAGCCATGAAATTGGCTTTTGTAACAAGATAGAAAATTCTGCGGTCGATGCCGTAAAAAATGCCGATTTGGTTATATTGGCAATACCCGTTGGGGTATATGGCGCGGTGGCAAAAGAATTTTTACCTGCGATGAAAACAGGGGCAATTTTAAGCGATGTTGGCTCGGTTAAAACCGCTGTTATTAACCAAATAAAACCTTTGTTGCCCGAAGATATTGAGTTTATTCCAGCCCACCCGATTGCGGGTACAGAATATTCGGGGCCTGATGCAGGTTTTAGCAGCCTATTTGATGATAAATGGTGTGTTATTACCCCGATAAACGGTGTTGACCCAAAAAAGCTAGAGTTGGTTAAGGGATTTTGGCAAGCTTGTGGTAGTAATGTCGAAATTATGGACGCTGCTCACCATGATAAAGTGTTGGCGATTACCTCGCATATTCCGCATTTAATTGCTTATAATATTGTTGGCACGGCTGCCGATGTCGAGGAAGTTACCCAAAGCGAAGTGATTAAATATTCGGCAGGTGGGTTTAGAGATTTTACCCGTTTGGCGGCATCGAACCCAACAATGTGGCGCGATGTATTTTTAAACAATAAAGATGCCGTGTTAGAAATGTTAGGGCGCTTTAACGAAGATTTAAGCGCCTTACAACGCGCTATTCGGTGGGGTGATGGCGATGCTTTATATGAATTTTTTGAACGCACACGCGACATTAGAAAAGCATTAATAGATTCAGATGAAGAAAATGACCATTTAAACCTTGCACGCGATAAAAAAGATGAATTATAAAGATATTGATGATTTATGGGTGTTTGGCTATGGCTCATTAATTTGGCACACAGGTTTTGATTATACCGAGAAAGCCCCTACATATTGTGTGGGTTATCAGCGTAGTTTTTGTGTTTATTCTTATATCCACCGCGGTACAAAACAAAGCCCCGGATTGGTCTTGGGGCTAGATAAAGGCGACAAAGTCCACGGTATGGCGTTTAGAATTGCGCCTGAAAACAAAGAAAAAACCATTGATTATTTGCGTGGGCGTGAGCAAGTGACCTCGGTTTATGATGAAGTAATCCACCCATTACAAGTAACAGGTCATGGTGAAAAAATGGGACTGTTTTATGTTGCAAACACTGAACATGAACAATATGCGCATAAGTTATCGCTAGAAAAACAAGCGCAAATTATCGCCCGTTCGGTTGGGCAGTCGGGTAAGAATAAGGACTATTTATACAATAGCCATCGGGCATTGGTGGATTTGGATATTAGAGATACCCATTTGGCTAATTTAAACAGCCGAGTAAAAACCTTGCTTGGTGAAAGTTAAGCGACTTGGTGTTTTAGTCGTTTGGCTTGAACTTTATGTTTTTGATAAATTTCGCCCAAAATCACTTTACCATCGGCATCGGCAATATGTAGTTTTGGCTCACCTGCCCCAAAGTAGAAACCTTGTAAATAGTCTATGCCAATGGTGCATAACTGCTTAACATCGGCTTCTTTTTCGACCCATTCGGCTACAGTTTTTATTTTAAAGTGTTTTGCAAGGTCGTTCATCATATTAACAAAAAACTGGTTGTCTTTATTATCAATTAACCCTTGAATAAATATGCCGTCAATTTTTACTATATCAATGTTTAAGTTTTTTAGATTTTGGAAGCTGGTATAGCCTGTGCCAAAATCGTCGAGCGATACCAAACACCCTAGGGCGTGCAGTTTATCTATAAAATCATTAGCATCATCAATGTCGCTTAACAAAGCGGTTTCTGTAATTTCTATAGTCAGCCTTTCGCCGATATGTTTTTTACCACCAAGCGCTGCAAGCAAACAATCATACCAGCTCGATGAAGCGATGGTTTTTGCCGATATATTGACCGCCAACTTTACATTCTGGTCATCCTTTAATGTCTGCAATGCAATTTCTAACACACGATGGTCTAACAAACGCATAAGGTTTAACTGTTCGGCGGCAGGAATTAAATCTCCATTGGGAATTAAATCTCCATTTTTGGCAAAAACCCGTACCAAACATTCATAACTTTTTACAATGCCCGTTTTAGCCTCGACAATGGGTTGATAAACCACTTTCACCCGCCTGTCGTTAAGGGCATCGACAATTTTATTAGCAATTTGGATGTTCTTTTTGCGGTAATTTTCACGCGATGGTGATTGTTTATAAAGAGCAAAGCTATCAATTGCGTGAGATTTAACATCAATAAGTGCCTCTTCAGCAAACAGCATAATCTCTGGCGCCGTTTTAGAATTTTCAGCTATTGCCACACCGCCAGCCGACATGGTGACTGCAACCGCTTCTTTTTCGGTTTGAATAACCGTTTTGCTAATGGTTTCTGTTAAGCGTTTGGCGGCTATATTTATATCCTGCGCATTGCAATTGTGTAAAATTATACCAAATTTATTGCCAGAACACCGACCAATAATATCACTTTTGCGTAATAACTTAGTAATACGAGTGGCAATAACGCAAATAATGTCATCGGCTACATCTAAACCATAGGCTTGGTTTATCATTGCCAAATTATCAATAGCCACTAATAAAAATGCACCATCTCTTTGCTTTCTTTTAATTTTAGCAATAGATTTCTCTAGTGAATTTCCCAATTCAATTCGGTTAAGTAAGCCCGTTAAAGCGTCATGTGTGCCAAGTGTTTTTAATCCATTAGAGTTTGCTACAGTCATTTTATTGATTACCCGATATAAATATTTCTTGCTTTTAAAGTCTTACACCTAAAGATTAACAAGCAAATAATTATACTAAGTTAAATCAAACAATTATCTTATTTAATTAAAGCAATTAACCATAACAAACTCTGGCAGAAATCTTGCAATACAATTGTTAAAATAATGATTGAGTAAAATTATGCGTGTTGCAAAAATCCACAGTTCTAACTTTCAAAGCTATAATTCTTCACGTCAGCAAGGTGAAAATATTGCGCGAGAAATCAACCCCGAAAATGTTCAAGACAAAGGCACTAAAAACCTGACAACCCGTGCTATTGCTTTAACTCAACACACTGAAAATAAAGAAATAATTGGTTTTAGATATCGTTCAGACGCTATGTTTATTGCACAATATATAGCGCAGGTAACCCATAGAAGAAGACGCGATTTTATTGGTCAGCGCCCTGCATTACAAGCAAAGAAACCCTATGAAAATTCTAAAAATATCTTAGAGAATATTCAGAATAACAGCCTTGACAAAACCATTTAACACTGTGTTAAAATGGCAAACAATTGTATTATTTTAAAACAACTTCCAATTGTGTGTTGGTTTGAAACAAGTTTAAACCCCAATAGCAATGCCGTCTTTTCTTGTGTCGGATGCCCCTTTGAATAACACCCGCCCGTCATTATTCGAAATTTCTATCATTTGTGCGCCACCCCAAGGTATATCTGCTTCATACACTTGATGCCCTTTGGCTTGCAGTGCGGAGCGAATATGTTGCGGTATGGTTTTCTCGACACCAAGCTTATTATCCTGCATAAATATGCGTGGAAAATTTATGGCTTGTTGAATATCCAACTTATAGTCGATAATATTAGACAAAACAAATGCCTGCCCACACGGTTGATATGCACCACCCATTACCCCAAAGCTCCATAATAGTTTCCCGCTTTTTTCGACCATCGCGGGGATAATTGTATGTAACGGGCGTTTTCGGGGTTTAATTTGGTTGGGGTGACCTTTTTTTAGCGAAAAGCCTGCACCACGACATTGTAATGCGATGCCTGTTTTTTCGGTTACAATGCCTGTTCCAAAATGTTCAAATGTTGAGTTAATAAAGCTAATCACATTGCCTTTATCATCGGCGATCGACAAGTAAACCGTGTCGTTCATTGGCAAATCAGGGGCGATGGCGCTTTCAACTTTTTTATCAATATCAATCAATGCTGCAATTTTAGTTGCCATATCGTCACTCAATAGAGCTTCAATTGGTATATTTTCATCTCCAACATAATCATCACGTAAGGCATAAGCAAACCGTGCAGCTTCCATATGCAAATGATAACGCTCAGCCGAGCCTATTGCATGTTTGTTCATATCAAATTTAGCCAAGATATTAAGCAGAATTAATGTGGTAATGCCCGAGCCATTGGGCGGAATTTCAAATATATCATGCCCTTTATAATGCCCGCATATTGGCGTTACATATTCACCTTTATAATCGGCTAAATCGGCAAGCGTTAACAGCCCACCTTTATTGTCTAAAGTGGTTATAATGTCTTTTGCCACCGCGCCTTTATAAAAACCGTCACGCCCTTGCTCAATTAATATTTGTAAGGTTTTAGCCAAAGCAGGGAATTTAAAATAATCACCCGCTTTTGGGCATTGCCCACCCACCAATAAATGCTGAACTGCACCCTTATCATTGCGCAATTTATCAACAACACTAGCCCAGTCCAACGCCACACGTGGTAAAACTATAAACCCATCTTGCGCTAATTTTTGCGCGGGTTTTAGGGCATCGGCTAAACTTATTGTGCCATAATCATTAAGCAATTGCTCCCACGCATCCACCGCACCTGGCACTGTAACTGCCCGTGCATCATTAGCAGGAATTTTACTTAAACCTGCTTGTAGCAATTCATCGCAATTGGCTTTGCTGCCTGCATAACCCGAGCCATTAAACCCAGTAATTTTTTTATCCGTGGCTTTAATAAGAGCAAAACAATCGCCACCTATGCCTGTGGATTGAGGTTCGACCACACATAGAACGGCTGAGGCGACAATGGCGGCATCTATGGCATTGCCACCTGCTTTTAAACAATCACGTGCGGCCATGCTTGCCAACGGGTGCGATGTCGCCACCATGCCCTTATCGCCATATACAAGTTTAGTGCTTGAGCCATGAAAGTCTTGCATTAGGGTCAGAACCTATCCTAAAAATAAAATGCTGGTTTTTAAGCCTGATATAACAAACTCGACCGACAATGCCGCCAATAAAACACCAAGTAAACGCGTTGCCACTTTGGTCATTTGTGGGGTGATGATTTTTTCGAGTTTATTGGTAAAGCGAAACAAAACATAAGAAGCCAATAAACAAGCAAGCATAACCAAATAAACCACCACTTGTTTCTCAATCTCCCCTTCATATTCACTCATTAGCAATATGATAGAGGCGATAGAACCCGGCCCTGCTAAAAACGGAATGGCCAATGGGAATACCGCCACGTCATTATCGTCTTCATCATCATCGGTTAATGTTTCTTCGGCTTCTTCGTTGGTTTTATCGACTTTCTTTTTACGTTTTTCGGTGCGTCGTTCAAACAACATTTCGACCGAAATTAAAAACAACAACATACCGCCAGCAATTCTAAACGCCGAAAGGCTAATGCCTAGAGATTCGAGCAATATTTTGCCCGAAACGGCAAATATAGTTAAAATTACTGTGGCTATAAACACCGAACGAAAAGCCACTTTGGCTTTAGCGGCAGGGCTTAGCCCGTCGGTTAGTGTCATAAAAAATGGCACAATGCCTATGGGGTCAATCACCACAAAAAATATTGCAAATGTCGGTATAATAATTGCTGTTAATTCTACCCAATTCATAATTATATTCCTTTAAACAAAAAAAGACGACCTGTTAAGATCGTCTTTTTTAAAAACTGATAAAGCTGTATGTTTATATTATAGCTCTTCACTCGCTTTTAAAATTTGACGACCACGATATTGACCAGACTTGAGGTCGATATGATGAGGACGACGCAATTCACCGCTGTCCTTATCTTCAATATAAGTAGGTTGTTTAAGCGCATCGTGTGAACGGCGCATACCACGCTTAGAGCGGGTGATTCTGGACTTTGGCACTGCCATGGGTAATACTCCAATAAATAACGTAATAATTTTCGCTGTTATAACGCTGAATGCTACAAAAATCTACAGGTTTTTTTAAAAAATGATAAATATATGCTGATAAACATATCCACCATCATATTTATACCCGAAATTTAGGTTATTGCACGCTTATCATTTTTCTGCAATAACAGATGAAATAAAATAAAATCAGAGCTTTTAATGTCACTTATTAACCTATCTGCAAAAACTTTAAACGAACAACTTAGTCAATCCGAAACGCTTATACACAATCGTTTGGCGCAAGTTTTGGCAGGTCAAGAGCAAAATAACCAACTCGAGGCGGCAATGCGTTATGGTGCGTTAACTCCCGGTAAGCGTTTGCGACCTTATTTAATGTTTGCTGTTGCCCGTTTATTTGAGGATAATATTGAGAACACAATAGAAGCCGCTACTGCTCTTGAATTTATTCATTGTTCGTCATTAATACATGATGATTTGCCCGCGATGGATGATGATGATTTGCGCCGAGGGCAGCCAACATGCCATGTGAAATTTGATGAAGCAACCGCTATTTTGGTTGGTGATGCTTTTTTATCATTGGCATTTGAGCTTATATCTAGCGATACAAAATTACCTTTTTCTACGCGCCTTATTCTTATTAAAAAATTGGCTCAAGCTTCGGGGCGTTATGGTATGATTGGCGGTCAGTTGGATGATATTGAAGGCGAAAAGAAAAGCCTTACGCTTGATGAAATTACTATATTACAGCAGAAAAAAACAGGCGCTTTGTTTGAATATGCGTGTGAAGCGGGTGCAATTATTGCCAATGCCAGCGAAAAAGAACAGTTGGCTCTTAAAAACTACGCCAAACATTTTGGACTTGCCTTTCAAATTACTGACGATATTTTAGACGTAACAGGCAACCAAGAAGAGGTTGGCAAACGGCTTAATAAAGACACAATAGCTGGCAAAGAAACTTTTATTTCCTTAATGGGTTTAGAGGGCGCCACAGCCCATGCACAAGACACTATAAATGCCGCGAAAGCCGAATTAGAGATTTTTGGCGAACGGGCAGATATGCTTATTCAACTTGTCGATATGCTAAACACTAGAAAAAGTTAGCTTTAGCAACATGTTGCCTTTGCTTTGGGGGCGCAGCACGAGCGGGTGAACTTTCCGTAATGATTGTCGAAATTGCCCGAAATTTTAAAGGCAGTTTTATAGCGGCTTTGGCTTAGAATATTTGCTAAGTTGCCTGAAATTTTCACCCATTCATTTGTTGGTAAATAAGTATTTTCATCGAATAGAAAACCCTCTTCGGCTTGCTCTAAACTGCCATTATATTGGGCTTTATGTCCGTAATCTTCTGCGCAATCTTCTAATTTTATTTTAAAGGCGCGCACGGTTTTTGATGTGAAGTTAATGTGTTTAAGTTTTTCTTGTAACTTTGTATCCTCAACCGTTAATACGCTGTCACTAACTGTATAGGACATATTAAAGCCTATGGCTGCCATTTGGCGGCGGTAATCTTCGGTATATAACGCGCCCCCTAGGCATTCGCCAACTATTATAGGGTCGGATTTTAGAGCGTCACTTAAACGCCTGTCGGCAAAAACATCGGAAAAATATAACTCGCCACCTGTTTTTAAAATACGGTGAATTTCGTTAAAAACTTTGTTTTTTTCGGGGCTTAAATTAATGACACAATTTGAAATTACTAAATCGACAGTTGCGTTTTCTATTGATGATAAATCTTCGATAAAATGTTTGACGAATTTTACATTGGGTTTTGACAGCCCAAATTTTTTAGTGTGGTAATCTACGTGTTTACGGGCGACGTTTAGTTGCTCGTCGGTCATATCTACGCCAATAACTTGACCATTTTCGCCGACCAATTGGCTAAGCACATAACAATCTTGCCCGCTACCACTGCCTAAATCTAACACGGTTAAGCCTTCTAATGCTAGAGGAATGGGCGAACCACAACCGTAAAACTTGCTTAAAACCTCATCGTGGATATTGGCAACTAGAGGGCGGAGATATTGCGGCATTGCATCGCTAGGGCAGCACGCACTGGTTAGTAAGTCGTCGCTAGTTTTTAATGTTTCGCCATAATATTTTTGAACATCTTGATGCGTTTTGGACATAAATTCTCCTGCTTTAAAATTTGTTAATAGACTATAACATAAACCAACAATTAATCCAGCAACAGGAACAACAAGCCGCAATGGTACACAAGAAGTATCTACAAATATTGATAGCGTTACACAGGCTTCTAAGGGGGTAAATTTAGCCTCAAGCGAAATTGTGAGTTCAGCCACGATGCTGTGGCAACAATCTGACACACTTAAGGTTGAAATTAAAAAAGGTTGAAGTTAAAAAGTTTACTGATGAAGTTCGTAAGGCGGGCTAAAGCTTAAGAACCCAATCTGTTTTTTCTCATGACTAGCCTTATAATACTTTATTTTGTTATCTAGAAGAGACGCTAAGGTTTTATTAACCGCGGTACATTAGATTAATAATAACTAAGTTCTACACCAATAGGTACAATCAAGAGGTTTAAATGCGTTTTTTATCACAATTAAAGTTTTCAAGTATAATTATTATATTGGTCATCATTCCAATTATAGCGATAGTCTATTTTGCTGGGCAAATAATATGGACCGAGTATGATAAATATAAATCTAAACAGAGCTTAATAGCGCTAACCAGCGTTTCTGCTCAGTTGAACGATTTATTGCATGAACAACAAATTGAACGTGGCAAGACCTCAATATTTATTGCCAGTGGCGGTAAAAAATTTGCACAGGCGCTTAAAATACAACGCCTAGCCACCGATGTGGAAAAAGGCAAATTAAGAACCTATTTAAAAAATAGCGATCTCGGCTATAGCAGCCCAAAGTTTGACGCCGCATTTATAAGTTTATTAAGTGAAGTCGATGCTATGGAAAATATTCGTAGCCAAGTTGACTCATTATCTATAACCAAAGCCGATGCTGTTGCTTATTATACAAATTTGAATGCCATGAATATTAATTTTATCGACTATATAGGGATGGTAAGTTTTGACCCAGAAATAGTCACGCGTTATGTCGGTTATGTTAGCCTATTGCGCTCTAAAGAATATATTGGAATAGAAAAAGCGCTTGTATCTGCTGGGCTTTCTGCTAATAAATTTTCTCCTGCCTATATTATTGAATTTAACGAAATCATTAAAACACAAGACACGTATAATAAATTATTTTTAAGCCGTGCTACCAGTGGACAAATCGAAGATTTTAACGAAATAATGGCGTCTGACCTTATTAAAAACATTAAAACAATGCGAAAAACTATTCTTAATGGTGGTGTTAAAGGTGAATTAAATGGTCTTGATATGGAAACATGGTTTGCTGCAATAAACAGCAAAATGGACCAATATAGAAACCTTGAAGACACAGTTGCAGAAGCGTTGATAAAAGATATTAATATACTAAAAGAAGAATCAAGCGTTAGTTTTTGGCAAACGGTTATTGTTTCAACAATTGCTTTGTTATTAATTATAATAATATCTTACTTCATTATCCGCAATATTAACCGTTCATTTAAAACCATTATTGCTAAAATGAATGATATCGCCAAAGGCAACTTAAACATTGAACTGCCCAAGCCCACCAAAAACGAAATGGGTGAACTGATGAAATGTTTAGTGGTGTTTAAAGACAATGCCCTAGAAAAGCAAAATTTAGAAAAATCACAAAGTGAAAATAAAATAAAATCCAAAAAAGAAAAACACGATTTAATGAATAAAATGGCTGATAGTTTTGATGAAAATGTGGGCTCTATTGTTGATAGTGTCTCGCAGGCATCTTCAAAATTACAACAAACAGCGCAATCTATGGCAGATATTTCAAGCAAAACCAGTAAAAATGCGGCATCTGTTTCCAACTCATCTGATGCGGCGAGTGCCAATGTGCAATCTGTCGCTGCGGCGAGTGAACAAATAACTCAGTCTATTGTCGAAATTAATGCGCAGGTTTCTAACGCCTCAGCCGCTTCTAAAAATGCAGTTACTGAAGCGACCCGCACAAGTCAGGAAATGAAATTGCTTTCGGCAACCATTGAAAAAGTAGATGGGGCTGTGGCATTAATTGCCTCTATTGCTGACCAAACCAATTTATTGGCGCTAAACGCCACTATCGAGTCTGCCCGTGCTGGTGAAGCGGGGCGTGGGTTTGCGGTTGTTGCATCGGAAGTGAAAGATTTAGCCAGCAAAACGGCAACGGTAACCAATGAAATTACCCTGCATATAAGCGAGATGGACAAAGCCACAAAGAAAGCTATAAATTCTATGGTCGGAATTAGCGAAGCCATTGTAAAGGTTGACGACATTTCGGTCGCTGTGGCAATCGCTATGGAAGAACAGGGCTATGCCACCAATGAAATTAGCAGCGCCGCACAAGAAGCCGCCAATGGTACACAAGAAGTATCGACAAGCATTGATAGCGTTACACAGGCTTCTAAGGGTGTAAATTTAGCCTCAAGCGAAGTTATGAGTTCAGCCACCATACTGTTGCAACAATCTGACACACTTAAGGTTGAAGTTAAAAAGTTTACAGATGAAATTCGCAAGGCGGGCTAAAGGTTACTTAAGCCATACAACCTCTTTAAGGTCTGCAAATTTTGCTAGGCGTAGTAATTCTAAATTTAGTTTTTTACTTCTCGCCTCAGTCCATTGAATATTAGGTTCTTGCCAAAGGTTAAGAACCTTTAAAACCGATTGTTTGCGGTTCGCTTTTAGGTCTATTCTGCCGATAAATTTATTGCCTTCTAGCAATGGATAAACATAATAACCCCATTTTCGTTTCGCCTGAGGAACGAAAATTTCTATTTTATAATCTAACCCAAAAATGTTTTTAAGCCTTATTCTATCGCGAATTGCGGGGTCGAACGGGTTGATAATTCTTAAGCGTTGTGTTGGGTTTTTAAGTTGTTCTATACGCTGTTTTATATTATTAGCGCCGAAGGCATCGTGCCAGTCGCCATTATAAGATTGCCATTTAACGGGTGTGAGTTTGGCATGTTGCGCCCATGCTTTCACTTCGGTAATATCGGCGGCTTCCCAAAAGCATTTAATATCTTTTAATGTGCCAACGCTTAAGCGGTCTAAGGCTGCCATACACAGCCAATTTAACTGCTCGTTATCGGGGATATTTTGCTCTAAAATATGTTGAGGAATAACATTTTCAGTTAAATCGTAAAATTTTATAAATTTTTCGCGGTGTGAGGTGGAAAGCTCGCCGCAATACCACATATAATCTAGCGCCAATTTATGCGGCGGGCGCGCCCATAGGTGTTTGTTATTGGTTATTTTGCTATTAAATGCGTGGGTCGATAATGCCCCTTCGGTTTTTATTCTTAGCTTTATTGCCGCCATTTCTTTGTTATTAGGTTTGGTTTTATAAAAGTTTGAACTGTTGAGTTTTTGCCTTTTACGCGCAAATTGCCGCCGCCACATGGGGTAGAAATCTACTGGCAGCACCGAGGCATCATGAGTAAAATGTTCGAATATATTATGCTTGGCTTTTAACAAATCGTCCAACATAAATTCTTTGTAATTTTGGTTGCGTGACCAGACAATATGATGGTGGGCGCGAGATACATTTTGAATGGTATCGAGCTGTACAAAGCCCAATTGTTTGATGATTTGCATAACATCTAACGCCCCTGTGGGTGCAGAGGACAAGCCATTGGTTTGCAGCCAAAGATTGCGCATGGTTTTGTTGTTTATTTTTATCATTGGGCTCGGTACTTTAATTTAGATGCTATAATTATTATACTATATGGTGCTTTTGCCAAACTTATTTTTAATGGGCTATGCTTTAGTTTTATATATTTGCAAAAAAGTTGAAAATAGTTTTATTAGTTGCTAGGCTATAACCTAGGTTACTCAATATTATGGATTGTTATGCATAAAAAAACTGCTATTAATGCTGATGAAATTCGTCAAAAATTCTCGAAAAAAATGTCGGAAATGTATCGACAAGAAGTGCCTGCCTACGGGGTTTTGGTCGATATTGTTGAAGATGTTAATACAAAGAAGTTGGCGCAAGACAAGCAGCTTGTTGAGAGATTAAACGCAAGCAACGGCATTAAACGCATTAGCCAAGAACGCCATGGGGCTATTAGGCTTGGAACTGCCGCCGAACTCAACATGATGAGGCGCGTATTTGCAATAATGGGCATGTATGGTGTGGGTTATTATAATTTGAGCATTGCAGGTATTCCTGTACATTCTACGGCTTTTAGACCCATCGAAAAAGCCGCGTTAGACATTAACCCCTTTCGGGTTTTTACTTCATTATTGCGGTTGGAATTTATTGCTGACAAACAACTGCGTGACAGTGCTAAAGCAACGCTAGAAAAACGACAAATATTTAGCGCAAGCCTAATTGCATTGGTAGAAAAAGCCGAAAGTTGCGGAAAATTTAGTGCCAAAGATGTTGATGATTTTATTAATGAAGCTATTGAAGTGTTTCGTTGGCATAGTGAAGCACTTGTAACGGCTACGCTTTATAATAACTTATATAATGCGCATCGGTTAATTGCAGATATTGTTTGCTTTAAAACCCCACATATAAACCATTTAACCCCGCGCACACTCGACATTGACGAAGTGCAACGCCTTATGCCTGCCCATAACATTGCGCCCAAAGCCGTAATAGAAGGCCCACCTGCCCGCAAATGCCCTATATTATTGCGCCAAACAAGTTTTAAAGCGTTAGAAGAAAAGGTTTCTTTTACCGATGGTTCTACTGGCAGCCATACAGCCCGATTTGGCGAAATTGAACAACGTGGAGCGGCACTTACACCTAAGGGGCAGGCTTTATATGATGAATTGTTAGACCAAACACGAGCAAAAATATTGCCCAACCCCGATGGCTCTAACGCTAAGGATTATTACCAAGCACTTAGTAAAGCTTTTAAGGTTTTTCCTGATGATTGGGCTGAAATTCATAAACAAGAATTGGCTTATTTTTCCTATTCTATAACCGACGAAGGCAAAGCTGCTGCCAATTGCGGCGGTGATGAAGGGTTTTTAGATGATTTGTTAAGCCGTGGTTTGGTGCGGTTTGACCCGATTGTTTATGAAGATTTTTTACCCGTGAGCGCGGCGGGGATATTCCAATCTAATTTGGGCGATGAAGCCGTGCAGAATAATGACATTGGCGCAAACCAAGCAAAATTTGAACAAGAACTTGGAACAAAAGTAATTGACCGTTTTGAACATTATGCAAAAATTGAACAACAAACAATCGACAATTGCCTAAAAATGATACGCCCACCGACTATGTTAATTTAGTGTTTATAGGGGTTTTAATAACAAGCACAAAACTTTCATTTGCCACCAAGAACCACCAACATTTCAGTGAGCGCGAGTGGAAGCTGAAGATGTGGAAAATGCAGGGCGACGCGCGGCAGGCAAGGGCTTAAGCCCGCACGCAAGTGCTAACAAGGAGGCGTAGCCGACTGTATAAATGTAAGAACCACCAACATTTCAGGACTGCCAGCTTTTTTTCACTAAGACTGTGTGGTTTACACCAACTTTAGTTTTTAGAATATAGTAAGAGAGGTATCCTGACATGACTATCATAGGGTTGAAATTGTTGTTTTTTTCGTTCGGCTTTGCCTCTCTTTGACCTGCGGGCGGGTGCTCTGCACTCTTGCTTACGCTTCGCGGTCGGGCGCTTGCCCTCCTTCGTAAAAAAATATGGTTTTTTACTCACCCTTTTTACCCGCGTCGAGCCGAAGGGCTGTTTCTATACAAATTAGCTTAGGGTTCGGCGTATAGCGTCTTTCCAACCTATGTATAATTTGTTTCGTGTCGGGTCATCCATTGTAACTTCAAACCTTCGCTCTAACGCCCAAACTTTGGCGAATTCTTGTTGTGATGGGTAGAAGCCCGCTTGCATTCCTGCTAACCATGCGACACCAAGGGCTGTGGTTTCTAGTGTTTTTGGACGGTCGACGGGAGTGTTTAAAATATTGGCTAAAAATGCTATTGTCCAATCTGACGCTGCCATTCCGCCATCGACTCGTAAGATATTTGCATCGCCTTCCCTGCCCCAATCGCTTTGCATGGCTTCTAGCAAATCGCGGGTTTGATAGCCTACACTTTCGAGTGCTGCACGGGTAAATTCGGCACGCCCTGTATTGCGGGTTAGACCAAAAATTGCGCCTCTACAATCCGCATCCCAATAAGGTGCGCCCATGCCTGTAAAGGCAGGCACCATATATATATGTTGATTGGGGTCGGCTTGTTCGGCTAGTTTTTGAGTTTGCTGAGCGTTGTCGATAATGCCCAAACCATCGCGCAACCATTGCACCACTGTGCCTGCATTAAAAATACTGCCCTCGAGCGCATAGGTGGGTTTGCCGTTTAATTGATAGGCAATTGTGCTGAGCAAACGGTTGTTTGAATAGTGCAATTTATCGCCCGTATTGAGCAACATAAAACAGCCTGTGCCATATGTCGCCTTTAACATTCCGCTTTTAAAACACGCTTGCCCAATGGTTGCTGCTTGTTGGTCACCTGCTACGCCTAAAATAGGAATTTCACGCCCGAATAACGATTTTTCGGTTGTGCCGAAATTAGCCGCGCAATCTTTTACCTCTGGAAATAGGCTCATTGGAATGTCTAACAATTGGCAAATTTCACTGTCCCACTCGCCTTTGTCTATATTATACAACATAGTGCGTGAAGCGTTGGTCGCATCGGTCGCGTGGGTTTTACCGCCTGTTAATTGCCATATTAAATAGCAATCGACAGTACCGAATAATAGCTTGCCTTGTTTGGCTTTTTGATAAGCCCCTTTTACATTATCCAACAGCCATTTAATTTTACTGGCTGAAAAATAGGGGTCTATTAGCAAACCAGTTTTTTGGGTGATTAGGTTTTCATGCCCTTGCGCTTTTAGTTTGTCGCAATATTGGGCGGTGCGCCTGTCTTGCCAAACAATGGCGTTATAAATGGGTTTGCCTGTTTGTTTATCCCATATAAGTGTGGTTTCGCGTTGGTTGGTAATGCCAATCGCCACAATGTTTTGCGCGGTTGCATCTGCCTTTTGCATTGCTTTTTGGCATGAGTTTAATGTGGTTGACCATATATCCTCGGGGTTATGCTCTACCCAACCCGATTGTGGAAAATGTTGAGTAAATTCGACTTGTGAACTGGCAGAAATTTTCATATTTTTATCGAATAAGATAGCACGGCTTGAGGTCGTGCCTTGGTCGATTGCCAATATATATTTCATAATATTTCATTCAGTTTTTTTAACAATATATCATTGTCATATAATTCTGGTACACCGCTTTTTTTAGGTTCGGAGTGGATATTGTCTTTTACAAAAACATGACGGGCTTTAATGGCATTTGCCAATGCTGTTACCCCAATTTTTTTGTCTTTATCCAACTCTTTAAAAATAAGTAAAACTTCTTCGGCTAAATTTCTTGATGTTGCCCTACGTGTATTAAGCACCACGTCTTTTACCAATTTCTTACGGCTTTTTTTATTGGCTTCGCGTTGCATACTTACAACAATTAGCAATATAACAATAGCCAAACTGATAAAAATTACATATTCCATATCTGCACCCAATTCTATTATAATCTTTGATTAATAATAGAACTTATTGCTTTATAAATTATGAAATATTTTAACATTCAGGAAAATTAACTGCCAACCCACCGCGTGAGGTTTCTTTGTATTTATCGCGCATGTCTAACCCTGTTTGATACATGGTTTCTATACAATTATCCAGAGGCATAAAATGGCTACCATCGCCATGCAAAGCCAATGAAGCCGCCGATACCGCTTTTATAGCGCCAATGGCATTACGCTCGATGCACGGCACCTGTACTAAGCCGCCTACAGGGTCGCAAGTTAAGCCGAGGTGATGCTCTAAGGCGATTTCGGCAGCATTTTCAATTTGACTGTTGGTGCCGCCAAGAGCTGCGCATAAGCCTGCTGCTGCCATAGCTGAAGCTGAACCAATTTCGGCTTGGCAACCACATTCTGCACCAGAAATTGAAGCATTATGTTTTATTAACCCGCCAATAGCCGATGCGGTTAAAAGAAAATCTTTAATGCCGTTTTTATCGGCACCTGTGCAATGACTATGATAATAGCGCACCACGGCTGGCACAACCCCTGCCGCGCCATTGGTTGGTGAGGTTACAACGCGGCTGCCATTGGCGTTTTCTTCGTTAACCGCCATAGCATATACGGACAACCAATCATTACCAATATGGGGTTGGACAATATTGGATTTTTCTTGCGCTTCGAGCTGCAAACGAATTGTTTTTGCACGGCGTTTTACCGACAAACCGCCTGGTAATATACCATCTTGGTTTAAACCGCGTTCGATACAATCATTCATTGCGTTCCAAATTTCGCCGAGCTTTACATCGAACTCCTGTTCGCTTAAAGCCACCTGCTCATTGGCACGTTTCATTTGGGCAATTGTTAACCCTGCCTTCTCGCCCATTAATAACATTTGAGTGGCGGAATGAAATGGGTATGGGTAGTTTGTTTCTGAGCTATTATCGGTTTGATCTTCGGATTTGGATGCGATAAGTTCGGCTTCTGTTAGAACGAACCCACCGCCAATAGAATAGTATGTTTCGCTAAACACCACCTGCCCTGCGGCATTTAATGCAAATAGTTTCATGCCATTTGGGTGTAGGGATAAGATGTTTTCATAGTCAAACTTTAAATCAACCTCGGGGTTAAATTCAAGAGCTTGATGAGCATTTAGGTTTATTTTTTTAAATTTACAAATATTAGCATACGTTTGTTCGGCTTTATCGGGGTCTAAAGTATGCGGTTCAAACCCAGACAAACCTAATATAACCGCTCTATCAGTCGCATGACCTTTGCCTGTGAATGCCAGTGAACCGTGCAGTGAGGCGGTTAATTTTACAATATCATTAGAGTTAAATTGCCCATTATTACCCGTTTTTAAAACAGTTATAAACGCAAACGCCGCAGTCATTGGGCCCATGGTGTGAGAAGATGAAGGACCAACGCCTATTTTAAAAATATCAAAAAAACTTAAAAACAAAACCATCTCCATCAAAATTTGCGTAAAATAATTTTGCTCCGCACGCAATTATCTTTGCCTAACACAATCATAACTCACACAAATAGAGCTGTCAAAACTTGAGTATGGATTTATTGTCAAATTTGTAAACTGTGTGACCTACCTGTTTAATTTTACAGTATAATAAGGCTGTTGACCGAAGCGTAAAAATCATAGGTAAGGTCACTAAATACAGACAATAAAAATAAGTGCATTTGCATTTAATAATTTTATACCGTCCATTTTAACCAATTAACTATATCTCTTGTCTATACTAGATGATAATAGACTAAAACTTTAAACAAATAGTATACACTGTCCTTGCTTTATTCAAGTTTAAGGGGTGGAATCTAGTTATGAATAGCAAGTATATGTATAATTTTACCAGTCAAGGACGTGATGTGCAAGAAGGCAAACTCAGCAACCATATAGGTCTTTATGACAATTGCGATTATTACTGGTATCAAGATATAAATGAAATTGCAGATTTCTGGACAGAAATAGAGGCGAATAGCAACAGCTGCCCTTTTAGACAATTTGAATGGATAAACTCCATTATAGATGCCAAAAAACAAGACGTAAATTATGAACAGAACAACCATATTTTTGTAGTGGGATTCAGGAATAATAAACCAATTTTGATACTTCCATTTGCCCGCGCTAGCGGTTTTTTAGGGGATAGTTTAACTTGGCTCGGTCATAAAATTTCTGATTATAATGGTATGATCGTTAATCGTGAATATGCTGCAGTAATGCCTCAGGATTTATTAACAAAAGTCTTGGATATGATTCATCTTACATTCCCTACAATTCATGCAGCACATCTTATCCGTAACGCAGAAACTGACTTGGTTGGCACACAATTTAACGATGCCCGTTCACAGACCCTAAGTGCCGAGTTCAGCTCACATGCGCTAGCGCTGCACCAAAATTGGGACAAACTGTTTGCCGCCACCAGGTCGTCCAAATCACGCCAGCGATTGCGCAGTAAATTACGGGCTTTAAAGCGCGTTGGCAAAGTAACATTTGGTCAGGTTCGTGGCTTGAATGAAAACTTAGCAGCGGCAAAACAAATTATAGACTGGAAGTCTGATCAACTCGACAAATCTGGTAAACGCAACCCCTTTTATACCGACAACCAACCCACGACGACTTGTTTAACAATCCCAAAAGCCATCGCCAGTAAAAACAGCCGATTGCACGTTTTTGGGCTGTTCCTTGACGGCGAAATGATTGCAGGTATGCTTGCCTTTGTAACAAAAGAAAACTATTATTATTATGTTGCATCTTTTTCAGAAGATGTTGGTAAAAATTATTCAATAGGAACATTGTTGTTGGTTAAAACAATGGAATTTGCTTCTCGGTCGGGGTTAGAATATTATGATTTTATGAACGGTGATGAAGCATACAAAGATGAGTGGTGCGATACGCGCATTCCATTGGTTCACTTTACCCGTGAATTCACATTTAGGGGCAAACTAATTTGCGCTATGATTGGTCTGCGACTGTCAATAAAAAAATACATTATACGACATCCAAAACTGCGTACATTGCTACAAAATAATTTAAAAAAATGCCGCAATCTCATCAATAAAGACGTTTCTAAAAAGCAACCTGCCATTGGTTTAAAATCGACGTTAGATATTCACAACCAAAAACTCAATTCAAACCATTTAAGAGGGCGTTCTTAAGCCATGGCAATTGATACTATTTTTACCAGTCTGAACCCGTTGCTTGTAACGCTAGAAGACAGTGTTAAATTCTTTGGAATATTTTTCGGGGCATCATTTCATGTCACAACATTTGCCAAAACTCTGGTTTATCCGAACCAAAATAATATAAAGCAGGAGCAATAACCAAGATGAAAAATATCATTAAATCAGTATTGTTACTTGGCAATTACCGACCATCACTTACGCTTGCCAGAAAACTAAAAAAACGCGGGTACAATATTATAGTGAGTTCTCATGGCTGCGATAAGTCTTGTGATTTTTCCAATGCTGTCTCAGAAATTTGGGATCATTCTCCTTTAACGTCAAGCCCTGATTTATTTATTGAAGAAATTTACAACTTTATTGACCGCAGACCTGATATCGTTGCAATTTACCTCGTTGCCGAAGAATATGTTCGCCTAATTGCCGAACATGAAGACCGTTTTAGGCCTTTCCCCGATATTATTTCTATGCCAGCCAAAGTGATTAAAAACTGCCTGGATAAACACTATATGATGAAGTTAGCACTAGAGAATGACGTGCCAACAGCACCATTTGCATCTGTATCAGGACTAAAAGAATTTACCCAAGTTGCCGAAGATTTTGGTTTTCCATTTGTCATACGACCAATTGATTCGACCAAACGGCTGGATGGGAAAAAAGCAATTTTCATCGAAGATAAACAGACATTTACCGATGTCATAGACACTTTAAAGTCAGAAAAAATTGAATTGCTGGTTCAGAAGAAGTTTACTGGAAAAAGGCGTAACATTTATTTTGCTTGTGAAGACGGCACTCTTGTAAAGTGCCTACATGCCGTTATCAACCGCACTGACAGTATTGATGATACTGGGCTTGCTGTTGACGGTGTTACATTGTCAACAAACAGTGAACTGGTTGAACAAACCAAGCGCCTTCTCGTAGCGCTTAATTACACGGGCATTGGTTGTGCGCAATATTTGGTTGATTGTCAAACGGGAGAAACCTCTTTTCTTGAGATTAATCCGCGTATTGCTGGCAACCATGCCCTACCAGAATATGCAGGCCTTGAGTTGGGTAGTTATCTTTTTGATCAAGCACGAGGAAAATTACCCGATCAGACACCATTCATGGCTAAAGCAGGCATACATTATTGCTGGACAAGTGGCGATTTGATGGGAACCAAAATCGCTTATCTGCGCGGTGAGATTAATATTGCTAGCGCAACCAAACGATGTTTTCAAGCCGTTTTGAGTGGTCTGAAATCTAATGTGCATATGGTGTTTAGCCTGTCTGACCCCAAACCAGGGTTGATGGCATTGTGGAATGTTGTACCGCGCATCGCACGATGGAAATCGCCCGAGCCGCTTTCTAGCAAAAAAGAAAATTATCAGGACGTGATGAGGAAATAAACATGGACAGCAATATAAACAAAAACCAAGCACAAGCCGTTTTATCTGCCAATTTGGTGGATTGTGACGCGCCCGCGCAAACATCTTGCCTAGCAAGCTCAGACATTACGCTGAAAACTATTTCTGTTAAACAGTGGGATGAGTTAGCGACCCTTTTCGATGATATTATCCCCGAACAAACTGGCGTTTTTAATGCCGCCCACTGGGGTCAAGATAAAATTGAATGTGTCGAAATACAACAGCAACACAAAACAATTGGCGGGGCAGTGCTAATTGTGCGAAAAATACCGCTCAGCACAACGGGTCTAGCAATATTAAAATGGGGCCCAATTTGGTGCCTGAAAAATTCTAACCCAGACGAGAGCCGCTATCGGCTGATCGTTCAAGCCTTGATGGCTGAATATTGTGAAAAGCGCAATATGCACCTGACTATTATGCCTCAGGCTATTCCCAATGCTAACGAAAAAACATCTAAAGTTTTAGGCGAACTTGGGTTCAAAACGGGCAGCACGCTTGCAGCACCAGACAGATATATCGTTAACACCGACCAAAGCCCTGATGAACTCATGAGCAGTTTGAACCAAAAATGGCGTTATAATATGCGCAAGGCTCACAAAAATGATTTTGAAATCAGCTTTGCCGACAATCAACACGGATTAGAGGTTTTCACCGACCTTTATGCTAAAATGATCGAACGAAAACAATTTTTGGATGCATCAGCAATTGGATCACTCAAAGACATCATCAATAATGGTATTGAAACAATCAAACCAAGGATTATTCTTGTTCACCATCAAGGCAAGCCAACGGCCGCAGGCGTTATCTCAATGATTGGCAATATGGCTGTCTATATGTTTGGGGCTACCGATGAGCGCGCCTTAACCTTAAAAGCGGGATACGCAATGCACTGGTGGCTGGCTGAACATCTGTGCAATCAACCGCAAATAAAATGGTACGATTTGGGCGGCAATGATCTTGATGCTGGTTTGCATCAATTCAAAAAAGGCTTTGTTGGTAAAACTGGGCATATCTTGCAAACACCACCCCGCTACCATTATGCAAATTCACCAATTGTTAACCTTGTTGGGAATACAATATTTCACCTGCGTGATTATCGAGCAGCAGCTCTAAGAAAA
Organism: uncultured Hyphomicrobiales bacterium; assembly: GCA_964531635.1. Lineage (GTDB taxonomy): Bacteria > Pseudomonadota > Alphaproteobacteria > Rhizobiales > OSC116 > OCS116. The sequence goes on along the minus strand of CAZHCZ010000002.1, from coordinate 2,819 downwards.
CTTCATGGCTTAAAATAAGTGACATAAAATTGACCCCAAAAATATTATGGAAATATTTACAACGCTTTATTATATTGCTGACAGGTCGGTTGGGCGGAGCAATTGCGGCATTTTCTGCGAACATTTTAATTGCCCGAAACCTTGGTGTTGAAGCCCTTGGCATGTATGCGGTTTTTGTTTCTTTAGTGAGCATTTTAACCATATGCTTACCCATTGGTTTTAATTCTGTAGCAACATTTTTTACCGCAGAATACACCGCCAAAGACAAGCCCGCATTACTCAAGGGCTATATTTTAGTTGCTATAAAATACCTTTTTATAACAGCCAGTTTTTTGTTTATTACATTACTGATAGCCCGTTACTTTACCCCACATCTATTAGACTATAACAATTTTCTATTCGCAATTATAGTGCTGGCAACAGCCGTCGCAACCTCATTACTAAATCTGAACAGCGTCATTATGATTGGGTTAAAACGACAAGTCGCAGGTCTGTTACCAGAAACGCTTGTCCGACCAATTCTTATCCTGCTTGTCGTTCTTTCATTGATGGCCTTCAACACTTTATCCAATGTGTATAATGTCATGGTGGTCAGTGCATTGGTAAGCTGGGTGGCTGTCGCTCTGGCATTTTTCGGCAACGCCAAAATAAAATTTGATTTTCTTAAAACCAAACCTGAAAACGAACTGCCTCGTTGGAAAAAGGCATCATACCCATGGTTGGCAACCTCTCTGCTATGGGACAACGCAATTGATTTGATATTGCTAATAGTCACTATGTTGTCTGGCACTGTTGAAATCGCCATTCTCCACATCTGTTTCCGATATCGTGTGCTTGCTGGGTTTGGAATGCGTACAATCTACACATTATTAATGCCCGAAATCACTGGGCATATGGTGACCAAAGACATGGCAGCTGTAAACAAAAAAATTACCTTGGCAAACCTAGCTTCACTTGTGTATTCGATTGTGGCCTTAGCGATTTTTGCAGTTATTGGAAGTTGGCTTCTTGGGTTGTTTTCTGAAAAAATATCAGATGTAGGTGTGCCAATTCTAATTATTGTATCATTGACAATGTTGATCAGAGCAATTTTTGGCCCCGCAACATTGCTCTTGGCCATACATAATTTACATATTGCAACAGCAGTAATAAGCTTGATCGGCTTCTTATTTGCAATTGCAGTAATTTTGTTGTTTTTCGAAGAATATGGTTTACTGACCGTTGCAATCGCATATTCATTGTCCAATTTGGTGGTGTCAGTTTCCCTATGGCTTTATGCAAAGAAAAAAACTGGGATAGACAGTTCAATTTTTGCAGCTATACGAACAAGCAAAACAAAGCAAATGTGAATAGCCCCTATCTGTGATATGAGCCACCACATCACGCTTAAATTCCTCAGTATAACGACTGTTTGACATATTAACTCTACTTGCTCCTGTTTTTCCCTACAAGCTGCCTAGTAATCTAGGGGCTATTCAGTTTGGTTGCGGAGTGGGGTTTTAAGGTTAGGAACCTGCAATGCCATATGTTAACTGATTGATTCATTAAAATATAATTTAACTCCAGCTGTTTCACTTTACAATATAGTAAAATCATTAACCGAAGTTTCGAGAACCACATTTTAATATAAAGTTTAGATTTTTAGTTGACTTAATTTTATCATTTACTTTATGATATATTATATAAAATCTTATAAATAAGGAATAGTTTGGAAAATTTATCGCGCCGCAAGCGTCCAACAACTGCCAAACAAGTTGCTAACCAAGCGAACGTATCTATATCGGCGGTATCAAGAGCTTTCACACCCAATGCTAGTATTTCAAAAGCCACTAAAAAAAAGGTATTAAGCGCCGCCAATGCGTTAGGTTATCGCCCCAATTTAATGGCGCGTAGTTTGATGACGCGGCGCACCGAACTTATAGGGCTAATTTCAAACAACTTTCACAATCCAGTTTTTATACCAATGTTTGACTTATTTACCCGTGAATTACAAAAACGCGGCAAGCGCCCACTATTTGTCAATTTAACCGATACAAAAAATTATAATGGCTTTATTGATAACCTTAATCAATATAATGTCGATGGCATTTTAATCGCTTCATCTACTTTACCGCAAAAATTTATACAAAAGTGTTTTGATACTGGTATTCCGACTGTCCATGCCTTTGGCAAAACCCATCACGGGTTTGACCATAATATTGTAACTGCTGACAATATAAAAGGCGGGGAATTGGCCGCCGAGATATTTATAAAGTCAGGTTATAAAAATATTGGCTTTTTAGGTGGTCCAAAACAATCCAACACCACGCAAGATCGCTTAAAAGGTTTTAAAGACCATTTGGCTAAAAGTAATATTAAACTGTCTATAGAAATTTTTGCCGATAATTATGATTATATATCTGGCAAAACAAAAATGGCCGAAATAATTCATAATAATAAATGCGACGCTGTATTTTGCGGCGACGATATTTTAGCAATCGGGGCAATTGATTATTGTAAATTACATCATATAAAAATACCCGATCAAATGGCTCTAATCGGCTTTAATAACATAGAAATGTCTGGTTGGTCGGTATTTAATTTAACCACAATTGAGCAACCCGTTAATAATATCATCAACAGTTCTGTGGAGTTATTATTCAATACCATCGAAAATCCTGAACGCCCAAGCGAAACAAGGCTATTTCAGTGTAAATCTATTATTAGAAATAGCGTTAAGTCATCAATAAATTAGCCAGTTGATTTTGATAGTTGACACACTATTGCTAAACCAATACTATCGTGTTGCAAGCGTTTGCAAAAATAGTCTAACTATTTAA
>CAZHCZ010000001.1:0-83904 GCA_964531635.1 uncultured Hyphomicrobiales bacterium | reverse complement strand
ATAGTGCCTTTACCTGTGGTATCAACCCGCTTCAGCAGTTAATATAGCATATAAACTATCGACATTATCGGCGCCGCGTATGCCCTCTATGTTTTTATTATTGCGCATAAAGCGAGAGATGCGGGCTAGGGCGGTTAAGTGGTCGGCACCTGCATTTTCGGGGACTATGAGTAAAAAAATAAGGTCGACGGGTTTATCGTCTATGGATTCGAAATCGACCGTGTTTTGCAACTTTACAAACATACCGATGATTTTGTCTAAACCTTTAAATTTAGCATGTGGAATGGCAATGCCTTTACCGACGCCTGTTGAGCCCAATCGCTCGCGTTCTAGTAGGCTATCGAAAATTTCTCGCGACTCTATTTTGCAAATTTTTGCCGCTTCATCACTAATATACTGTAGGATTTGCTTTTTACTTTTGGCTTTAATATTAACAAAAACGCTGTCTGGCGTTAAAAAACTAGAAATTTCCATATACACATATTAAAGAATGCAGAATAAATATCTGCATTCTAACTCCTTAAACTTTATAGACCTTTTGCCTATTAATTCTCGGGATTTATCCACCCAATATTGCCATCATCACGGCGATATACCACATTTATAGCATTTCCAGCCCCGTTTTTAAAGACCAAAAACGCTTTGTCCGATATATCCATCTGCATGACCGCTTCGCCAACACTAAGCTCACTAATTTTTGTTGTGTTTTCTGCAACAATAACTGGCGACAAGTCACTTGGTTCGTCCGAATGGTCATCAGATGCTGCAATGATAACATCCGAAACTTCCATCATTTTAATGGGGTTTGCGCCATTTTTATGATGATTTTTAAGTCGTCTTTTATACCTTCGTAACCTTTTGTCAAGTTTTTCTGCCGCTTCGTCGAAACTGCTATAGGGATCGCCATCTTGAAAATGCGAGTTTAAATTCATTCCAGAGTCGAGATGCAATGCGCATTCTGCTGTAAAGCTACGCCCTTCTTTGCTGACAACAATAAAAGCAGATGCTCGACCATTGTCAAAATACTTTGACACAATATTGGTAATGCTGGTTGTGATATGCTCTTTGAAAGCATCGCCAATATCCAATTGTTTACCAGTAATTTGTATTTGCATAATTTCTCCTTAGTTTCATGAAAGGGACAATACCCTAACATTCAATCAACATCTAAAGAGCTAACTTTGACTTTGATGAAAAAGCAAAGTTTACGCTCCAAACATCAATTGTAATTTTAGTGTAAGCCTTTAAAGCAGGGTTGAGCAAGTGAGAAATGCCGATTAAGTTAAAAAAATGCAAGTTTACCAAACCACTGTAAATTAACCTGAACTTAAGACTTGCCAAATCATAGAAAATTGAGTATATTACTATAAAATTCATAGATATTATGAGTGGGCCGCAACAGTGACCCGCTTTTTTTATTGCCAACTGTTTAAGAAATTATTGTTAATGAACGATACAAATAAAAGATTAGCCAAAGAGCAAGGGCTTGCCAAAATTATTGCCGAAATTATTGAGCCTGTTATTGAAGATACGGGTTTTGACTTGGTGCGCGTGCGTATTATGGGTGAAGAAGAAGGTTTGACCGTGCAAATTATGGCGGAAAACTTAACTGATGGCACTTTGGGTATTGATGATTGCACAGCGATTAGCCGTGCTATATCGCCTATTCTTGAGGTTGAAGACCCTATTGCCAATGAATATCGCCTTGAAGTTTCGTCACCCGGTATGGCGCGCCCGTTGGTTCGCCCGCGTGACTTTGAACGCAATGCAGGGCTTGAGGCTAAAATTGAACTTTCCAACATGGTTGATGGGCGCAAGCGGTTTAGAGGTGTGCTTGAAGGTTTTGACAGTGAAACAAAAGAAGTGCGGGTTTTTGTTGAAATGCACGGGTTTTCAGAACCACAATTAATTGGTTTGGACTTTAACAATATTGAAGAAGCGCGTTTGGTTATTAACGACGCGTTATTAAAAGCAGGTAAAACCGCTCAAAAGGTTAAGCTTGCTCAACAAGAATTAGAAGCTAAACAAGATGGAGAACAAAATGACTGATGCTGCAATGAGCGCAAATCGCTTGGAATTACTACAGATTGCCAATGCTGTTGCTGCCGAAAAACAGATTGATAAAAATGTTGTTTTAGAAGCAATGTCGGACGCTATTGGCAAAGCCGCGTTAACGCGCTATGGCATTGAAAATAACATTCAAGTGACCATTGACCCTGTGACGGGCGAAACCATTATTAAGCGTTTGTTAGAAGTGTCGTCAGAAATTGAAAATGACAGCCAGCAAATTAGCCTAGAAGAAGCGCACCGCCGCAACCCAAATGCGCAATATGGCGATATTTTGGCAGAAGTTTTACCGCCGATAGAGTTTGGGCGTATTGCAGCGCAAAGTGCTAAGCAGGTTATTATGCAACGAGTGCGTGATGCTGAGCGTGAGTGCATGTATAATGAATATAAAGACCGTGTTGGTGAAATTGTACATGGTGTGGTTAAGCGGGTTGAGTATGGCAATGTGATTATTGACCTTGGACGTGGTGAAGCGATTATTCGCCGTGATGAAGCGTTGCCACGTGAAAGCTTGCGCAATGGTGACCGTGTACGCGCGTTTGTTTATGAAGTTAGTAATGAACAAAAAGGCCCGCAGATTTTCTTATCGCGCGCACGACCTGAGTTTATGACTAAATTATTCAGCCAAGAAGTGCCTGAAATTTTTGATGGTGTTATCGAAATTAAATCGGTAGCGCGTGACCCTGGTAGTCGGGCTAAAATTGCGGTTATATCTTCGGATTCATCTATCGACCCTGTTGGCGCTTGTGTCGGTATGCGCGGTGCGCGCGTGCAGGCGGTGGTTAATGAATTGGGCGGTGAAAAAATTGATATTGTGCCTTGGACTGAAGATTTGGCATCGTTTATTGTTAATGCCTTAGCCCCTGCTGAAGTCACAAAAGTATTGCTTGACGAAGAGCTTGATAGAATTGAAGTGGTTGTGCCTGAACACCAACTTTCGCTTGCCATTGGGCGGCGCGGGCAAAATGTGCGCCTTGCCACTCAATTGACAGGTTGGAACATTGAAATTTTAACTGAAGAGCAAGAAAGTGAACGTCATCAGCTTGAATTTAAGACCATTGCTGACCGCTTTACTCTGGCTTTAGATGTTGATGAAACCATTTCGCAACTCTTAGCAACCGAAGGCTTCACCACACTTGAAGAAGTGGCTTATGTAGCGCCTGAAGAAGTTTCGGCAATTGAAGGTTTTGATGCCGATACTGCTGCTGAAATTCAACAACGTGCTGTCGAATATTTAGAAAAACGCCAAGCCGAACTTGAGGCGCGTTGTGGTGAATTGGGCATTGAGCCTGATTTAATTGGTATTACCGATATGACAACAGAAATGCTGGTGCGTTTGGGCGAAGAAAAAATTACCTCGATTGATGATTTTGCTGGCTGTGCCTCGGACGACCTTGTCGGTTGGGTTGAGCGCAAAGGCGGCGAAACCATTAAAGAAAAAGGTTATTTTGATGGCTTGAACGTTGAACGCACAACAGCCGAAGCGATGATTATTGAAGCGCGGATTAAAGCTGGGTGGATTGAAGCTGAGCCTGAGCCTGAACCTGAGGCAGAAGTAGAAACAGAAGTAGAAACAGAAGTACAAACAGAAGTAGAAACAGAAGCAGAAGAAACCACAAGCACGGAAGAAGCGTAAATATTAATGACAGAAAGCCCAAATAAATTACAAAACTTTAAACCAAAGCTGGTTGACACAACACGCAAGTGTGTGTTGAGCAATGATTTGCTTGAAAAGCAAGATATGATTAGGTTTGTGGTTTCGCCCGACAAGGTTGTGACGCCCGATATTAAAGGCAAACTGCCTGGGCGTGGGGCTTGGGTTAACGCGATTAAAACCGACATTGAACAGGTTATTGATAAAAATTTATTCGCCAAAGCTTTTAAAACAAAAGTTACTGTGAATAAAGATATGGTGGATTTAATAGCTGATTTGTTGGAAAAAAATGTACTTGATGCTTTGAGCATTTGTCGTAAGGCGGGTGATTTGCAAATGGGGCATTTAAAAGCTGAAGAAAGTATTCTTTCGGGGCGCACACGTATTTATGTTGTCGCCAATGATGCGGGTAAGGATACGCGTAAAAAATTAACCGCGAAAATGAGAACAATTGTCGAGAAAAAAGGCAAAAAATGTTATATAATTGATCACTTTAGCACTAAGGATTTAGATAAATGCTTGGGGCGAGAAAAAACCATACACATTGCGATTAAAAGCGGTGCTATGGCGATGTCTTTGCTGGCTAAAATCGAAAAATGGGATAAATATCATGGCAAACAAAACATGATTACAATTATTGGCGAATAAATACGCAAAAACAGTCGCTTTTTTAGCGATAAAGGAATATAGGTGTAGCAACTTGTATAAGCTTGAGCATTTAAGTGATGCTTAAATTTGATTTATATGCCCAAAATATTAAGGGCATGGAGAGACATCCATGACGGATAATAATAATTCTGACGACAATAGTCGTAAAAAGTTAAAACTAAAAGTTGGTGGCGATGCCGGTGGGACACGCCATATTGGCGGTGGGCGCACTGTTGAAGTTGTTAAAAAGCGTAAAAAAATATTTGTTCCTAACAAGCCTGCCGCGCGACCATTACAAAAACCTATTGCTAAAGTGGGTGGTGGCAAGCCGAAAAACCGTCAGGCTGGTAAGGGTGGCTCTAAGGGCGCACCAAAAGGTGGATTATCGACATCTGAACAAGAAGCACGCAACCGCGCTTTGGCATTTGCCCGCGCCAATGCCGCACAAGATGCCGCGCGCCGCAAAGCCGATGAAGACCGTCGTGTAAAAGAAGCTGATGACAAGCGTGCAAAACGCCTTGCGGAAGAAACGCAAGCCAAAGCTCAAGAAGCTGAAAAACTTGCCAAAGACAATGCCGCAATTGTTGCTAAACAGGCTGCCGCTAAAGAGCAGGCGCGCCCGACAACACGTAAAGCTGGCCCTAATAATGTGCGCCGTGGCGAAGAACGTTCGCGTACACCACAAAGGCGTGACGAAAAAACACCTGATCGCAATGCGTCACCCCAAGGTGAACGACGCCCTACTGGTGATAGAAGACCGACAGGCGACAAACGCCCGACCGATAGGCGACCTACTAATGACCGTCGCCCTACTGGTGATAGACCTCAGCGTTCGACACCTATGGTGGCGGAATCGACTGAAACAAGCAAAGCCCCACGCCGCACATTTGGTATGGATGCAAAAAAGGTACGTCCTGACCAAAACCGTGCCACACCGAATAAAAACAAAGGCATGGTTACGGAACGCAACCGTGGACGTTTAACTTTATCCAACGCTTTAAACTCTGATGCACCGCGTGAACGCTCATTGGCATCTATGCGCCGCCGCCAAAAGCGGGTATTACAGCAACAACGTGGCATTCAGACCCCGCGTGAAAAAGTAGCACGTGAAGTTATTATTCCTGATATTATTACCATTCAAGAACTTGCTAACCGTATGTCTGAACGCGCTGTTGATGTTGTAAAGATTATGATGCAACAAGGGCAGATGGTTAAACCTTCGGACAATATCGACACCGAAATGGCCGAGCTTATTGTTGATGAAATGGGACATAAAGCCAAACGTGTTTCTGAAGCTGATGTTGAAGAAGGTTTTATTACTGTTGAAGCCGATGAAAGCTTATTGGTTACTCGCGCACCGATTGTTACGGTAATGGGACATGTTGACCATGGTAAGACATCTTTACTTGATGCATTTAGAAATGCCGATGTGGTTGATGGCGAAGCGGGTGGAATTACTCAGCATATTGGTGCTTACCAAGTGGTAACAGATACTGGTGATAAAATTACATTCTTAGACACTCCCGGTCATGCTGCATTTACTGAAATGCGAGCCCGTGGTGCCAATGCGACCGATATTGTTATTTTGGTTGTAGCTGCTGATGATGGTGTAATGCCACAGACAATTGAAGCCATTAATCATGCTAAAGCTGCCAATGTGCCAATTATTGTTGCGATTAATAAAATGGATAAGCCAAGTGCCGACCCTAGCCGTGTGCGTAATGAATTGTTGCAACATGAAGTGTTTGTCGAGAGTTTAGGTGGTGAAATACTTGAAGTTGAAGTGTCGGCTTTGAAAAAAACCAACCTTGATAAATTACTCGATGCTATTTTATTACAAGCCGAATTGGTTGATATGAAGGCCAACCCCAATCGCCCTGCTGATGGTGTGGTGGTTGAAGCCAAGCTTGACCGTGGTCGAGGCCCTGTTGCCACAATGTTGGTGCAGAATGGTACAGTAAAAATTGGCAACATTATTGTAGCAGGTAAAACCTATGGTAAAGTTCGAGCATTGATTAATGACCATGATAAGAATGTTGCTAAAGCAGGACCTTCGATGCCTGTTGAAATATTAGGTTTGTCGGACGTGCCATTAGCGGGTGAACCATTCGCAGTGGTAGAAACCGAAGCACGAGCGCGTGAGTTGATTGAATATCGTATTAACAAAGTGCGTGATATGTCTAGCATTGTCGATAATAGCGGTATTACGAGCCTTGAATCTATGATGGCATCGCTTAAAGCTTCGGAAATGAAAGAGTTTAACATATTGCTAAAAGGTGATGTGCAGGGTTCTGTCGAAGCTATTTTAGGTGCGCTTAGTAAATTGGGCACTGATGAAGTTAAGGCGCGAATTATTCATAGTGGAGTGGGTGCGGTTAACGAAACCGATGTGACCTTAGCCGCTGCATCGAACGCAATTATTATGGCGTTTAATGTTAGAGCCAACCCGCAAGCCAAAGCCCAAGCTGAACAAGAAGGCAATGAGATACGTTATTATTCGATTATTTATAACCTTATTGACGATGTGCGTGACGCGATGAGCGGCCTGCTTGACCCAACTTTGAAAGAAAACTTTATTGGTTATGCCAAAATATTGGAAATATTTGATATTTCTAAATTGGGTAAAATTGGTGGTTGTACAGTAACCGAAGGCGTTGTTCGCCGTGGCTCATCTGTGCGGTTATTGCGTGACAATGTGGTTATTCACGAAGGCAAACTATCGACCCTTAAACGCTTTAAAGATGAAGTGAAAGAGGTTATTGTTGGGCAAGAGTGCGGTATGGCGTTTGAGAAATATCACGACCTTAAGGTTGATGATGTAATTGAATGTTTTGAAATTGAAGTGATTGAACGCAAACTAGATGCGTAATTATTTATAACTTGGGGGCGCATCTTTTAAGGGTGCGTCTTTTTTATTTTTGGAGGTGAATATGTCTAAAGCACCATCACAACGGCAATTGCGAGTTGGTGAGCTGTTGCGCCATGAATTGGCGGACATGTTTAGCCGCTATAGAATTCAAGATGAGGTTTTGGAAAACCATATTATTACGGTATCCGAAGTGACAGTAAGCCCCGATTTAAAAGTTGCCGTGGCTTATATTTTACCATTGGGTGGCATTGGTGGCGATGAAGTGGTTAAAGCTGCGAGGCGACATATTCCTTATATTCGTGGGCAGTTGGCTAGAAATTTAAGCCTTAAAAATGTACCAACTTTAAATTTTGTTAAAGACACAGCGTTTGAAAATAAAACCGCCATGGACGAACTGCTGAACAACCCACATATTGCGCAGGATTTGTAAGTAAGGTTGGGGAGGCGCCCTCACAAACTTTGAGATTCTTTCCGTCACATTTTTTTGTTCGGCTTCGCCTCTCTTTGACCTGCGAGCGACCACTCTGTGGTCTTGCTATCACGCGGATTTAATTTAATTGAGCAAAAATTTAAAATTTGCAAGAAAAAACCTTACAACCTGTCGAGGGTAAAAAGGGTGAGTAAAAAATACATTTTTTACGAAGGAGGGCAAACGCCCGACCGCGCAGCGTAAGCAAGGATGCGAAGGCATCCGCCCGCAGGGGCTTAACATAAACTATAATTGGCACAGCCAATTAGGAGGGCAAACGCCCGACCGCGCAGCGTAAGCAAGGGTGCAGAGCACCCGCCCGCAGGTCAAAAAAGAGAAGCGAAGCCAAACAAAAAAAGAGATGCCCAAATACAAAAGCCAACCTATACAGGCGCAGCCTTATGATCCAACCTTGTATGTGCTTGAGTTTTTTGTTTTTCAGTCAATAGAGTCCGTGCTTTTTCGTACATTGGGTCGTTCCAAAAAATAAGACAGCCGTTACAACCGCGACCACAGCAGGCTTCTTCTTTGGTTTTTGGTTTTTGTTTATTGCCTTTTTCGGGCAAGGCGCTGTCGCCTAATTTTTGTTTGAAACGCTCGTAACCTGCTTGGGTTACTGTGCCTTCTTCGACCTTGAACGCTTTATTGCGCAATAGGGTTCGGGGGCTGCTGGCGACTACATTCTTCATGGTTTCTACGCGTGCAACTGTGCCTATGGGCAGGCGGTTTTTTAGGTTGTTTTTATCTTCTCTATCAAACGCTGATAGGGGGATTTTAATGGCTTGGCCTTGCCCTGGGTTTACCTGCATTACCTTTTCATCATTTTTGAAAACGGTGAAATCGTAAAGCCGAATGCGGATAACTTCTAATTCGTATGCGGCGTGAGATTTGGGGGGTAAAAATTCTATAACATCGCCTGAGCGTATAGTATTTCGGATTTCAAAGGTTAATGTATCATCGTCCCAATCGCGAATAAAGCCGCCATAGCTCCATTCGCCCATTGAAGCGGATGTTTCATAGTCATGGGCTAAATTCCCTAAACGCCCATCGTGAAATGCTAAAGTAAAACCACGGTTACGAATGGATTCTAGTTCTTGGCTATAGACTTTATGTGACCAGTTTTCGGGGTCCTTATAATAATCATCTATCGCGGCGCGGTAGGCGCGGGCGACTACAGCAACATAATAAGGGTTTTTATGGCGACCTTCGACTTTTAGACTGTCTACACCGATGCGTAAATAATCATCGAGCTTGGGCATTAGGCACAGGTCTTTGGAATTTAAGATGTATGAACCGCGCAAGTCTTCTTCTATCGGCATAAAATCGCCTGGGCGAATTTCCTCTTCTAGAAGAAACTCGAATAGGGCTTCATTTTCTTCGGTAATGAGTAATTCTTCGGTTTTACCGTCACGCAACCTTATGTGTAACTTATATTTCCACCGACAAGAATGAGAACAATTGCCTTGGTTTGCACCGCGTTCGGACATGTAGTTGGACAATAAACATCTGCCGCTATAAGTCATGCACATTGCGCCTTGGACAAAGGCTTCTAGCTTTATTTCGGGGCAGCGTTCACGAATTTCGGACAATTCATTAAAGCTAACTTCGCGTGCCATTACCACCAAGCTTGCGCCTTGGTTGTGCCAATAGTCGACCGACAACCACGAGCAAATATTGGCTTGGGTTGAGATGTGTAACTCAAGCTCTGGGGCATTGTCTTTGATGAATTGAAACACGGCTGGGTCGGCGATTATAACGCCGTCGGGTTTGACAACACGGATGGTTTCGATGAATTTTGGTAGTTTTTCTATATCTTTATTATGGGTGAACAGGTTTAGGGTTAGGTAAACACGGACATTATTTTCGTGGCACAGTTTAATGCCTGTTTGCAAATCCTCCAAACTGAAGGCTGACTTTGTGCGTAAAGACAGGTCGGGCGTGCCACAATAGATGGCATCTGCGCCGTAAAGAATGGCGGTTTTCATATGGCTTAATGACCCTGCGGGCATAAGCAATTCGGAATATTTTGGACGTGTGATTTTTATTGGCGACATAATGGTCTCGATAGTGATAAAGCTGCTCATATATAGAGTGAAATGGATTTGATTACAATATAATTTGACTTGAAGTTTTTGGTTCAATCGGGCATTATTTGTGAAACAATATAAATTCTGGATATTTTATGCCCAATGTTATTATTAGAGCGGCTGTAATAGGCGACGTTGAAAATATTAAAAGTTGTTTTAATTTGCCACAGGTTGACGATGAAAAGCTATGGCTATCTATTGATAATGAACTTTGTTTCGTTGGCGAAATAAACAATGAAATAGTTGGGTTTTTACTGGTTGGGCAATATTCACAAAGTTGGTTTATTGATGGGCTTTATGGAGTTGAACATAAGCAGCAGAAAAATGTGATAGATGGGTTATTAAGCTATATTAAAATGCTGGCTGAAGTTAAAAATGTGGTTTCGATAAATGTAATTGCTTTTAAGCAAGATGGTGACAAAATGGGTAAAGATTATAAAATTATGCCTGTTGAAAATTTATCGGCACAATTTTTAAGTCTGTGGCATAATGATAATGAAAAATTTGACCCAAGTTTAAGGGTTTGTATGCAATTGAAAATTGATATTGAGGGTTAGATGGCAGATATTAGAATAGCAATTATGGGTGCAGGCGGGCGTATGGGGCGAACTTTAACTCGCATTGTACACCAAAGCGAGGGTTGCCAAGTGGTTGGTGGTATTGAGCCTGAGGGGTCGGAATTTATTGGGCAAGATATTGGCTTGCTTGCAGGAGTTGGCGCGCTTAATGTTGATATTAGCAGCGATGCGCTTGAATTGTTTGTAAATTGTGATGCAATTTTAGATTTTACCATTCCATCTGCCAGTATATATTTTTCTGAACTTGCCGCGCAATTGCGCATTACGCATGTTATAGGCACAACAGGGTTTAGTGCGGAACAAGAATTACAAATTGAAGCGGCTGCCTCTCATGCCACCATTATAAAATCGGGCAATATGAGCTTAGGTGTTAACTTACTGAGTGCGCTGGTTAAAAAAGCCGCCGCCGCGTTGGGTGTAGAATTTGATATTGAAGTGTTAGAAATGCATCATCGTAATAAAATTGACGCGCCATCTGGCACGGCATTATTATTAGGGCAAGCTGCCGCTGATGGGCGCAAAATTGACCTTGAAGAACGCTCTATACGCAGCCGTGACGGAATTACTGGCGTACGCCCTAAGGGTGACATTGGTTTTGCGACTTTGCGTGGTGGCAGTGTGGTTGGTGAGCATAGTGTGATATTTGCGGGCTTAGATGAACGCATTGAATTGAACCATATTGCCAATGACCGTGGAATTTTTGCCAATGGTGCGGTTAAGGCGGCAATTTGGGGTGCATCGGGCGGCGATAAAGATGTTAGCAAACGTGTGAGCCGAGGCCCTGGGTTATTTTCGATGCTGGATGTATTGGGCATTGAGGATATTTAAAACCCAAGTTTTCCGTTATTAATCTCTAGCATTGTGCTGTTATTTGCAAGGCTTTTAAATAGGCTTTTTTCGGTGCCTGTCATAAACAATTGAGCGTTTAGGTTGGTTAACTCTTCGAATAGGGCGATGCAGCGGGGCTTGTCTAGGTGGGCGGTAACCTCGTCTAGCAACATTATGAGCACAGCATCACCTGCGACTTGGTCTACGAGTTTTGCGTGGGCTAAAAAAAGGGCGATGAGTAGAGCTTTTTGTTCGCCTGTTGAGCATTTTTTTGCCTCAATGTTTTTAGTGCCATGCCATGCTAACAAATCTGATTTATGGGTGCCATATTGGGTGCGCCCCGAGAGCTGGTCTTGTTGGCGGCTGGTTTTTAGTTTCTCACGATAAATATCTTCGACTTCTATGGCGGGTTTTTCGCCGATTAATTGTTCTAAATCGCCTTGCATGGCGATGCGGGCAAAGGGGAAGGCACTTTTATTGCCTGCGCTTAACAATGCACTGAGATGCAGAGCCACTTCGCGCCGTGCGGCAGCGATGGCAACCGCCTGTTCGGCCATTTGGACTTCTATGGCTGTAAGCCACGCCTCGTCTTGAATGTTTTTTTCTAGTAATTTATTGCGTTCGCGCATGGCTTTTTCGAATTTTGATGTGCGCAAATTGTGTGCGGGGTCAAAACCTGTAACAAAACGATCGAAAAATTTACGCCGTTCGGCGGCAGGACCTGTAAACAATCTATCGAGTGAAGGGGTAAGCCAAATGGCGCGGACATGCTCGCCTAAGGCAACGCTGTTCTTATGTGTTTCGCCATCAATACGAATTTCTTTACTGTATTTTACGCTGTTGGCTTCGGTGTCTTGCTGTGGCGATAGACGCGCGCCGACGCCTAAATTTATAGTGTCAAATTGGTGGGTTGCTTTGGCAAATATTGTGAAGCCACCATCAGGGGCTTGTATTGGTGACTTTACGACATCGGCTAAATTAGCACGGCGCAACCCGCGACCTGATGTGAGGTAAGACAAAGCTTCGAGAATGTTGGTTTTGCCTGCACCATTTGCGCCATAAAAAATGGTTGGTTGCGCAGAAAAATTTAATGTAAGCTGCTCATAATTGCGAAAATTTTCTAAACGTAATTCTGAAATATGGGGGATATTATCACCTTTTATAGCGCTTATATTTTGACCCTAAACACGCATCGGCATGAGGACATAAACCGTGCCTTCATCGCTTTTATCTTTAACCAAAACGGGGTCAACACTTTGGGCGAAAAGAAACTCAACATTATCGCCTTCTAATTGGTTGAGAACATCGAGCATATATTTAGCATTAAAACCAATTTCAAGCGTGATATTGTCGTAATTAACCATTAGCTCTTCTTCGGCATGACCGCTATCGGGGTTATTAACCTCAAGCGTTAATACGCCTTTGCTTAATGCCAGTTTAATGGCACGACCACGGTCGTTGGCGATTGTCGATACGCGGTCGACAGCTTTGGTGAGCGGTAGGGTTTCTACGCTCATAATATGTTCGTTATTTTTTGGGATAACGCGGTCATAATCGGGGTAATTGCCGTCGATGAGTTTTGATGTGACGATGGTTTGACCGATGCGGAATTCGATTTTATTTTCGGACAGTGAAATATTAATTTTTTCTTCGTTGCTATCGAGCAGTTTATACAATTCGCTTACGGTTTTGCGTGAAATGATAACTCCCGGCATACCTTTAGCACCTTCGGGCATATCTATTTCGACCTTTGCTAACCGATGCCCATCGGTGGCGACTGTGCAAAGCTTGTTTGTGTCACCTTCTTCTAATGTGTGGAAAAAAATACCGTTGAGATAATAGCGTGTTTCTTCCGTGCTGATGGCGAAACGAGTCTTTTCTATCATACGTTTTAGAGCAGAAACCTCTAAGGTGAATTCATGGCTCATTTCACCTGTTGATAGGTTGGGAAAATCCTCCGCCGATAGGGCTTGTAAGGTAAAATGTGAACGACCTGAGCGGATATCTATACGGGTATCGTCGGTTTTTTCGAGTGAAATTTGAGTGCCGTCGGGCAGTTTACGGACAATGTCGTATAATAAATGTGCGGGGGCGGTAATGCTGCCACTATTATCGACAATAGCGGGTGCGGTTTCGACTATGCTAATATCCAAATCGGTTGCGGTGAAATTTATACTGTCATTTGACGCAGAAATAAGAATATTGGACAAGACAGGAATGGTATTGCGCCGTTCGACAACGCCCTGAACATGGTTGAGGGATTTTAGCAAAACTTCGCGTTCAATCGTCACTTTCATTTTGAATATCCTTAAATTTTTACTGGCTTATCATTAACCATAAGAATCACTTGATTACTTAAGATATAAGAGAATCACGTTTTGGAAAAGCATAAATTATTAATGTGTTGATAAGCACTAACGCTGGATGTTTTCGCCAGATTCAACTTCGCGCTTTAAACGGGCGACTTCGTCGGCTAAAACTGGGTCTTTCTTTAGCAAATCATCTATTTTACGGACGGCATGTAGAACCGTTGTATGGTCGCGACCGCCGAAACGTCGACCGATTTCGGGTAGACTACGTGAGGTGAGTAATTTTGCTAAATACATGCCAATTTGGCGTGGGCGGACAATAGAACGATGGCGGCGGGCGGAAAACAAATCGGCCTTAGACACTTGATAAAACTCGGAAACCGACTTTATGATATCGTGAACGCGAATGATGCGATTTTCTGCGACCGAAACTTGGTTGCGTAGGGCAGCGCGTGCCATATCGAGTGTAATTATACCATTTTGAGCGCGTGACAATACGCTGACCAACCCACCCTCGAGCCCGCGGGCGCAGCGTGATGAGTTTTCGGCAATATATTGCAATACGTCTTGGGGGACGTTTAAGTTCGGGTTAACACGCTGTGCTTCGGAAACTTTAGCTTCTAAGATACGCACCCGCAAATTAAAATCATTCGGGCAAATGTCGATAACCAAGCCACCAGATAGGCGCGAACGCATTCGGTCATTAAGGCAACTTAACTGTAATGGAGACTGGTCGGCCGCCAACACAACTTGCTTGCCGGTTTCGACCAAATAGGTAAATGTATGGTCAAATTCGGTTTGGACTTTATCACCTTGCAGAAATTGCAAATCATCAATTAACAATAAATCGACTGAGCGTATTTTTTCTTTAAAAGCTATAGTATCTCGGGTTTTGATTGCATTAACAAACTGCACGATAAACTCTTCGGCTGTTAGATAAAGCATTTTACGCTCGGGGTATTTTTGCATAACCTGTTGACGCACCGCGCCTAACAAATGGGTTTTGCCTAACCCCGGTTCGCCATAGATGAATAATGGGCGGTAGCCGCCAAACTCGTTGGGCATACCATCGGCAACACGTTTTGCGGCTTGGAAAGCCAGTGCATTGCTATCGCCAACTACAAAACTTTCGAATGACTGGCGCGGATCGACAATGTTTGAGCGGCCTGCTGAAAAGCCTGTTGCGCGTTGACCGCTTGCGATTGCGCGGGGTTTGTTTGACCATTCATTATTTGCAGTTTGCTCGGCACCATTTTGTTGAGAAGCCTGCGAATTGTTATTTTGCGAAGGCGCTTGGCGGGTTGAACAAGTGCGCACTAAAATATCGACACGAGCGAGATTGTTAATTTCTTGCTGCCAGCCTGCGAGTAAGTTTTCGCAATAATGTGATTGTATCCATGACCTTAAAAACCGCGTTGGTACTGATACTGTTAAATTTGCCCCATCGAAACTCTCGGGCATCATGCGGGTAAACCAGCTTGAATAAACATTTTCACCCAATTCGTTACGCAAACTTTCGCGTACTATTTCCCATTTGCTGTCTAATTCGACGAGAGTTGTTGCTTCCATAATAACCAATATCCTCTTAAAATTTTTACCAACCCTAAATCACATTTTATTATTGTGACCAAGGCAACCCCATAAACTTCCACCCCGAAATTTGTGAGCGATGACCATTTTCATTGGCACCACCCTCAAAACCATGGGTTATATTATAACTCTTATTGCAACCCAACAGCGTTGCAACATGTGCAGCATGTGCGCTGCGTACATCTGAACGGCATAAAAACAACAAATCTCTATCTTGCTTATCCACACCATCTTGTTCGTGCCATAGTGTTAACTGCTGCTCAAGTTCGGCTATGAAACTATCATTCTTTAGCATAGTCGGGAATAACTGCCATTCAATTTGGCAATATTGACTTTGCAAATTTTGATCCAAAGAATTTTTAACCGGCAAAACTGGCGCGCCTACAAAATGCGTTTCAGCTTTGGTTCTAACATCGACAAGACGAGCTGATATGCTTGTTAATAGCAATTTAAACGCGGCATCGGCCATTAAATCACCTGCATATATGAACGACATACATAACCTTTAAACAAACAATAAAAACAACCACATATAACAAAATTAACTACAATCTGTTATAGGGGTAGAGGTAGAATATAGGGAAATTCGAGGGGGAGCAAGATGAAAGTTAGAATAAATTTGTTTTTTTTTAGATGTAAAATTACTTGACAAAAAAAGGTTAATAAATTCAACTTTTATAATTTAAAAACATATAGATGCTTAAGAAAATTGAATTTCAATTTTATTATACTTAGCTTTAATGGCAAAACTTATCACCATCTATGTATAAGTATTTTTTAATTTTAAAGTAAAAAACCCCTTAAATAATAAAATTTAAGGGGTAATAAATACACTTGAAACTTAACCGACAAAATTTAAGCTGATAGAGCTTTTACACGTTTAGACAAACGAGAAATTTTACGCGATGCGGTTTTTTTGTTAAAAATACCTTTTTGAGCTGCGCGCATCATTTCCGATTGTGCAACACGCAATGCTTCGGTAGAATCGGCGTAATTTGCGCTTGCAATAGCCTCTTCTAATTTACGAAGAAACGTACGTACACGTGTACGGCGGGTTTTATTAATTGCGGTTTTGCGTGCCATGACGCGGATTGCTTTTTTAGCTGATTTGGTATTTGCCATATTAACTTAACGCTCTTTAGCTAGTGTTTGTAAATTGTTATATTGGCGCGCTTATACAATTAGAATGAGGCAAGGTCAAGGTAAGAATGCTAAGAATACTAAAATTTATGGTTTTTGGCAATGGGGGCAAAAAAATGTTGAACGCCCTGACTGGACCATGCGTTGGATAGTGGCGCTACAGTCACTTATAGTGCAGGGTTGGTTTTCGCGCCCATAGACAGCAAAGCTGTGCTGAAAATAACCTAAATTGCCATCGGTTTGGCGGTAGTCCTTTAAGCTCGAGCCGCCTGCTTTAATGGCTGTCTGTAAAATATCTTTAATAATTGGAACAAGAGTTTTGCCTGTTTTTGTTGCTTTGCTTGTGGCTGTACTTAATATTTTAGCAGGTTGTTTTGGGTGAATTTTAGCGCGGAACAACGCCTCGCACACATATATATTACCAAGACCTGCAACAATTTTTTGATTGAGTAGATGGTTTTTAATGTTGGTTTGTTTGTTGGTCGATTTTTTGGCGAGGGCTTTTGGAGAAAAGTCAGTTGTTAGAGGTTCAACGCCTATATGTTTGATGAGTTTGTGATTTTGCCAGTCATTATTATCGGCAAGCAATAAAAACCCAAAACGCCTTGGGTCATTATAAATTATTTCGGTGCCATCATTTAATAGAAAAATAACATGGTCATGTTTCTCTGGGCTACGCATTTTGGCTTCATTATTATTAAAAATTGTAAACTTTCCTGACATTCCTAGATGAGCAATTAGGGTTTGTTTATTGTTATCTTGCTCAAAATGGATGAGTAGATATTTGGAACGGCGGGTTATGTTGGTAATTTTCTTGTTTTCTAGGTGGGTGTTTAAATTTTCATCAAACGGAAACCGTAGGTTTTTACGGTTTAGAGTAAGTTTTTTTAAAGTTTTTCCTTGCATAGCAGGCAAAAGACCTTGGCGGACGGTTTCGACTTCGGGTAATTCGGGCATAATAAAACTTTTCGGTTCGCTTTAGGTTATAAACATATTATAACAAATATAGACATTATTATAGTGAGAAATTTATGGGCGACGATTTAAAACAAACAACACATTTTGGTTTTGAACAAGTGGCTTTGTCCGAAAAACAAGGGCGGGTTTATAATGTGTTTGAAAAAGTTGCCAGCCAGTATGATTTAATGAATGATGTAATGACAGGCGGAATGCACCGTATTTGGAAAGATGCGGTAATCGACTGGGCAGCACCACCAAAACATGCAGGCGATTATAAGCATTTAGATGTGGCGGGCGGAACGGGCGATATTGCCTTTAGGATGTTGGAGGCGGCGGGTAAAAATGCGCATTCGACCATATGTGATATTAACCCGCATATGTTAAAAGTCGGCGAAGAACGCGCCGCTAAAAAGCCCTATAGGGAGCGGATTGAATTTATTTGCGGCAATGCTGAAAGCCTGTCGTTTGAAGATAATTATTTTGATATTTATACCATAGCCTTTGGCATTAGAAATGTTACGCAGATGGATTTAGCGCTTAAAGAAGCGTTTAGGGTTTTAAAGCCTAGTGGGCGGTTTTTGTGCCTAGAAGTTTCGAAAATGCAGGTGGCGGGGATTGATAAAATATATGATAAAATTTCGATGTCACTTGTGCCAAAAATTGGCGAAATGATTGTTGGTGATGCTTCGCCTTACCAATATTTGGTCGAGTCTACCCGCAAATTTCCGCCACAAGAAAAATTTGCGCAGATGATTAGAGATGCAGGTTTTAGCAATGTTGATTATCGCAATTGCTTAGGCGGTGTTGCCGCTATACACTCAGGGTATAAAATATGAAGGCCTTATTGCATATTTTTAGGTTGTTACGTGCAGGGCATATTATTGCCAAATATCGGATTATTCCTGATGCTGTACAACAAGACATGCCATTTGCGGCAAAATCGGCTTTATTTATATTGGCGCCATTTGCGGTTAAAACGGGCGCAATAGATGAGCGAATGGGGTTGGCATTAACAAAATTGGGACCAAGTTATATTAAATTTGGGCAGTTTTTAGCCACCCGACCCGACTTGGTGGGCGAGGCTATTGCTGGCAGTTTAAAGCAATTGCAAGATGATGTGCCACCATTTGAGCATGATATAGCTGTGGGGCAGGTTGAAGCGGCTTTTGGTGCTAAAATTGATGATGTGTTTAAAGAGTTTAGTTTGCCTATTGCGGCGGCGTCTATTGCGCAAGTTCATAAGGCGACCTTAAAAGATGGACGGATTGTTGCCGTTAAAATATTACGCCCTGATGTTGAGAAAAAATTTGCCCGCGATTTATCGGATTTTTTCTTTATTGCGCGGATTGCCGAAAAATTAGATGAACAAGCGCGTCGGTTAAGACTGGTTAAGGTAGTGGAAACGCTTAAAAAATCGGTCGATGCAGAGATGAATTTGCAGCTTGAGGCGGCAGCTATATCAGAAATGAATGACGCTAAAAATAAATTTGAGGGTGCCGATTTTATCGTGCCCGATGTCGACTGGACACTGACTAAGAAAAACATTCTAACGACCAATTGGATAGACGGTGTGGCGTTATCCAATATGAATAAAATTCGCGAACTTAAGCTTGATATGCCGTTATTGGCGCGTGATATTGTGATTTGTTTTTTAACTCAAGCCTTAGAATTTGGGGTTTTTCATGCCGATATGCACCCCGGGAATATATTTATTAAGCCCAATGGGCAAATTGCTTTGGTCGATTTTGGTATTATTGACCGCATTAGCAAGGACGAAAGACGGGTTTTAGCCGAAATTTTATATGCGTTTATTCGGCGTGATTATTTACACAATGCAGAAGTTCATTTTGCCGCGGGTTATGTGTCTGCAGATTATAATGTCGAAGATTTCGCCTTGGCATTACGCGCTATTGGCGAGCCTATGCTTGGGCAGGGGGCGCAAGATGTATCTATGGGCAGCTTGCTTGGGCAATTGCTCAAAACCACCGAAACATTTGGCATGCAAACGCAATTACAATTGGTAATGCTACAAAAAAGCCTAGTGATTGTTGAAGGGGTAGCGCGAATAATAGACCCTAAATTCGACATGTTTAAGGCGATTGAGCCTTTGCTTGAAGCTTGGCTCAAAAAAACCATCGGAATGGAAGCCAAAGTTAAAGACACGCTTGATAGTGTGGTTGAGCTGGTGGAATATTTACCCAAATTACCCAAACTGGTTGCAGGCATGGCGCAAAATGTTCAAAAGCTTGAAGATATAGCAAAAGCTGACACGATTATGGCACAGAGCGCAAAAGTTACACAACGCCATACCCGAATACAAACAGGGGTGCTGGTGCTCGCGGTTACTGGCT
Organism: uncultured Hyphomicrobiales bacterium; assembly: GCA_964531635.1. Lineage (GTDB taxonomy): Bacteria > Pseudomonadota > Alphaproteobacteria > Rhizobiales > OSC116 > OCS116. The sequence continues at coordinate 64,354 of CAZHCZ010000001.1, read as the reverse complement.
TTTTAATAGCCATTTTTACTTGATGCGCTCATTTTTTTGTTCGGCTTTGCCTTCCTTTGACTTGCACTCCAAATAGCACTTGGTGGCTTCGCTCGGGCGCTTGTCTAATTAAGGGGGGTGTTATAAATGCTTTTTTTCTTTACGCCTATTAATCGAAGAGGATATGTTTAGTGCCTCGCGGTATTTGGCTACGGTTCTGCGGGCAATATCAATTCCTGCTTGTTTTAAAATACCTGCCAATTTATCATCAGATAAAATTTTCTTGGGGTCTTCATTATCAATTAATTTTTTAATCCGCGCTTTAACCGATTGTGATGAATGACCCTCGCCACCATCGGACGATGGTACAGAAGAGTTGAAAAAATATTTAAGTTCAAATAGCCCGCGTTCGGTCATCATATATTTATTGTTGGTCACACGGCTAATGGTTGATTCGTGCATTTCGACCGCATCGGCAACCGTTTTTAAATTTAACGGGCGCAAATATTCCACGCCATAAACCAAAAATGCGTCTTGTTGTTTTACAATTTCGGTTGCTACTTTTAAAATAGTATTTGCCCGTTGTTCAAGGCTTCTAACCAACCAATTGGCATTGGTCAAACATTCGGTTAAAAATGTAATGTCGGTTTCTTCATTCACCGTTTTACGAATGTCTGAATAATAATTTTGGTTGACCAAAACCCTTGGTAAACTGGCACTATTCAATTCAATCCGCCAAGACCCATCTTTTTTTTGACGTACAAAAACATCAGGAATAACCGTTTGTACATTGGTTGTGCCATATTTTAAACCGGGCTTAGGGTTGAGTTGCCTAATCTCCGCCAACATTTGCGCCAAATCTTCAGCATCTGCTCCCGTAATTTTTTGCAATTCATCAAGCTTATGATCCGCCAGTAAATGAATATTATCGACAAAAACTTTCATCATCGGGTCAAGCCGATTGTTATCAGCCAATTGCAAGGCTAGACATTCCGAAACATTACGTGCAAAAATTCCAACAGGTTCAAGTTTTTGTAATTCATGCAATATACGCACTATTTTATCTTCACTTGCTCCAAGCCGCTCCGCAGCACCTTTAACCGTACCCAGTAAATATCCACTTTCATCTAGCATATCGACCAAATGCAAAGCTATAGCTTTTTCAACACTATCAAAAAAGCTATAATTTACCTGCTCAACCACATGGTCTTTTAACGAAAGGTCAGCACTGTTAAGCTCCTCAAGTGCTTGCGTCCCGCCATATTGGTCTTCCCGCGTTGTGGTTGTTGCTCCGCCCGAAATATTGTCCCAACTGTTATCGGCTTGGGCCTCATATTTCTGCTCGTCTTGGGCTTTATCGGCTTTAGATTCATCGGCATATATATTGTCAAAGCCAGTGTCTAAAGCCCCTTCATCACGGTTGGGAATAGTTTCTTGGCTTAGGTTTAATTCCTGAACTTCACTGTCACTGTTTTTAGCCCCATCATCTAGCCGTGCATCATTGGTGGCGTTGGGAGAATCATCTCTATTGTCTGCTTCACCTCTGTCCAACTCAAGTAACGGGTTGCGCTCTAATTCACTTTCGATGTGGCTGGTCAATTCAAGGTTAGACAATTGCAAGAACTTAATTGCTTGTTGCAATTGTGGGGTCATCACTAAGGATTGACCTTGCCGTAACTCTAACCGTGGTGTTAACGCCATGTGTTGTTACTGTCCTTTATGGGAAAATATATCATGCTCGCCCCAACCCAGTAAATCTAACGTCACGCGGGTGGCAATAAAGTCAAAACAGTCTTGCGCAATTTTATCACGCCCTTCCCGCTCAAGCATTATATCAAGCTTGCTCTTTAAATCGTGTAAATATAACACATCAGAAGCGGCGTATCTTTGTTGAGAGTCCGATAATATTTCGGCACCCCAATCCGAACTTTGCTGACCTTTATCTAAGCTTACACCAATTAACTCGCGGCAAAGGTCTTTAAGCCCATGATAACTGGTATAAGTTCTAACCAGTTTCGAAGCAATTTTAGTGCAGTAAATCGGCGTGCAATCAATTTGTAAATAGTGTTTTACCACTGCCACATCAAAACGCGCATAATGAAATATTTTTAAAATTTTATCATCAGCCAATAAGCGTTTTAAATTTGGCGCATCATAGGTTGCGCGGTCAAGTTGCACCAAATGGGCTTCATCATCACCAAACGAGATTTGCACAAGGCATAACTTATCACGCAATGGGTTTAACCCTAAGGTTTCACTGTCTACCGCCACACTGTCACCAAATTGTAAATCGTTTGGCAGATCACCTTTATGAAAGTGTATTTTTTGGCTCATCACTTAAAATCCAATATAATTTTATTTAGCCCTGTTTAACACCTTAAGCACTAATGTACAAAGAGAATACTCCCCATAAGTCTATTTCTTTGCTCCTGACCATAATTTACCACTTGAGTTACAGATGAACTCAACATAATGTATGAAAAAGAATAAATATAAGAGTGGGCATAGCAATGAAAAACACAGCAGATAAAATTGTTACAATCATCGGTGGTTCAGGCTTTATTGGGCGTTATATTACCCGCCGCCTTGCCAAGGCAGGTTATCGTATTCGCATAGCAGTTAGACGCCCTGACTTAACGGGTTATTTGCAACCCAGCGGTAGTGCTGGGCAAGTTTCTTCCGTTCAAGGCAATGTGCGCTATCCCAACTCTATAGAAGCGGCTGTTAAAGGTGCTGATTATGTTATAAATTTAGCAGGAATTATTGACCAAAGCGGCAAACAAAAATTTAGTGCTGTCAACGCTCAAGGGGCTAAAATAGTTGCCGAAATGGCAGCAAAGCACAATGTAAAAAAACTCATCCATTTTTCAATTTTAAATGTCGAACCCAAAGCCGATAAAGACGATGCTGATAGTTTTTTAACTTCAAATTATGAAGGCGAAGAAAACGTAAAACTAGCCTTCCCTAATGCCATAATTATTCGCCCATCATTAGTCTTCGGTCCTGAGGATAGATTGTTCAACTTAATCGCTCATTTTGCAAAGGTGAAAATGTTTTTTGCACCAGTATTTGGCGACTTGGATAAAGTTTCTGAGCCCATTCATGCCGACGATATAGCCAAAGCCGTAGTAGCGCTACTAGAAGGCGACCATAAAGCTACAGTTTTCGAGCTAGGTGGTGCTAATAAAATGACCATGCGCCAAATTGCCGAACAAACATTATCCGCCTGTAATCGCGATATTAAAATCATCGCTATCCCAAGCATTATTACCAATATATTCGCGAGCATTTGCACCATGTTGCCTTATTCATGGCTAACCAAAGGCGAAGTTAAACTTTGGTCAAACGACAATTTGGTTTCAGACGCGGCTAAAGCTGAAAACCGCACATTAGAAGCGCTCGGCATAAAAGCCACCCAAACCCAACAAGCAATATTGCCCTACCTACAGCATTACCGCCCCAAAGGCGATTATGATTTGCATGAGGTTAGAGCAAAAGATTAGCCCCAGCACTTGTTTAATTAACATTACTGGCTTGTAATTATTGGCGGTATTTTTGCTTTTCTGTATCTTAAAAGCTAAAGTTAGTACAAACGCAAACGCCTAGTGAAAGAACCCGTAGCACTCCTGAAAGCGCTACGGGTTCTTACATTTATACGTTTGCTATAGTTCACTGTTAGCACTTGCGTGCGCGCTTAAGTTATTAAGCCGCGTTCGTTACCTTAGAGCTTTGTTGTAGGCTGTCAATAACATCTGTCATTCTACTGCCAAGCTCACCAATTTGCACTGTGGTTTTATCGGCTTCGCTCAATACTGTAGATGAAATATCGCCAACTGTATTGGTCTGGGTCGAAACAGCTTCTAAAATTTGGCTAAACTCATTTGTGCTTTGTGCAGCCTCTTGAACATTACGGCTAATTTCTGCGGTTGCCGCTGTTTGTTGCTCAACAGCCGATTGAATTTGGTTGGTAATTTCACCCATATCTTGCACCGTATTGCTAATTTCAGCAATCGAAGTGACGGTATTATTGGTCACATCTTGAATGGTTGAGATTTGATTAGAAATTTCCACCGTTGCATTGGCGGTTTGGTTGGCAAGATTTTTTACTTCCGATGCTACAACAGCAAAGCCTTTACCAGCATCGCCTGCTCTTGCGGCTTCAATTGTTGCATTAAGTGCTAATAAATTTGTCTGTTCGGCAATATCCGAAATAAGCTTAACCACATCACCAATTGCTTGTGCTGAACTGGCGAGAGATTTAACAGTGCTGTTAATTTCATTCGATTGTGTAACTGCATTTTGTGAAATTTCGCTCGATTTTTCAACCTGAACCGCCACTTCAGAAAATGAGCATGACAATTCTTCGGCAGCCGATGCAATCATATTAATTTGCCCTGATATATTATTGGCATTTGTACTCGCGCTTTGAGTGTGTGAAACCAATGTATCAATAACACCGTCCAAACGTGTGGATTCACTGCTCATTGTTTGCGATTGTTTTGACACATTGCCAACAACTGACTGCACTTGGGTTTCCAAAGAATTGGCTATTGAACTCAGTTCATCACTTCTATCTTGCGCTGCTTTCTCGCGGCCTTTTTCATCTTTTGCTTTTAGACGCGCAACTTCGGCATTATTCATATCAAAAATCTCGAGCGCTCTTGCCAAATCACCCACTTCATCTTTTTGCTGTGTAGCAGGAATATCAAGACCAATTTCGCCTTTTGATGACCTTTCCATTAAAGCGACCATAGCCGATAAGGGTTTAGAAATTGAACGCCCAATAATCCAACCAAAACCAATAATAAGCGTTATAATAACCCCCATAGCAGTATAAATAGTAATGGTTAAGCGTTCTTCACTTGTCGCACGAGCAGCACTAACAGCACTAAGTTTTAAATCTGCGGCAACCTTTAGTTTTTTAAAGTTAGGCTGAAGTTGTGCATATTCAGTTTTAAATTGCTCCAATGTTTCACCTAAAACCCCTGCTTCTTTTACGTATAGCTTAAAAGCATTAAAATAAGCTTTTAAATGGTCACCAAGCACTTTACGAGTGTCTTTATCAATTCCACCAGCATAAAAATAACCTTGGGTTAGGTTTCTGGCCTTTGCCACAGGTGTAATATATTTTAAATCACCTGTTGCTAAATAATAAGACTCGAACCGACGCATTGTATTAAGTTTGTTTTCAATTTTAAGCAAATTACCAGTTTTAATGATTATAGTTTCAAAGGCCTCTGCCTCTATATCAAAGGCTTTATGCAAACCAGAATTTTTATTAAAACCAAGTTTTGTTTGTTGCTCTACTAAGCTAGAAAATATAGTGCTTAACTTATTACTATTGGCAACAAGTGTATTAATTTCGGCATCAACAGCTTCTGCACCTGGTAAATTTTTCATGCGCTTTAACGACCTAATTAATTTATCCAGTGTCGCTTTAACATCTTTAGCATACCCAATGTCTTTTCTTATAAAAAAATCTCGTGATTGCTTGGAGAAAGACAAAGAAGCTTTTTCCAACGTTAAGGCCTGCGCGCTTAAACTTCCTACATTGTTTTCTTGTTGTTCAAATAATAAACTTTCATTTTTTTGAAAATATGCCAAACCTGCAATGGCGGACATAGCAACAATTGATAAAACCACAAGGGTGTTAATTCTGGTCGCAATTTTAAAAGATGAGAATAAAGCTGAATTGTTCTTAGGGGCTGTTTTTTTTGTGAACTTTTCCTTCAAGGTGAATTTTGTATTTTTCAAATAAATCATAAACTTAGCAAACATAATTGATCCTGAAGTAAAAGTTGTACTTTTTATTAAGTACTAATGTCTATTAAATACAGTTAGAGTTAATTTTTTCCTACTTTTAAATATATAAGCCCATCATTTAGAACTTTGAAAACTTCTACTCCATTATAAGTGTTTTTTGCTGTTTTATACGACACAAACAGCAATAAATTCTATTTAGGTGCATTTTAGACAATATACCTGTAATGTGCACGGAGCATATTAAGCCTGTGGTAGTTTTTGATACATTTTTATCGCACAATTCATAAACACTATGATTTGCATGAGGTTAGAACAAATGATTAGGTTTCAAACACTTGTTAAAGATTATAATAATGGCCGCAATATTATTTTAACTTTGCGACATAGGCAAAAGTCGCATCTACATTGAGTAACTTAATATTTTTACCATTCCCCTTTAAGGGGGAGGTCGATAGATATTTCGTTTTTAAACTCCACTTTTTAATGCCTTTTAAAGATAAAAATAGACATAAATCAGCAAAGCCGCACCGAGCACAAGGCGGTAGATTACGAATGGGGTCATGCTCATGCGCTTTAGCATTGCCATTAAACCCCAGATAGCAAAATAGGCGACTATAAAGGACAGGCTTGCCATTAACAGGGCATCGCTTTTTACGGTTATGTCTGCTTCTTTGGATAGGTCTATTAACAATAAAGCGGTTGCACCTAGAATAGTGGGAATGCTCATGAGCATAGAAAAACGGGCGGCTTCGCTGCGTTTAAAGCCTAATAACCTTGCCATAGTCATGGTTGTGCCACTGCGGCTTGACCCCGGTATTAGGGCTAAAACTTGGGCTAAACCGATTAAGACAGCGTGTTTTAAGGTTAGGGTTTCGACCGTTTGAATTTGCTTGCCGATTTGGTCGAAAATATAGAGAAAAATGGCGAAAATTATATTTGCCCATGCGATGACTTTTATATCGCGTAAATCGGTCGCGATGCCTGTAACCTTTAAAATATAGCCGCCTATGAAAACTGGAATTGTGGATAAAGCGATAAGCAAAAATAGACGACGATTTGCGGTGCTTTTTCGACGAAAAATATCTAAAAAACCGCTAAATAAATTTCTTACATCGCGGTGAAAATATATCAACACTGCTATTAATGTGCCGAAATGTAGGGCGACATCATTCATAACGCCTTGGTCTTGCCACGGCGTTAACAAAGGCACGAGTGCCAAATGACCTGATGAGGATATAGGTAAAAATTCGGTAATGCCTTGCACGATGGCGAGGATTATTATTTGTTCTATTGGCATAAGTTCTTCTATATTAAAAATTATAGTGTCTTAATGTATTAACATAATAATCAATTTCATATATAACTTAGAACAATATCGCAAATTAATTATGAAAGCTGTAGTTAAATGATGAAACTTTTACAATTTCCGCTTTGCCCATTTTCGCGCCGAGCGCGGGTAACGATGGACGAATATAATATAAGCTATGAAATGCTTGAGGAACACCCTTGGGCGTGGAATGAGGAGTTTTTAGCCTTAAACCCTGCCGCTAATTTACCCGTTTTGGTCGAAAATAAAAATGTGGTTTTATGCGGAATTGTAGCCATTACCGAATATTTTGATGAAACTACGGTTAAAACCAGCGCTAGCCATGTATCTTTATTACGCGGGACTGCAGTCGAGCGGGCGGAGGTTAGGCGATTGGTCGAATGGTTTGATGCTAAATTTTACCGCGAAGTGACTGAACTTATTGTATCGGAAAAAATTTATAAACGGTTTATTGCTGTTGGTTCTGGTGGTGGCTCGCCCGATATGGAAGTGATAAGAGCGGGTAAAGAAAACTTAAATTATCATCTAAAATATATCGACCACTTATTAATTGATCGGCATTGGTTGGCGGGTGAATATATGAGCCAAGCCGACTTTTCCGCCGCGAGCCATTTAAGCTGTTTAGATTATACATCGGACGTGCCGTGGAAAGACTTTTTGCAAGTTAAAGAATGGTATGTGCGGATAAAATCGCGCCCTTCATTTCAGGGTGTTTTAGAAGACAAGATGCTCGGCTTTCACCCTGCGGCACATTATGCGGACTTAGACTTTTGATAAGTAACGGACTTTTGATAAGTAACGGACTTTTGATAAATAACGAATTTTTGATAAGTAACGAATTTTGACAGATATTGCAAAATTAATAGAAGCAGAAGCATTACGCCTAGGGTTTGATGTTGTTGGTTTTACTCAGCCCGAAAAAATAGCCTATGCGGGTGAGGGTTTACAAGAATTTGTTGCGCAGGGATTATATGGTGAAATGGGGTGGATGGCAGATACGTTGGAACGCCGCTCTGCTCCTAATAATTTATGGCAAGAGGTTAATAGCGTTATTATGTTGGGGGTTAATTATGGACCTAAGCAAAACCCGTTATGGCAGCTAGAGCATAAAGACAAAGGGCTAATTAGTGTTTATGCACGTGGGCATGATTACCATGACTTGATAAAGAAAAAACTCAAAGCCTTGGCGCGTTATATGGTGGGGCAATTGCCAGATATTGATGTTAAAGTGTTTGTAGATACCGCGCCTGTAATGGAAAAGCCTCTGGCTGGGGCTGCGGGTTTGGGGTGGCAAGGCAAACATACAAACTTAGTGAGCAAAGAATTTGGTTCTTGGTTGTTTTTGGGCTCGATATTCACCACGTTGGAGCTGCCACAAAGTGATGTGGGTGAAGATGTTTGCGGGTCTTGTACCGCGTGTTTAGACATTTGCCCAACCGATGCGTTCGTGCAACCCAACCAAATTGACGCGCGCAAGTGTATTTCTTATTTAACCATTGAATATGGCGGACATATTCCGCTTGAATTGCGCCCACTTATTGGCAACCATATTTATGGCTGTGATGATTGTTTGGCGGTTTGTCCGTGGAATAAGTTTGCGCAATTATCCGCTGAAGCAAAATTTCATGCGCGAGCGGAACTGTCAATGCCCGATTTGGCGGATTTAGTGGCGTTAAACGATGACGAATTTAGAGATTTATTTACCGCATCGCCCATTAAACGCATTAAGCGGCGACGGTTTATTCGAAATGTTTTAATTGCCATTGGCAATAGTGAAAACCGTAAATATCTACCACAGATTATTGGGTTGTTGGCAGATGATGAACCGCTAATTCGCGGAGCGGCTGTTTGGGCAGCAGGGCAATTAATGAAAAGCCAAGAATTTGCGGCTTTATATAATGAGTGGGTGGAGTTAGAAACAGACATCGATGTGCGTCAAGAGTGGGAAATGGTATAATGCGCAAATTGTTGATATTTGGCATGGGCTATGTTGGGCAGCATTTGACCGATGCTTTGGTTGAGCAGTTCGAGGTTGTTGGAGTTTCGCGCGACTGGAGCGGGGTTGAGGAGCTAGACAGTGCGGACGCGGTTTTAATGTCTATTCCACCGAGCGATAAAGGCGATGTTGTTTATGAGAAGTTTGGGCAATTGATAGAAAATAGTAACGTTAAATGGTTGGGGTATTTATCGACAACTGGGGTTTATGGCGACCATCAGGGTGGGTTTGTTGATGAAACTACACATACTGCTGCACAAAGTTTGCGGGCGAAATGGCGGGTGTTGGCGGAAAATCAATGGTCTGGTTGCTCAATTGATTCGGTTAATATATTTAGGCTACCTGGTATTTATGGGCTTGGTCGCTCGGCTTTTGATGCGCTTAACCAGGGGCGGGCTAGGCGGGTTGATGTGCGGCTTGAAAATAATGATAAGCAGTTTTTTTGTCGGGCGCATGTTGATGATATTGCACAGGTACTTAAAGCCTCGCTGTTGGGTGGGCTAAGGGGAGTGAATATTTATAATATCGCCGATGATTTGCCTGCCCCGAATGCCGATATTATTGAATTTGCCGCGCAAATTATGGGAGTTGCTGTGCCTAAGCTTGTAGCAGAGGACAAAGCGGGCATGAGTGAGATGGCGCAGAGTTTTTATGCTGAGTGTAAATATATAAAAAATGATAAAATTAAAAATGAGTTGGGGATTGAATTAAAACACCCCAATTACAAACAAGGGTTAAGGGCTATATGGCAGCAGATGCAGAATTAAAAGCCGCGCATAATATATGTGTTTTGGCGATTGGGCATGGGATAAGTGTGGAAGATTATGAACGTTTAGTTGCGTATTTTCCACAGGCAAAATTTACCCTTATTGTACCGCATTTTGATGAAATTAAACCGCGCCCGCAAGTGTGGACTGATGGTGCTCGCTCAGGATTTATGAAAATTTTGACCATATCGCGGCGTATGTCTTGGAGCTCTTTTGATTTGGTTATCAATTGGGAACAAGGCACTCTTGACAATATTTTATGCTTTTTACTGCTCCCCAGGCCTAAAATTATAAATAAGCACGGTATTTTTGAAAAACTCACTGAGTTTACTTGACTTATAGGGGTTAATGATTTTATGTGCTAATTGCAACGCATGGACGTTGCGTTTTTATTGGCAATATAAGGAGCGTATCAATAGCCCGCCGACCCATGAATAAGATGCCAAGCAGGACTGGCCCTAAAATTAATCAGCTGATTAAAGTCCCTGAAGTGATGCTTGTTGGCGCCGATGGCGTTAATGTTGGTGTTATTAGCACACAAGATGCTATTGACCAAGCGTTTGAAGTTGGTATGGATTTGGTCGAAGTTTCGCCAAATGCTAAGCCGCCCGTTTGTAAAATTATGGATTATGGAAAGCATAAATTCCAAGCGCAGAAAAAAGCATCGGAAGCCCGCAAACGACAAAAAACTGTCGAGGTGAAAGAAGTTAAAATGCGCCCCAATATAGATACGCATGACTATGACACCAAAATGCGCAACCTTGAAAAATTTATTACCAAAGGCGATAAGGTTAAAGTTACCTTACGTTTTAGAGGTCGTGAAATGGCGCATCAAAATTTGGGTATGGAATTGTTGCAACGGGTAAAAGCCGATGCTGAAGCCTATGCTAAACCCGAACTTGAGCCTAAACTTGAAGGCCGACAAATGATTATGATATTAACTGGTAAATAACTCTTGCTTTTTAACTGAAAGCATTTTATAAACGCCTTCGTTAGTCGGCCGGCTCATATGGGTTGCCGTGTTGACTATTAAAGCTTATTGAAACATTGGTGGGATTACCCACCGTTATAGAAAGACAAAGCAAAATGCCCAAGTTGAAAACAAAAAGCGGTGTCAAAAAACGCTTTAAGCTAACAAAATCAGGCAAGGTAAAAGCAGGACAAGCTGGTAAACGCCATGGCATGATTAAAAGAAGTAACAAACAAATACGTAATAAACGTGGCACAACTATTTTGTGTGCAGCCGATGCGCGTATTGTTAAACAATTTATGCCGTACGGCTAAGCTTAAAGGAATTTAGACATGTCACGTGTTAAAAGAGGCGTCACTACTCACGCCCGTCATCGTAAAATTATTAAAGCCGCTAAAGGCTATTACGGCGCTCGTAAAAATACATTTCGTATTGCCAACCAAGCGGTCGAAAAAGCTGGGCAATACGCCTATCGCGATCGGCGCAATAAAAAACGTGCGTTCCGCGCATTATGGATACAACGTATCAATGCTGCGTCGCGCTTAAATGGTTTAAACTATGGTCGCTTTATTAACGGTCTCAGCGTTGCTGGCATCGAAGTTGACCGTAAAGTTTTGGCCGACCTAGCTGTTCGTGAACCTGAGGCATTTGCTACACTTGTAGAGAAAGCCAAGGCTGCGATTGCTGCTTAAATAGCAGTTTTAAAAAAGCTTGAAGATTTGAAGCTCTATGAGCGTTAGCGTAAAACGCAAACGTTGATAGGGCTTTTTTAATTTTATAAATGGGTAAAAAATATGGCAGACCTTACTGAGTTGGAACAAAAGATATTGACCTCTATCGAGGGTGCTAATAAGCTTGATGCGCTCGATAATATTCGTATTGAGGCGGTGGGTAAAAAGGGTGAAATTTCTTTATTGCTTAAAACCCTAGGTAAAATGTTGCCTGAAGAACGCAAGACATTCGGGGCGACCGTTAACCAGTTAAAAGCTCGAGTGAATGCCGCCATTGCAGCGCGTAAGGTCAGTTTAGAAGATGAGGCACTAGATAAGCGACTTGCTACTGAAACACTTGACGTAACCTTGCCCGTACAAGCTGACCCTGCCAATGAAGGGCGGATACATCCGCTTAGCCAAGTGTGGGAAGAAGTGGTGGCTATTTTCGCCGATATGGGGTTTGCCGTTGCCGATGGCCCGCATATTGAAACCGATTTTTATAATTTTACCGCGCTTAATATTCCGCCGCATCACCCAGCGCGGCAAGACCATGACACATTTTATTTCGCACCCGATACAGATGGTAACCGTAAAGTGTTACGCACCCAAACATCGAATGTGCAAATTCGGACTATGGAGGCACAACAGCCACCCATTCGTGTGGTAGCCCCAGGGCGAACATATAGAAATGACAGTGATTTAACCCACACACCACAATTTCACCAAATTGAAGCTTTAGTTATTGATAAAAGCACGACATTGGCGAATTTAAAGGGGACGTTGGAAGAGTTTTTTAAAGCGTTTTTTGAGATTGATAATTTAAAAATGCGGTTTAGAGCCAACCATTTTCCGTTTACTGAAATTAGTTATGAAGTGGATATTGCTTACACGCGCAAGGGCAACCAAATTATTATTGGTGATGGTGATGAATGGCTCGAAATTTTAGGCTCGGGCATGGTTCACCCCAATGTTTTACGCAATTGCAACCTCGACCCCGATATTTATCAAGGTTTTGCCTTTGGTATGGGCATTGACCGCATCGCAATGCTTAAATATGGTATTCCTGATTTGCGGGCGTTTTTTGATGCGGATTTACGTTGGATTGAACATTATGGATTTGCACCGTTTGATATACCGTCTTTAACAGGAGGCTTAAGCCGATGAAATTTACCTTAAGTTGGTTAAAAGACCATTTAGACACAAATGCAAGTTTAGAAAAAATATGCGATACGCTAACCGATATTGGCTTAGAGGTTGAAGATGTTATTGACCGTGGAGCAGTGCTTGCACCCTTTACCGTTGGTTTTGTTACGGCGGCGGAACAACATCCTAATGCCGATAAATTACAACTCTGTACGGTGGATATTGGCGCAGGCGAAAGCATGCAAGTTGTTTGCGGGGCGCATAATGCGCGCGCGGGCATAAAAATTGTATTTGCGCGCGAGGGTTTAACTATCCCCAGCAATGGCATGTTATTAAAGCCTACCGAAATACGCGGTGTAAAATCTTGCGGGATGTTATGTTCTGAACTTGAAATGGGCATATCGGACGACCATGATGGTATTATTGAATTGCCTGCTGATGCGGAGGTCGGCGTGCCATTTGCAGGAATTTTAGGTATTGATGACCCTGTTATTGAGGTGACCATTACCCCGAACCGCCCTGATTGCCTGGGTGTTTATGGCATTGCCCGCGATTTGGCAGCTGCAGGATTAGGAACTCTTAAAATTGAGCAGAATAAAATTGCACCTGTTGAGGGTAGCTTTAAAAGTGACATTGATATTAAGCTCGATTTTGCGGATGATAATAACCAAGCATGTTTGCAATTTGCGGGGCGCTTAATAAAAAATGTTGAAAATAAGCCTAGCCCTAAATGGCTACAACGTCGATTAACGGCCATTGGCTTGCGTCCTATTTCGGCTTTGGTCGATATTACCAATTATGTGTCTTATGACCGCTGCCGACCTTTGCATGTTTATGATGCCGATAAAATTAGTGGTACTATTGGTGCGCGGTTGGGTAAAGATGGTGAAAAACTCAGTGCGCTTGATGGTAAGGATTATAATATAGATGCCAGCATGTGCGTGATTGCCGATGATGTGCGGGTGTTGGGGCTTGGTGGTGTTATGGGCGGGGTGTATTCTGGCTCGCAACTGGACAGCCAAAATATATTTATTGAATCGGCTTATTTTGACCCCATTTCGACCGCCATTACAGGACGTAAGACCAACATTCAATCAGATGCGCGTTACCGAAATGAACGCGGTATAGACACGTTAAGCGCGATTGATGGTTTAGAATTTGCGACCCAATTGGTTTTAGATTTTTGTGGAACAGAAAATACGGTTATTAGCGATATTGTGGTGGCAGGAGATACGCCCAGTCGTAACATGGTTATTGATTTTCCGCTTGCAGAGGTGAAGCGTTTGTCGAGCCTTGATGTGCCAAAAGCACGGATAATTAGCATATTGTCTGACCTTGGTTTTGTGGTGTTGGGTGATGGCGATGTGCTTAATGTTGCCGTGCCTGATTGGCGCCCTGATATACATGGCAAGCAAGATTTTGTCGAAGAAATTGTGCGGATATTTGGTTTTGAACATGTAAAGTCTGTACCATTAGAGCGTTTAAATGTGGCGGGAAAACCAGTTTTAAGCATGTTGCAAGACAAAACTATGCGCAGCCGTCGAGTGTTGGCTGCGCGGGGTATGAAAGAAGCTGTGACTTATAGTTTTATACCGCAAGACCATGCTAAAATGTTTGGTGGTGGAGCAGATGAATTGGTGCTCTCGAACCCTATTTCGGTTGAAATGTCGACTATGCGCCCATCTTTATTGCCAAACTTATTGGCGGCATCGGCGCGTAATGCGGGGCGAGGAATTACTGACCAAGCTATGTTTGAAGTTGGGCAAGTGTTTTTGGGTGCGGAAAATACTGACCAAAAAATATCGGTTAGTGGCATAAGGCGTGGTACTGCTAAACTTGCAGGGCAAGGGCGGCATTGGCAGGAAAATAAAAAAATAGACCTTTATGATGCCAAAGCAGATGTTATGGCTTTGCTGAACGGCATTGGTGTGGCGGCAGACAAGTTTCAGTGTGTAGCAGGTGCGCCTGAGCATTATCACCCAGGGCGAAGCGGAACATTACAACTTGGGCCTAAAAATATTATTGCCCATTTTGGCGAAATTCATCCGCGTATTTTAAAAGCATTTGATGTTGATGAAACCATTGTGGCGTTTGAAATTACGCTTGATGTTTTGCCTAAACCACGACAAAAAAATATTGGCAAAGGTGCGCTTAACCTATCGAACTTGCTGTCTGTTAAAAAAGACTTGGCGTTTATTGTTGATGAAAATTTGCCAGCCATTAAGTTATTAAGCGCGGTTATTGGTGCTGATAAAAAACAAGTTTCGGAGGCGAAACTATTTGATGTTTATCAAGATGAAAATTTGGGCTTGGGTAAAAAATCACTGGCGGTCGAATTTAGCATTAAGCAAAGCGATAAAACTTTGAATGATGAAGAAATTGCTGTGATTATGAATAAGGTAATCGCTAAAGTTGAAAAAACTACAGGCGGTAAATTGCGCGGTTAAACATTGATTATCTTTTGTTTAATTTGCGTAAATTTTTGCCCTTGTGCGGTGAATATATACTTTAAATCAGACACGCTTATATAGTCGACACCTGCTAACTTTAGGGCATCGACTATATTAAATATATCGGCCTTATTGGCAATTAGGGTGAGCTTGTTATTTTGTGCTGTGCCGAAAGGCATTTGGCAATTATATTTTTCGGTTATGGCTTTAATGTCTTTGGTAGATAATTTATCGACTTTGCAATTAATTTCTTGCATTTGGCGGGCGGATTGCTCGGCGGCTGTTAGGTTTAGTAACTTTTCCAATGCGCTAAGCTGCTGTTCATTCCATGACGCGCTATAAGATAAAGTTAAATTGGCTTGGCTGCGCAAAACAACACCGTCTGATAAGATTTTAAGATTATTTGCCGCTAAGGTTGAACCTGTTGAGGTGATGTCGACGATAAGCTCGGCACTGCCTGTCGCGGGTGCGCCTTCGGTAGCGCCAGCACTGGCAACAAGGCGGTAATTTTCAATGCCATGTTGGCTAAAAAAGTTAGCGGTTAGGCGGTTATATTTTGTCGCAACGCGCAACCGACGACCATTATCATCGCGGAAACGGTTGGCAACCTCGTCTAAATCTTGCATTGTGTTTACATCTATCCAGCTCTGCGGAACGGCAACAATCACATTGGCTTGACCGAAGCCTAGCGGGTTTAAAATTTCAACTTTTTCATCGGTATTACTGATGGTTTCGCGCAATAAATCTTCACCCGTTACGCCCAAATGCACTAAGCCTTGGTCTAACGATTTGGCAATTTCTGATGCGCTTAGGAAGGTAATTTCTACATTATCAAGCCCAACAAGTTCGCCTTTATAGCCACGCGCACCTTGGGTTCGTTTAATGTTAAGACCTAGCTTTTTAAAAAACTTTGATGTGTTTTCTTGCAAGCGGCCTTTACTTGGAACAGCAATTATTAGTTTATTGGATTTAGACATTAATTTGCTCCTTGTTTAATCGCGGCAATACGGGCATTCCATAATGAAGCGCCAACAGCATTTATATTTTGCTTTGCGCCCAATTGTTTTGCCAAACCATCATATCGTCCGCCTGCTATGAGCGGCTTATCGACACGCATTTTAGCATCGACAATTTCGAATACCATGCCTGTATAATATTCAAATCCACGCCCTAAAAACGGGTTAAAAACAACATCTTCTACGTTAAATTTTAACGCCTTTATTGCGTCAAACCGCTGGCTAACTTCGGCTATTTTATCATCTAATTCTAATGCGTGTTTTTTGTTGAACGCTTTAAGTTGCTTAATGCTGTGTTGGGCATCGCCAGTGATACTAAAATATTCGCCAATAATTTGTATGGCATCTTTAGGCAATGTGGGGCTAGCACTTAGGGCGGCTTGTTCTAAAAACCGTTCGGCAATTTGGCTGGCACTGCGCCCACCGATAAGGTCGATACCGCTAAAGCTTAACACATTTTCGACCAGTTTTTGCGCGGCATTAATTTCTAACCCTTCAATGGCATTAAGAAAGGCAGCACGTTCGTTATTAACTGGCGTTACTTGCGGCTTTTCTAGCGCGGCGAATAGGTCGCTCAAATTATTGTGCGACAAAAACAGGCGTTTAATTTTTTTACGCCATATGTCTGAAATGCCGAGATTATCAACGAGAGTGAAAAACAGAGAATAATCGCCCATTTTTAATTTTATATCATTAACATCTAAAATATTCAGCGCGTTAAGTGCATATTCTATGGTTTCGATATCGGCTTTAAAGCTGTCTTTTGCGGCAAAAATTTCTATGCCTGTTTGGGTGAATTCATTGCAGCTGTGGTTGTAAGCATCTGACCGAAATATCGGCCCGCAATAGGATAGGCGGGCGGGCTTGTTAGTTTCACTATTTTGCAAATAGTCGCGCAAGGTGCAGATGGTGAACTCGGGGCGCAGCACACAATCTTGCTGAGTGTTGGTGTTAAATGCGTCTTGTACGATAAACAGTTGGCGGCGTAAATTGTCGCTTAGCATATCGAAATATGCCGTTGCGGGCTGAATAATACTGGGGCTGACTTGTTGGTAGCCAAGCTGTTTTGTTAGTTTTTTAATTTTTTCTTCTAATGTTTGTGTCATTTTCTTATACCCTTTAAATCAGTCTAATATTGAAACTTTATTCAATATGATGATGGGGTTTGTTTAGGATTTGTTGCACGGTTTTTACCAGTTCAGTAGTTTTAACACACATTTGCGCCACTTGAGAAGTGCGCCATTGCTCATTGTCGGTAATGTCTTTTGAAGCTTGAGTGCCGACAACCAAATCTTTGATGGTTATCTCATTATTCGCGCGCTCATCTTCGCCTTGAATGATGACTAAGGGTGCGCCGCGTTTATCGGCATATTTAAGTTGGGCTTTCATACCACTACTGCCCATATAAACCTCGGCACGAATGCCTGCTTGGCGCAAGTCGGTTGCCATTTGTTGATAGATGGCGCGTTCGGATTTATCCATAACCAAGATGATTACAGGGGCAAGAATAGTATTGACTTTGTGGTTGCCCAATTGTTCAAGGGCAGCATATAAACGGCTGACACCGATAGAAATGCCTGTCGCGGGAATTTCTATGCCTTTAAACCGAGCAACCAAGCCATCATAACGACCGCCGCCGCCTACTGACCCAAATTGCACTAAATTGCCTTTTTCGTCTTTGATTTTAAAGGTGAGTTCGGCTTCCATTACGGGCCCGGAATAATAGCCCAAACCACGGACGATAGAGGGGTTAAAGCGGATGCGGTCTTCGCTATAACCTGCGGCTAAAATTAGTTCATTAATTTCGGCAAGTTCGGCTATGCCTTGTTCGCCAATTTCACTGCCTTTTATAAGTTTTGATAAGGCTTCTAATGTGGCTTTATTGGTGGGTTTTCCTGCTTCAACAAAGTTAATAATTTTATCAATAGAGGTTTGGTTTAATTTTGCACCTTTGGTAAAATCGCCGCTTTCATCTTTGCGCCCTTCGCCTAATAATGCCCGCACGCCTTCAATGCCTAAGCGGTCGAGTTTATCCATTGCGCGCATGACTATAAGGCGGGTGTTGGTTGAGGCTTCATCTTGCCCAAGCATGTTGATTTTATCAAGCACACCATCGAGAATTTTGCGGTTATTCATGTTAATAATATAGTCGCCACGTTTTATATTAAGCGCTTCCATTACATCTGCCCACATCATTGCAAGCTCGGCATCGGCTGCCATTTCGGCACTGCCTATTGTATCGGCATCAAATTGAACAAATTGGCGAAACCGCCCTGGCCCTGGTTTTTCGTTACGCCAAACTAAGCCTGTTTGGTAACGACGGAACGGTTTGGCTATGGCATCGTAATTTTGGGCGACAAACCGTGCGGTTGGGGCGGTTAAGTCGTAGCGCAAAGCCATCCATTGCTCGTCATCATCTTGTAGGGCAAACACGCCTTCATTGGGGCGGTCGGCATCGGGTAAAAACTTACCCAAACATTCAGCAAATTCTAGTGCCGGTGTTTCTAGTGGTTCGAAGCCGTATAGTTCGTAAATATCGGCAATTTTTTTAACCATTGCTGCCATATTACGCACTTGGTTGGCGTGAATATCGCCAAAACCGCGCGGTAGCCGTGCTTTGGGACGAAATGATTTTTTTTTCTTGCTCATGATAAACTCTATTCTGCGGGTCTTTTTTCTTATGCAGACTTTTTAAACCAGACGGGCTGTTTGAGCAAGGCTTTAATCTTAGAAGGTTTTGGAAACAAGCATAATTGTTGGGCCTAAGATAACTACAAAAATAACGGGCAAGAAAAACAATATCATTGGTACTGTGAGTTTGGGTGGTAATGATGCGGCTTTTTTCTCGGCTCTTGTCATGCGGGCATCACGGTTTTCGGCGGAAATAACACGAAGGGCTGAGCCTAAAGGCGTACCATACTGCTCGGCTTGTACCAGTGAAGTTGTAAGGGCTTTAATTTCATCTAACCCTGTGCGTGCTGCTAAATTTCTATAAGCGGCTGTGCGTGAAGAAAGATAAGAAAGTTCGGCAGTTGTTAATGCCAATTCTTCGGACATTTCCATAGACTGCACGGCTATTTCGGTCGAAACTTTATTAAAGGCGGCTTCAATTGCCATGCCTGCCTCGACACATATAAGTAATAAATCCATAGTATCGGGGAAAATGGCGCGTAAAATTTCTTGTCGTTTGGTGATTGCATTTTTTAAATATAGGTTTGGCAAATAAAACCCGAGAATGAAAAGACCAAAGGCATAAACAAAAATCATTGTGTTCGTTTGATCAAAATCATTGACAAAAAACATATAAAGCAATGATGTGATAAGTAAAACAATAGGCACTGCTAAGCGAAAAAATAAAAATACGTAAATTGAAGTTTGCCCTCGAAAGCCCGCCATACGTAAAGAGTTAATAGTATCCTTGCTCTCGAACGCCTTACGCAAGTTAAACTTATCGACTATTATCTTCATAAAGTCTTCTTGCCCAGAGCGCGCATTATTGAGCGTTTTTTTGTTGACTTCGTTTAGCTGGCGTTCTCTTAGGCGTTTACGCTCTTCGGCGACAGATTTCATACGAGTGTCTAAAGGATTGCCTGCAATCATTGGACCGACGAGAATAAATATTGTGATGAATGATGATATTCCGACAATTATAACAACAAGATTTTGCGGATCTGTCATATAATTAATAAAAGATTCCATTTTTATCTCCTATATTTTCATATTTATCATTTGGCGCATTACTAAAATTCCGCACAACATCCATAAGGCAGACCCACCGAGTAAAAAATTCCCTGTTGTTGTTTCAAGCATTGGGTCCATATAACCCGGAGAAACGGCACTAATGCCCAACATAATTAAAATCGGTAAGCTGCCAATAATCGAAGCACTGGCTTTAGCTTCGGTCGATATGGCGTCTATTTTTGCTCGCATTTTTTTACGCCCACGAATAATGGTCGATAAACCAGACAAAGTTTCGGATAAATTACCGCCCATAGTTTGTTGAATGTTAATAACAATGGCTAAAAAGTTAAGTTCAGGCAATTCTATACGCCCGTTCATTCTAAACAAACCTTCTTGAATAGTAATGCCCATTTTTTGCTCATTAATTAGAAGTAAAAATTCTGAGCGTAAAGGCTCTGTTGATTCTTCGCCAATCATTTTAAGGGCATCGTTAAGCGGTAGTCCTGAACGCACACCGCGAACAATAACATCTATGGCGGTTGGGAATTCATCTAAAAACTTTTTTTGACGGCGGATTTTCATTCGGCTTAAAATAAACCGTGGTAGCCCAAACATACCGACAAAAAATGCAAAGCCAGCAACCATTAAATTTGGTGCAACCATAAGAGTTACAATGGCGCAAATAAAACCGAGTATAGCAGACAATACAAAGAATAATGTGATTGAAATGTTAAGCCCCGCTTGTTGCAAACGCTGTTGCATGGATAGTTTTTTTGTTTTTTTCTCTTTTTTTTGTCTTTTGAGTTTGTTTTGAATTTCTTTGCGTCTTAAGTCAGAGCTTCTATCGTTTGAACTCACTTCGACGGATAGAGAGTTAGTGCGTTTAGATGAAATATTTTTTTTGCGGATATCGGATTTTGATTTGTTAAAAAATGTCGACAATATTGTATATACAATCGCCAGAACGGCCAAAGTGACAATGGTAATTGTTGCTATTTCTACTAAGTTTTGATTAAGCAAAATTATCCTCCTGCGCGGCACTATTGGTTAAGGCTTCTGCGAGTTTCATATGCTCGCCATAATATTTAGCTTTATCCCAAAAGTGGGGCTTGACGATGCCTGTCGATTGATGCCGCCCAATAAGCTTGCCATTTTCATCTTCACCAAGAATATTATAAACAAACAAATCTTGCAGAACTATAACATCGCCTTCCATGCCGATAACTTCTGAAACATGGGTGATGCGGCGTGAACCATCACGCAACCTTGCGGCTTGGATGATGATATCAACCGCGCCTGCTATCATTTCTTTTATGGTGGCGCTGGGTAGGCTATAGCCCATAGTAATCATGCTTTCCATCCGTGACAAAGCTTCACGCGGGCTGTTAGCATGTAATGTGCCCATTGAACCATCATGGCCTGTATTCATTGCTTGTAGCAAGTCAAACGCTTCGGGCCCACGCACCTCGCCAACTATAATACGCTCTGGCCGCATACGCAGGCAGTTTTTAATGAGCTCGCGCATGGTAACCTCGCCTTCGCCTTCGAGATTTGGCGGGCGGGTTTCTAGGCGCACAACATGGTCTTGCTGCAATTGCAGTTCGGCTGTATCTTCGCAGGTTATAACCCGCTCATCGGCATCGACAAATTGGGTCATACAATTGAGCAATGTGGTTTTACCTGAGCCTGTACCGCCTGAGATAACGACATTACACCGAGAACGCCCTATAATTTCGAGTATTGTTGCGCCATCTGGAGTAATTGTTCCAAAGTTAACCAAATTGGCGAGAGTGAGTTTGTCTTTTTTAAATTTACGGATAGTGAGTGTTGGCCCATCAATGGCGAGCGGAGGAGCAATAACATTAACACGAGAACCATCCATAAGGCGTGCATCACAAATTGGGCTGCTGTCATCGACTCGCCTGCCAACTTGGCTTACAATACGTTGGCATATATTCATTAATTGTGCGTTGTCTTGAAACTTAATATTGGTCAGTTCCATTTTACCATTAACTTCAATATAGGTTTTATTTGCGCCATTGACCATAATATCGGCAATATCATCGCGCGCCAATAGAGGCTCTAAAGGTCCATAACCGAGTACATCGTTGCAAATATCTTCGAGCAATTCTTCTTGCTCGGCTATCGACATAACATCGCCTTGGATTATTAAAATCTCATTGACCACATCGGCAATTTCGGCCTTGGTTGTATCGCTATCCATTTGGGCGAGTTGCGTCATGTCGATGGTTTCGATTAATGTATCGAACACGCTTTTTTTGGTGGCATAATATTCAGGTGTTTTTTCTTTAACAGTTGGTGCTGTTGGGGTAATATTAATATCGGGAATTTGCCCACCTTTAGCCGTCACTTTGTGCGCTACATGCGTTTGCTCGGTAGGCGCAACAACGTCTGCAGGCTTGTTTTGGGCTGCTGTTTTATTGCTAAATTCGTTGCGCTTTCCAAACATATATTTTCCTCAACCTTAATGGTTATGCTTTCTTTTTAAAAAAATCGAATAGGTTTTTTTTATGACTTATTGGTTGGGTTTTTTTACCAACTAAAATCTGTGCAATTTGGTTAAATTGGTCTAAAATCTTTTCAGATTTGCTAAATTCGTCAATCATCTGCCCATTATTGGCTGCTGTACCAAACAAATACGGATCATAATTAATTTCGGCTATAATTGGAACACCAATGGTATCGGCAAAATCTTTGGCTTTAATTTCGGGTTTTTTTAGCATGCCAACTTGGTTCATAACCACCAATGGGTCGACATCTTGGTGGCGATTACTTTTTAAATAATCTATAATATTTTTGGTGTTTCTTAGGCACGCCAAATCGGGTGTGGTGGTGATGACAATTTGATCGGCTTGGATAAGGGTTGACTTTACCCAGTTATTCCAAACATGTGGCAAGTCGACAATTGAATTGGAAACATTTTGCGTCATAGATTGCAATAAAGCATTAACAGCATTAACGCTAACATTTTCATCATCGTCAATGGTTGAAATATTGGGCAGTAAATTTAGATATTCATTATACTTTATTTGCATTTTATTAATTGTGGCTTGGTCTATTCTCTCGGGTGTTTTTAGCAGTTTGACAATGTCTTGAACTGCATCTTGATTAAAGTTAAGACCCAATGTACCAAACGCAAAATCCATATCTACAATTGTTACACTGTCGTGAATATTTTCTGCAATGGAATAGCCAATATTATGTGCTAAACTGCTTGACCCCACGCCCCCTTTTGCCCCAAAAAACGCATATTTTTTACCCATAGGCTCGCTGCTTGGGTCATGATATATATTATAAATGGTTTCGATGAATTTAAGTGGAGATGTTGGCAACACCAAATAATCGCTAATGCCTTTTGAAACCAAATTGCGATAGAGGTGGATGTCATTTTCATGACCCAGTACAAAAACTTTTGTGCCTTCATCACACACTGAAGCAAGGTCGTCCAACGCCGCGAGCAATTGGTCTTGGGCTAAGCGGCTTTCGATAACTATTAAATTGGGTGTAGGGGTGTTTTGATAGAAGTTTTTAGCGGCAACAATACCACCCGCTTGCATGGTTATGTGCGCGCGTGACATGCGCCTATCGGTTGCGCTCAATTGAAACAATTGCGCTGTCGCCTGAGTTTCAAAAAATGCTTGGATAGAAATTTGAGGGATTTGCAAAGGTTTATTGACGCTATCACCATCAAAAGATGAAACATGTTGAGTAACATTATGCTCCATAGCGGTTTGTTTTACTGCATTATTATTGCCACTTAGATTGTTTTCATCATCCAACCCAATATCGAGTGTTGGGTTTGTGTTGGGGCGAATAATCGGTTGCGATTGTTCCACATTGCTTTTTGTAATGTCCATATCTTCGGGTAAAGCATCGAAAAAATTATCATCATTCATTTTGCGACATCCTTAATTAAAACTCTTTCATCGGCAGAGCGTGTTGCTCCTGTGGGCTGACCTGCAACATATTTTGCCCAAATTATTTGACGCCTTTCGGCTGATGCACCACTCATAGCACCCGGTCCTAATAAATCTTTAGGGTTCGAAACCATTGCCGCGATGTTTGTTTGATAAGCACAGCCAAAGCTTTTATAATTTACATTGTTATAATTTGCACCTAAATTTGTTCTAATGCCGCCGCACTTTTCAACACTCGCATAATAGCGCTTAAATTTCATGCCAAGAGGCGCTTTGCTATTGCCATGGGCATTATAGCTTCGGTAATCGATAGCTGAATTGGGGATTGCTGCATCGTATAAAATATTTTTAATGGTTTTCTGAGCGCGATTTATAGCCGCAGTGTTTTTATTGCCGCGTGGCGCCCAAATTTCTAACCGCCCTTCGCCTTTGTCCATATAATCTATAATAAAACTTGCCGATGCTGCCACTTGCCCTGGTGTTAAACCGTAAGCACCTTTTGGCGGCACAAGGTCTATTTCTTGTTTGCCTTGTGTAACTTTTATTGGGTTATTGCGCTGAAAGTCAGGCTGATTAATATTGCCACCTTGAGGGGTTGAATAAGTTTGGGCACAACCACTTAAGCTTAGTGCTGCCAGCAGCATAACAAAACTTTTAATGCCACTTTTTTTGACGAATGTTTGAAGTATATTTGTCATATTATTGTTCTCCTACAAAACCAAAATCTTTGGCGAGGTTAATATTATTTATACCATTGGCAACACCGCTGGCATCACCTCCGCCATAAATGGCGTTGATTTGTCCCATAAATGTTCCTGAAAAATCATCGGTAACTTTAAAGCCTGCATCAGGCCTGCCTAAGCTTGCTTGTGATGTTGGGTCGACAATATAGGGGGTGGCTATAATCACCAACTCGGTTTCGTTATTAATAAAATCAACACTTCTAAATAATGAGCCTAAAATTGGTATATCTTTAAAGAATGGTACACCAGAAATGGTTTTTTTGGTTGATTCTTGAATAAGCCCTGCCAAGACTAACGACCCGCCTGATGGCAGTTCAACCGTAGTGGTAGCGCGACGCACTTTTATAGATGGAAGTGTAAGGTTTTCATTGATAGCAATTGAGCCATCGGCGACAATTTCGCTAACCTCGGTATTGACTTTTAGGCTAATGCGCCCTCTGTCTAACACAACAGGAGTAAAGGTTAAACCAACACCAAAGGGTTTATATTCGATAGAAACTGTATTTGTTTCCGGGTCATAACCTGCGGGGATAGGAATTTCACCACCTGCCAAAAAGTTTGCGGTTTCGCCTGATATAGCGGTCAGAACAGGTTCGGCAAGGGTTCTAACGACACCAATTTGCTCTAAAGCCCTAATCATCGCACTGGAGCCGCCATTGCTGATGGATGTTGTTAGCCCACCTGCTGCGTTGCCCAATGTAAAGGGGTTGCCATTAGCAAAATTAATAATAGATGAACCAACATTGCCGATAGCCGCTAAGTTAATGCCCAACTGTTTAACACTATTACGTTGCATTTCGACAATAGAAACTTTTAACATAACTTGTTCACGTGCGTTATAAGTGAGCATATTGATAACATTTTTAGTGTCTAATTTACCGTCGGATGATTCACCATTATTTATATATTTACTGGCAATAGCCACCGCACGCCCAACTTGAGAAGCACTTCGAACTTGCCCAGATAGAACAATATTGCCATTTATGGCTTCGACATTAATACGCGTTCCGGGCATTTTACTAGAAAATAGGTTGGCCAATGCCGAAGTTGCAGGTTCAATATTTATGATAATATTGGCAATGCGGCGGTTGCGGGCATCGAAATAAATAATATTGGTCGAACCATTTTTTTTGCCAATGACATAAGATTTACGCGCACTACGGGCAACAACTTCGGCAATTTCGGGGTTGCCGATTAAAATATCGCGGGCATTACGCGGCAGCTCGATTACCAGAGTTTTATCTTTACCCAAATTAACCGTACGGGTTACAACGGTTTTTGAGCTTTTAATTTTTATGTAACTGTCTTCATCGGCATAGACGGGCATGACATTTGTTAAGCTAAGCAATAAAGCTGCCATTAACAATAAGCTCATTTTTTGTAAAATATTGAACCGATATACAGGTGTTTTAGTTTTAAGGTGAGATAAAACGTGCATTATTATGACCTCCCACTGCGTAAAATAGTTAGTTTTTTCTTACGTGTTATAGATTCTTCGGTTACATTACGGTCGGCAAGGCTTCGCAAACTTAATGTTAAGCTGCCTTCGCTATTGGCTAATGTTAGGGCTTCAGACTGTATGGAGTTAAGCTCAAGGGTTGCTGTTCTACCAACGACAACCTGTTCGCCATCTTCTTCTCTGATGGTTTGGTCAATAGCCAAAACCCTGATATTGGATAAGATTGTTGATATACGTATTTTCCCACTTTTATCTTCTTTGGCCAATAAAACATCGACTTTATCATTGGGTAAAATAAACCCACCTGCGCCCGTTTCTGGTGAAATTGGGGTGCTGATTGCGCGCATTCCTGGGGCTAAAATGGCCGATAATAGTCCGCCATTCTCGGGGTTTACCAATTTTGAAAACCGTATTGGGTCGCCTTCATCTATTTGAACCTTGACAATAGAACCCACCGCTTTCTGCATTTTATCGTCATTATCATCACGTGTAATCATAGTATCGCGAAGCATTTCTTTAGGCCAAGCCCGCCACTCCACATCGCGCGAGCGTACTCTTTGACCCATTTTCATAGTGCTTGCGGCTAATAGTATATCGACCTTTTCAACCTCTTGTATAATAGGTGCGGCAATTTGTTGTTGTTCAGGTTCCATTAAGCTTTGAGATAACATCATCGCGCCAATGGCAGCGCCTAGGGCGATGACGATGATTAATATTTTTGACATATTCATTATTATTATCCTTTAAAACTTTACTTTTCTGTTCTTACTTTAAACTTATACCAACCATTTTTCGGGTGAATATAGATACAAACCTGCTGCACCAATAGCCACGCCATAGGGCATGCGGGCTTTTGGCGTAACAATAGCCTCCACCCATTCAATGTTTTTAATTTTTTCAGGCAACATATGTTGGATGCTTTTATTTCTAACAACGAGCAGAATGAGGGCAAAAATTCCCCCGAGCAAAGCGGTTAGAATTAAAAAATAGAGTGTTTCCATTTGCCAACCAAACCATGCGGCAACTGCGGCAATGCTTTTGGCATCGCCTCCGCCAAACATATTGGCGGCAAACAACCCAAAACCGACTATAAGAACCAAAATTGCCGTTAAAATGTGCCAAGCAGAGTCGATAAGAGGCATATTTGTTATAAAAACAATAGCAATAAAGCCAATAAAAATTAAAGCATTGAGCGTATTGGGTATAGTTAGGGTAAAAAAATCATAGACAATGATGCCCATCATCATTGTTGGGAAAAAAAGTTTTATAAAAATATTAATCAATTCACTCATTACACACCTATAAATTTCTATCACATGCAAAATCGCATGTTATGGTAAATGATTTCTTAACAGGTGAGGTTTTTAACTAAAAAATTTGGGTTAATACCAAAGTAGGGCTAGAGGTTTGTTGGATTAGGCATAAAAAAACGGTCTCAAAAAATTGAAACCGTTTAAACACAATCTATTGCTTAGATTATTATGCTACAGGAACCGCCTTGACTGCTGTGCTAACTTCACCGAACAGCGCACCAATGTCAGTGCCTAATGTTTGAACCGCCGCGATGATTGCAATAGCAATACCAGCAGCGATTAGACCATATTCAATTGCAGTTGCACCAGACTGGTCCGCAACAAAGTTTTTTAGTAAATTTTTCATAAGATATACTCCATACACGTTATTTTAAGCACTGTTCTAAATAAATAATTTCAATTTGAACTATTTATAATATAGATACTAGTTGTTACTAATTTGTTAACAGCAACTCTTTAATATAGATGTCTATAACTAAAGTATATATGTAAAGTATATTTAATATATATTCAATATATACAAGTTTAACAGGGTTAATTATTAATTAATATTGGGTGTTCTGAAAGAATATCGTGGTTAATCAGGTGGTAATATTTTAATATAACCATTCCGTAGGTTGGTTTGGGCTGGAGTTTATTTAATTTGGGGTAATAATAGGTTGTATTTTATAGCATTTTTAATAGTAAAGTTTTTGAACATATTTTTATACTGAAAATTTAAAACAATATCACAAAAAATGGCCTCAGAAAATCTGAGACCATTTCAAATATAATCTATTGTTTAGATTATGTACTTACGCTGCCTTAACTGCTACGCTAACCTTACCGAATAGAGCACCAAGATCAGTACCTAATGTTTGAATAGCAGCGATGATTGCAATAGCAATACCAGCAGCGATTAAACCATATTCAATTGCAGTTGCACCAGATTCGTCAGCAACAAAGTTTTTTAGTAAATTTTTCATAAGATATACTCCATACACGTTATTTTAAGCACCACTCAAGTTAAGTTATTTTAACTTGAACTATATGTAATATATATCTCAATTATTACCAACGTGTTAATGCAACGATTCAATATACGAAGAAATAACTTAAGTATATGTTTGATGTATGTTTAGGGTATATTTAAGGTTTATTTAATATAACGAAGATTAACGTGATTAATTATTTATTAATAGCGAATATTTTGCAAGAGTATCGTAGTTAATAAGTTGTTAATGTTTTGATATAATCACAATTTAAGTAAGTTATTGAGTGGGATTTATTTGAATTGGGGTAAAAATAACATTGCATTTTATAGTATCTTTTAATTGGTCTAGGTTCTTTGGGAATGGTTTGTGTTTATTTGGTACATTTTTATAAAATATTTGCAATTCGTTCACCTTTTACGGTTAAGGCTAGGGTGAAATATAAGAAACACTTTGGCAAAACACACAATAAATTATTGAATATTGGGTTTTCCATCTAATAAAGGACGCTTTTATGTCTATAATCAATGTTATTAACTTTAAAAATTACCTGTATAAAATTATTTTGTTCATTTTATTTATATTTGTAGCAACCCAAGCATTGGCTGTACAAACTCTGCGCATTGAAGTGAATAAAGCCAGCATTTTAAAATTAGTCTCTACGCCATCGACAATTATAATTGGCAACCCTGCTATTGCCGATGTTAGCGTTCAAGATAATAATATAGTTGTGTTAACAGGAAAATCCAGCGGGCGAACCAATATTATTATTTTAGACGATAAAGGCAATACGCTATATAATTATGATTTGGCAGTGCAAGAAGAACAGACCAATAATTTAACAATGTTTAATGGTTCGAAGCAAGCAAGCTTTAGTTGCGCACCATATTGTGAAAGCATTATCAATGCTAATGACGATATAGAAGTGTTTACTAATAATTTGGGAGCGATTAGCGCAAGAATGGCTCAAGTTGAAGGTGCCGCAAGTGCGGCTGCCGCTGCTACGGGTGAATTTGACTTTATATCTGCAGTATCAACGCCGACAGGCGATGAAGATGATGCGCCGAACGAAACTTTTCAAACATTCACAATATTACCGCCACAAAACTAAGCCTATGTTTATCTAAAGACCCTAAATGTACCGATATAAATTAACAATTGAATATAATGGCGCACCATTCTTTGGCTGGCAAATTCAAGACAGTGGGCGCACTGTACAGGGCCAGCTCGAACAAGCATTAGCAAAGTTTATTAAAACAAAACCGCGCATTAATGGTGCAGGGAGAACAGATTCGGGCGTTCATGCTTTGGGGCAAGTGGCGCATTTTGATTTGGAAGAAGAATGGGATTGCTGCAAAATAAGAGATGCATTAAACTTTCATTTAAAACCTGACCCGATTGCTATTTTATCGGCAAAGCGGGTCGATAATAATTTTGATGCACGGTTTGACGCAAAACAACGACACTATATATATAGGATTATAAACCGCCGCCCACCATTGACCATTGATAAAGGCTTGGCGTGGCATGTAAAACCGCCGTTAAATGTTACTGATATGCAACAAGCGGCACGTTGTCTTATTGGTCATCATGATTTTACGACATTTAGGTCGGTGCATTGTCAGGCAAAATCGCCTATAAAAACTGTTGATGAAATTATGGTTACGGCTGTAGGCGATGCCATTGATATTGAGGTATCAGCGCGTTCATTTATGCACAACCAAGTGCGGTCATTTGTTGGCAGTTTAAAAAATGTAGGCGAGGGGCGTTGGTCGCCAAATGATATGAAAGCTGCACTTAAAGCTTGTGATCGCCATAAATGTGGTGAAGTTGCCCCTGCAATGGGTTTGTATTTTATGCAAATTGATTATTAAGTTTAATCTTTAAGTTTTTTAAACTGGGCGATATAAGCATTGGCTTGTGCTGGCGTTAAATCTTGCAAAAACATTTTTCTAGATTGCTCATATTTTCCTTGCAGACCAAGTGCTAGGGCATAGTTGCCGCGCATTTTAGCCGTGGCATTGGGCAAGTTTACTGCCGTTTTTAAATGCCGTTCTGCTTGGCTTAAGTTTTTAGATAAAATATAAGCCAAACCCATGTCGTTATGAATGTTTGGGTTATTAGGCGAAAGGCTTAAGGCGCGTTTAAAACTATTTATAGCCAAAATATTTTCGCCCATTTTGCTATGTAAGCCACCAATGCTGTTGTAAACACGCCAATCATTTGGGCTGTATTTTAACGCCAATTGCATTTTGCGTAAGGCAGGGCCAAGCAAGTTTTTTTGCGTTAATAAATGACCATGTGCGCGGATAATATCGGGGTTTTGTGGGTTGCTTGTTGCGCCATCGGTTAAAACCTTTATTGCTCTATCGGTCGAGCCAATAGAGCTAAGGGCTTTCGCATAGCCGATAATATTGCTTGGGTTTGATTTGTTGTCTTGGTAAGCCTTGCTCCACAATTGCACATTTCGAAATGCAGTTGCTTGTTGGTCTACCGCAGGGTCCCCTGTTGGGGTGAGTGCGTTATTGGCGGTCGATGTGGGGTCGGAATTGGTGGCGCAGCTAGCCAATAACAAAAAACACCCGCAGATAAGTGCTTTGCGTGAATGTTGAGCGAAGGTGCTTTTCTTGATAAACATGGGCATTTAAGTCTTTTGAATATTGACGTGTTGTTATAATGATGCGAGTCTGTTAATTAAGTGTTAACTATATATTATATTTAGGAGTAGCGTGTGGCGCTTATTAATGGCTTAGACAATGCAATAGAAATTGCACTTATTTCGTGTGAAATGTATGAAAAGGGTGATTTTCCTGCCGCGCACATGACTTGGTTGGGCATAAATAAGTTTAGCGCTGGCGAAGGAGAGATTGCTATTATTCAAGACGAGGCGGGTTTTATTGCGCAAGTTTATTTTGGTGTTGGCAATCAAAAAACCCAAAATT
The DNA here is from genome assembly GCA_964531635.1 of uncultured Hyphomicrobiales bacterium. Taxonomy (GTDB): domain Bacteria; phylum Pseudomonadota; class Alphaproteobacteria; order Rhizobiales; family OSC116; genus OCS116. The sequence goes on along the minus strand of CAZHCZ010000001.1, from coordinate 33,183 downwards.
TTGAATTGGCAGACCCATTTAACTTGGCTAAATTAAACCAATTGCCTGCTGGAAATTATGAAATATCGGGTATGCTTTATAGTGCCGAAGTGGCCTATTTGGCTTTTGGTTTGGCGGATTATGATTTTGATAGATATAAACAAACGGCGAATAATGAAAAAGCTCAAGTAAACTTAGTTGTTGGACATGGTGTAGATTTGTTTGATGTTCAGGTGAAAATTGACGCGACCATTATGGTTAGAGATTTAATTAATATCCCTGCCAATGATATGGGGCCCGAACAACTTAGCAATGCAGTAAAAAAACTTGCCGATAAATTTGGTGGTACTTATAGCGAGATTATTGGCGAAGATTTATTAAAAAATAATTTTAACCTTGTTCATGCGGTTGGGCGCGCCAGTACCAGTGCGCGCGCGCCACGCTTGGCAAAATTGCAATGGCGTGGCAGTGATGCAAAAAACCTGCCCAAAGTAACTTTGGTTGGCAAAGGCGTGGTGTTTGATACAGGCGGTTTGGACTTAAAACCAGCAGCTGGCATGTTGACCATGAAAAAAGACATGGGCGGGGCGGCCAATGTTATCGGTCTATGCTTTATGATTATGAGTGCCAAATTGCCGATTGATTTAACCGTGCTTATTGGTGCGGTCGAAAATTCAGTTTCGGCCGATGCGTTTAGACCATCGGATATTTTGACATCTTATAAGGGTTTAAGTGTAGAAATTGGCAATACCGATGCCGAAGGGCGGTTGGTGCTTGCTGATTTATTGGCCTATGCCGACGAAGATGCTCCAGATTTATTACTTGATATGGCAACCTTAACAGGCGCAGCACGGGTTGCTGTAGGGCCTGAAATTGCAGCATTTTTTACCGACGATGCCGAGTTCGCGGCGGACTTAAATAAACATGCGTTAAAAACTCATGACCCCGTTTGGCAATTGCCGTTACACAAACCCTATGCAAAAACATTAAAAAGCAAAGTTGCGGATTTAAACAATATATCATCTATGCCCTTAGCAGGTGCAACAACAGCGGCACTGTTTTTAGATAACTTTGTCGAAAATGCAGAGGTCTATATTCATTGGGATTTGAACGCATGGAACATATCTGACCGCCCCGCACGCCCCATTGGTGGCGAAGCACAAGGCATTAGAACAATTTTTTCTGTTTTGGAACAAAAGTTTACACAGTTAACAAAATGTTAACTTGCTAGCAAGCAGATGAATTTGCTTCTCTTTTTTTTGACCTACGGGCGGGTGTTCTGCGCCCTTGTTAGCGCGTGTTCGCCCACCATTAAAACGCTAACCTACCCCTCACGCTTAATTATAATGCAAAACGCAAGCAAAGTTTATTAGGGAAAACCCTCCAACCTGTCGAGGGTAAAAAGGGTGAGTAAAAAATACATTTTTTACGAAGGAGGGCAAGCGCCCGACCGCGGAGCGTAAGCAAGGGTGCAGCGCACCCGCCCGCAGGTAACAGAGAGAGGCAAAGCCGAACATAAAAACCCAAATTGGCATAACCAATTATGACTTTAACCGATAGCCTCTTTTAAGTAAACTGTATGTCCAGACCCATAAAATAAGGCAGGTGACAATGCCCACAGTAATAGCCAGCGGTAGGCTGCTTTCTATTTTACCAATAAAGCCATACCGAAAGCCGTCTATTAAATAAAAGAAAGGGTTAAATGCAGTGATGGTTTTGGCAAAGTCGGGCAATTGGCTAATAGAATAAAATGTACCAGATAAAAATGTTGCGGGTAGTATAATAAAAGTTGTTACTGTGTTGAGGTGGTCAAACTTTTCGGCCCAAATGCCTGCTAAAAGTCCCATTAACGACATAACCATACTGCCTAAGATGGCAAAGACAATAATAACCCAAAAATGCTGTATAGGAACATCGACAAAATATATCATAACAATGCCAGTGCTAAGCCCAACGACTAAACCTCTTGATGCGCCGCCCATTGTTAATGCCAGCATAAGTTCTGCCGCCGAAATTGGTGGCATTAAAATATCGACAATATTGCCTTGGATTTTAGCAACCAATAATGAAGATGAAGAATTGGCAAAGGCATTTTGCATCATCGCGTTCATAATTAACCCTGGGATAATAAAGCTAATAAAGCTTACGCCATTAATTTGCGGCCTAAACTCGCCAACTGAAATGCTAAAAATTGCTAAAAAAAGCAACATAGATATAACAGGGGCGATGATGGTTTGTTTGTAAATACTGACAAACCGCATAACCTCTTTTTTATAAAGAGTGAACAGACCAAGCCAATTTACTCGACCAAATTTACGAATACCAAACTCATGCTCAGTAAATTTAGTGATAATTTGTGATGATGGGGGCTCGTCTGGGGTTTTCATGGAAGCCTTAAAGCAGTTAGATTTAGATTTATTTGCACTATCTATTGATACACGCTTATATTCAAGACAAAAATATTGATGAATTAAACGTGTAGTTTTTGCCTTAATATAAACAAATAAACCGCGCCGCCTGTGCATAAGCATACAATAAAATTTTATATTCGGGTATATTGCCCAACAATATTTTTTTACTGGGGAAAAATAATTTTTTTTAAGCCTTAGCCTTGCCACAGATTCAGCATATGGTGTAGTTTACTATTTGTTAACCACATTATGTAGGGGATGCGGTTAGTATAATATAAAATTTATATTTATTGAGGGGTTTTATGGCGTGGACAGATGATAGAGTCGAATTGTTAAAAAAACTTTGGATTGACGGCTTAAGTGCGTCACAAATTGCCAATCAAATGGGTGGTGTAACTCGTAACGCGGTTATTGGTAAAGTGCATCGCTTAGGGTTATCGGGTCGGGCAACATCGACACGTGGTCGGGCGGCGAATAAAACTGGCAAAACGGCGGCATCGAAACAACGCAGCCAACGGCGTGAACCCAAAATGCCAAATGTAAGCGGCAATACGGCTTTTAAAACCGCACCTGAAACCAAGGCTATTCCTATAAGAGAAGAAAAAATTGTACCGCTAACTTTGGTAAAAGCCAAATTGGGCAATAATATTTCTATTTTTGATTTAACCGAATATACTTGCCGCTGGCCTGAAGGCGACCCAAGCACAGATAATTTTCATTTTTGTGGCGAACGAAATAATGATACTGGACCATATTGCAAAACCCATGCCGCAGTTGCTTATCAACCAGCTGTGCGTCGCAGAGCTAAAAAGGCGGCTACATCTTAGAATTTATCTATAACTTATCGTCAAAGCTATAGCCTGTCCCCCGAATGGTGCGGATTGGGTCTTTGGCGGTGGTTTTGCTTAGAGCTTTTCTTAACCGCCCTATATGCACGTCGACCGTGCGTTCATCTAGATAAACATCTTGCCCCCAAACATTGTCGAGCAATTGCGTGCGGGTGAAAACGCGGTTGGGTTGCCCTATAAGATAGTGCAGGAGTTTAAACTCTGTTGGCCCTAAACTTACTGGGCTATTGTTGCATGTTACACGTTGGGTGCTGGTGTTAAGTTTAATATTACCGCTGGTTATTTGCTCATTTATTTGCGCAGGCGCAGTTCGTTTTAATACGGCTTTAATGCGGGCGAGCAGTTCTTTTATGGCGAAGGGCTTTACGAGGTAATCATCAGCACCGACATCGAACCCTCGGAGTTTTTCTGCTTGTTCGCCAAGGGCGGTGGTCATAATTATTGGGGTATTACGGGTCGATGATTGGTTGCGCAAATTTTGGCATATTTCTATACCTGACATACCTGGCAACATCCAATCGAGTAAAATTAGGTCGGGTAATTCTTCTTTAATAAAGGTAAAAACCTCATCGCCATGTATGCATAGGCGGGTTTTATAGCCTGCAGCTTCTAGGTTATAGATAAGCAGAGTGGCTAGGGCAGGTTCGTCTTCGACAATTAGAATTGAAACGGTCATAATTTTCTTTAGGCTTTGAATAAGTCGGATTTTGGGCGGTCGGCATCTATCCATTCGCCGCGTACCATATAGTGAATATTTTCGGAAATATTAGTCGCATGGTCGCCAATACGTTCAATGTTTTTGGCAACAAATTGCAAGTGAGTGCAGTAATCTATATTGGCGCTGTTTTGTTTCATATGGGTTTGAATTTCGTTAAAAATACTATTGTATAACGCATCTAGGTCTTTATCATTTTCCCACACTTTAACGGCTTTGTCGACATCTTCGGTGCTAAATGCGTCGAGCACATTTTTTAAAGACTTTTGCGCCAGTTGGCTCATTGCGCTTAAACCCGTAATTAAGCTTTTTGGGGCTTGCCCATTAATGGCGATAACCCGTTTGGCGATGTTTTTTGCCAAATCGCCAACACGTTCTAAGTCGGAACTAATGCGAATTGTAACAATGATGCGGCGTAAATCTGATGCCATAGGTTGGCGTTTGGCAATCATTAAAATGGCTTCTTCTTCTAGTTCTAGTTCTAATTTATCAATTGCTTTGTCGGATTTTATCGCCTGCTTTGCGAGGTCATAATCTTTATTTTTTAATGATTTTATTGCCAATGCTAATTGTGATTCCGCCAAACCACCCATTTGTGAAATTTTGTTGTCCAAGTTTTTTAGCTCTTGTTCGAATGCGCTTACAATATGTTTTTGCATAATAATCTCCTAAAAATTAGCCGTAACGCCCTGTAATATAATCTTGGGTTTGTTGGTTTAGTGGGTTGGTAAAAATTTGGTCAGTTTCGCCAAACTCAATAAGTTTACCAAGATGAAAAAATGCAGTTTTTTGGCTTACCCGTGCCGCTTGCTGCATAGAGTGAGTAACAATAACGATGGTAAATTTTTGTTTTAATTCGTCGATAAGCTCTTCGATGCGGGCGGTGGCGATAGGGTCTAATGCGCTACACGGTTCATCCATTAAAATAACTTCGGGGCTAACGGCAATGGCGCGAGCAATGCATAAGCGTTGCTGTTGACCGCCCGATAAACCAGTGCCGGGGCTATTTAAACGGTCTTTTACTTCTTCCCATAATCCTGCACGTTTTAGTGATTTTTCAACAATTTCATCGGCATCGTCTTTATGGTCTATCATACCATGTATGCGGGGGCCGTAAACCACATTATCGTAAATGCTTTTAGGGAAAGGGTTGGGCTTTTGAAACACCATACCAACGCGGGCACGCAGTTCGACAACATCTATGGCATTTGAATAAATATCTTGTTTATCGAGTAAAATATTGCCCGTTATTTTACAAATTTCGATAACGTCATTCATGCGGTTTAAACAGCGCAATAAGGTGGATTTGCCACAACCTGAAGGCCCAATGAATGAGGTGACTTGGTTTTGAGCAATATCGACATTGATGTCGAATAAGGCTTGTTTATCGCCATAAAACACATCGACATTATTCAGTTGATATTTTGTCATACTTTTATATCCTTAAACGTTTACCAGCGGCGTTCGTAACGGCGGCGTAATATTACAGCAATGGCGTTCATAACCACTAAAAAAAACAGCAATACTAAGATGGCTGCGCTCATTTTTGCTTCGAAAGCCCGTTCGGGGCTATCGGCCCAAATATAAATTTGTACGGGTAGTACGGTGGCGGGGTCGGTTACACCATTTGGAATATCGACAATAAAGGCGACCATGCCTATCATTAACAATGGTGCGGTTTCGCCCAAGGCGCGCGCCATGCCGATAATTGCACCCGTTAACGCCCCCGGCATAGCCAATGGTAAAACATGGTGTAAAATAGTTTGCATTTTTGAAGCACCAATGCCCAAAGCCGCCTCGCGAATTGAAGGCGGAACAGATTTAAGTGCCGCCCGAGTGGTAATAATAACGGTTGGCAAAGTCATTAACGATAATACCATACCACCAACCAAAGGGGCTGAGCGCGGCATATTGAAAAAATTTAAAAACAGCGCCAAGCCTAACAAACCAAAGACGATTGACGGTACGGCGGCTAGATTGTTAATATTAACCTCGATAAAGTCGGTAATTTTACTTTGTTTGGCATATTCTTCGAGATAAACTGCTGCCAAAACGCCTAACGGAAAGCTTAATATAAGCGTGATGATAAGGGTTAAAAATGAACCCATTACAGCGCCTCTAATGCCTGCATCTTCTGGTGAGCGGCTATCGGAAAGTTTAAAAAAATCCCAATTAAAACGCCGTTCTAATTTATTTTGCGCTTGTAATGTATCTATCCACGTTATTTGTTGGTTGTTAATGCGGCGTTTGCTTTCGTCGACATCGCGGCTAATATTGCCTTTGATAAAACTATCAATATCGTCAGAAGATTTTACCCAGACATCTCGTTTGGTGTTTATAAAACTTAAATCACCACCTTCATTGAGTAGAGATTTGCCAAGATGGTAGCCTGCTTCACTTGAGATAATTTTCTTAAGCCGCTTTTTGTCTTTGCGGCTTTTAACATCGGGAAATTGAGCATAAATACCGTTGCGAACAATTTTTTGAAAATCGGCACGGGCAATGTCTTTAATATTGCGTGTGCCTTTTTCATCTATAATTTTCTCGTTCAACTCGACCGATATTTTTATATAGGTTTGAGTAAAGGCAGGTATGGCTTTTATGCTAATGGTAACCAGCATAATTGCTAAAAACCCTAAGGCAAATATAATGGCGACAAAGCCATATAATTTAAAACGCATTTCGGCTGCGTAACGTTTTTTTAAATGTGCTGAACGCTTGAATTTTGTATCAATCATATTTTTCTCTATATTTGCGGACAACTTTTAGTGCTATGATATTTAAGCCCAAAGTAATGATGAATAAAACAAACCCTAAGGCAAAAGCCGCTAAAGTTTTTGGGCTATCAAACTCTTGGTCGCCAACCAACAGGGTGAGAATTTGCACCGTTACTGTGGTAACCGCTTGGAACGGGTTGGCGGTTAGGTTGGCAGTAAGCCCTGCCGCCATAACCACAATCATCGTTTCGCCAATTGCGCGCGATGTGGCAAGTAATATTGAACTGACAATCCCCGGCAATGCTGCAGGGAGTAAAACCAATTTAATAGTTTCGCCTTGGGTTGCGCCCAACGCATATGAGCCATCGCGCATGGTTTGCGGCACGGCATTTATAACATCGTCAGATAAAGACGACACGAAGGGGATTATCATGACCCCCATAACCAAACCTGCCGCCAATGCGCTTTCACTCGATATTACCAGCCCAAATTCAAAGCCCCAACCGCGCAGTAAAGGCGCGACACTTAAGGCGGCGAAAAAACCGTAAACTACGGTGGGAATACCCGCCAAAATTTCGAGCAGAGGCTTTGCCCAACTGCGAAACCTAGGGCTAGCATATTCAGACATATAAATGGCAGAAAACAGCCCGATTGGAGCGGCAATAAACATTGCAATAAAAGTAATTAACAATGTGCCTGTAAAAATTGGTACAGCACCAAACGAGCCTGAGCTTGCCACTTGGTCACCACGCAGGGCAATTTGTGGCGACCATTGCAGACCGAATAAAAATTCAGTAACCGACACCATTTGGAAAAACCTGAACGTTTCGAACACTAACGATATAACCACGCCAAATGTGGTCAGCACAGCAACAAGTGATGCGAGTAACATTATAATGGAGAAGATATATTCGACTTTATGGCGGGCGACAAAGCGTTGGCTGATTTTACGTTGGCTAATGAATAAACCCAATATTGCACCCGAAACAATAAGTACTATACCAGTGGTGCTGACTGTGCTTTTGATGTTTTTATAGCTTTCGGCAATTGGGATAAGGTTTTCGGCGACTGGATATTGCGGGTTATTGACCGCGCGTCTAATAGCCGACTTTAGCAATTCAAGCTTATCGGCAGATAGAGATATTGCCTCGGCTCCGAGTTGTTTTTCGAGCATAAGGGAGAGGATACTTGGTTCTAAAAACAGCCAGATAAACATAAGCAAAAGGCTTGGAATGCCGCACCATAAAGCAACATATGCCCCATGAAACCCTGGTAAAGAGTGTAACTTATTCTCAGGCAATTTACTGCGCGATGCAGGCTTTAAACTTTTAGCGCGGCGATTGCCAATGGTGTAGCCGACAAAAATCAGCATACCAAGCACGACCAATAAAGTTAAATCTGACATAATATTCGATCCGCAAATAAATTCATAATTCTTCTATCTCTATTCTTCTGACAATTTAACAGGGGTAAGAGCGTTGGTATTATTAATAACCTCACTCAATATATCTTCATCGAGCGGAATAAGACCTTTATCGAGTAAGTAGCCATCTTCACCCATAGCTTTGTCGCTTAAAAACTCTTCGGTAAATTCTTTTAAACCCGGAATAATGCCGACATGTTGTTTTTTGACATAATAATATAATGAGCGAGAAATACCATATGAGCCATCGGCTATATTTTCAAAACTTGGAGATGCACCATTAATAATTGTGCCTTTGATTTTATCTTCATTTTGGTCTAGGAATGAAAACCCAAAAATACCCAAGGCGGTTGTATTGGCTTTAAGTTTTTGGACGATGAGATTGTCATTTTCGCCCGCCTCGACAAATGCCCCATCTTCGCGGATACCATGGGCGATGGCTTTAAAAAGTTTTTTATCGGTTTTCTTTAAAGCGGCTAGGCTTGGGAAGGTTATTGCCCCGCCCTCCATTGCCAGTTCGACAAAGGCATCTCGCGTGCCAGATGTTGGTGGCGGCCCTAGCACTTCGATTTTTATATCGGGTAAATTATCGGCAATATCTGACCATTTAACATAAGGGTTGTCGATAAGCTTGCCAGTGGCATCGGGTTGTTTTTTGGCGAGTGCCATGTATATTTGTCTTTTTGTCAGTTCAAAATCAAACGCATTAACTTCGTTTGCCAGTACAATACCATCAAAACCAACCTTTACCTCGATAAGCTCTATGCCATTTTTTTGACAATTTGCAATTTCGCCAGACTTTATACGGCGTGAGGCGTTGGAAATATCGGGGAAAGGCTCGCCAATGCCAGAACAGAGCAATTTCATGCCGCCGCCTGTGCCTGTTGTTTCGACAACTGGCGTTCTAAAGCCACTTGTTTTGCCAAATTTTTCGGCAACCAATGCAGAGAATGGAAAGACTGTTGATGAACCAACAATTTGAATTTGCTCACGGGCAAATGCGGGCAGTGAGAATGATGATATTATTAACGCAGTTGCGCTTAATAACTTTAGAGTTTTTTTCATAATATGCTCGACTAATTTTAGACAATTCTCATATAGCGGAGTTATATTACAGTTTTGTGACAGCGTTAAAACTAAGTTTAACTTTTGTACCTTTATTAATTTTACTGGTGAAATTAAGTTCAGCATTATGGCGTTGGGCAATATGTTTAACAATTGCTAAGCCCAAGCCCGTACCATTGGTTTTATGAGCAGTGGATATGCGATAAAAACGCTCGGTTAGGCGTGGTAGGTTTTGGGCAGAAATTCCTTGCCCATAATCTATAACTGACAGAGTTATTTGTTGCACATTATGTTCAAGGCGTAGGGTGATTTTATGAGTGTCTGAATTCTCGTCAATACCATATTTAATGGCATTGTCTAACAGGTTAGAAATAAGTTGGATTAACTGGTCTTTATCGCCTTTTATTTTTGCACTCGATATTTGCGTGTCGAAATTTATATTGATGTTTTTTTCGGTCGCCAAAGGTTGAGCGCTGTTTATGCAGTGGCTGGCTATTTCGTGTAAGTCGACAATGGTTTGTGGGGGGGTATGGGCGTTAATCTCTATTTTGCTTAACGATAATAAATCGTCAATAAGCCTAGTCATGCGGGAAGCTTGTTGCGCCATGATGTTCAAAAATTTAGCCGTAGTGGCTTTGTCGAGCGTATCGGCATTTTGCAGAGTTTCTATAAAACCGCTTATTGATGCCAAAGGGGTGCGCAATTCATGGCTAGCATTGGCGACAAAATCGGTACGCATTTGCTGAATTTTATAATCCTTGCTTAAATCTTTAAAAGTAAAACAATAATGGTTTTTTAGTGGCGTAATATGCAGCCAAAAATGACTGTTTGGGGTGTTGGGCAGTTGAAAGTTTAATTGACCCTCGCCCGCTTGGGTTCTTACCTGTTCAAAAAGTGTAGTAATTTGTGGAATGCGCATAAGGGTGGAATAATGCTTATCTAAATAGAGTGATTTATCGGTATTTGTGGTAAAAATTTGTAACAGGCTTGAGTTGAGCTGGGTTATACTGCCCTCTTTGCTCAAAACCATTATTGGGAAAAGGCTGGTATTTATAAAGTCGGTAATATTTATGGAGGCTATGGGGTTTGTTTGGACTTTTACCGCAAGTGTTTGCGGCTTTTGCAAATAAGCGCGTAATAAAATATAAAACGCTAAGGATAAGCCAATGATAATAACAATCGCCCAAATGTTATTGATAAATTGTGTGCTTAAAAACCCGATAATAACAGCGAGGGATAGTAGGCTTAAGATGTGTTTTTTAATAAGTGCAAACAAAATAGAGGCTCATAACTTTTCAATTTTTTAATCTTAACATAGTTTTTTCCACAAAATAAGTCAAAATTACTGACGTTTTTATATTCATATTGGACTTTTGTTATCGAAGTTGCTAAAAGAAATAACATAAAGATATAGGCGATGCAATTTTTGCATAAGTTTTCACCAAAACATTGAACGATATATATATGAAAAAATTTGATAAAGATTTTATTGCCGATTTGTCTGCACGCCAATTGTATAAGCCTGAGCAACATAGTGATAGCTGTGGTGTTGGCTTTATTACTCATAAACGTTCAACCCAAACCCATGATATTTTGGTTAAAACTCACGAGGCATTATGCACAATTCCGCATCGTGGCGGTATGAGTGCCGAAGGCATTGGCGATGGAGCAGGGGTTAATCTTGACCTTTCGGAGAGTTTTTTTCGTAAAATTACTGGTGATAATAAACTGGAGTTGGGGCAGTTTGGGGTTGCCAATTTCTTTTTACCAAAAAATTCAGACTTTGATGATGATGCGGTGAACTTGGTAGAGGAAAAACTTAGAAGGTTTAGGTTGCCGATTATTATGTGGCGTGATGTTAAGGTGAATAATAGCATTTTAAGTGACGCTTCGGTGCGCGCGCAACTGCCAATTAGGCAGGTGATATTTGAACGCAGTGCTAAACTAAGTGATGCGTCATGGCATGAATTTGATATTGAAATAGCCCGTTGTTTGGCAGATATTGAAGATGAATGTTATAATATCGATGGCTTTGATGGGTTTTACCCTTGCTCGATGTCGGCACGGACTCAGGTTTTAAAAGGGCGGTTAAACTCTAATGAGCTTATCCCTTATTTTGAGGATTTGCGCGACCCTGACCATGAAATACATTCTATATTTTTTCACACACGTTTTTCGACCAACACTGAACCCGCGACTATGATGGCGCAACCCTTTAGGCGGATTGCCCATAATGGGGAGTTGAATACCGATAAAAAAAACCGCTTATCCGAAGCGGCTATTGCGCGACAACAGGGTAAAACTGTACATTTTCCTAAGGGGCAAAGTGACTCGGCACGGCTTGACCAAACTATAGCAAGAAGGATTGTTGACGATAAGTTTACCGTGGTTGAAGCCATTGTCGCGATGATGCCACCTGCGTGGGAAAATTTAACAAATTTAGACCCCAATGTTAGAGCGATGCTTGAATATTTTAGCTTGTTTGAAGAAAAAAATGATGGACCTGCTGCAATTATTTTTGGCAATGGACAGTATGTTGGCGCGCGGCTCGACAGGCTTGGTTTGCGACCTTTGCGTAGTGTAGAAACTAAGGATTATTTGGCAGTAATGTCCGAAGCGGGGCAGATTAATTTCGCCTCCGAAACTATTATAAAACGCGGGCGTATTGAAGCGGGAGATATGTTGTTTTGGGCGCACGAAGAAGGGCGCAGTTATACGGGGGAAGAATATTTATTAGCGTTAGCGCAGCGTAAGAATTATATTGAAATTTTGGCTAAGGCAAAGGTGGATTTAGAACAGTTAGATGCAGCAGATGAAAGTGAATTATCAGCAAACGGTGATTTACAGGCTGAACAAAAGCATATTGCCTATTATATGAATGATGAGAGCTTTCGCTTTATGCTCGACCCTATGCTCGAGGTGGGGGCGGAAAAAGTTTACGCTATGGGTTACGGGTTAACGCCCAATGCGCTATCGGGCATTGAAGGTGGTATGAGCCAATATTTTAGTCAAAGATTTGCGCAAGTGACCAACCCGCCGCTTGATAGTATTCGCGAAGCCGATGGCATGACATTGCGCGTGGCATTGGGCGCAAAACCAAATTTTATTGATGAACAAAAGCAAATTATTTTACAATCGCCAATATTATTACAGCAAGATTTTGCTAAACTTCTTAAACAAAACAGTGTGACCAGTCGCATTATTGATATTTTATATGTACCAAATTACGAACAAAATAAACGCAATGCCTCTCGGCTTGAACTGAGTATTGATGAATTGTGTGATGAAGTTGAAGCCGCAGCGCGTGATAATGTTGGTCTTATTATTTTAAGCGACCGCAAGCTATCGAAACGCAAGGCGGCTATTCCGTTGTTATTAGCGGTTTCGGCTGCCAATCAGCGGCTTATCCGTTGTGGTTTGCGGTTTAACTCTAGCCTTATTGCCGATAGTGGGCAAATAGCATCGACCCATGATGCGGCAACCGTTTTGGGCTTTGGTGCATCGGCACTTTTTGCGATTACCGCACAAAATAGAGCCACTGAATTAGACGCTCAAAATACCGATAAGCTTATGAGTAATTTTAAAAAATCCATAGAAAAATCTTTAATGAAAACTATGGGTAAATTTGGTTTATGCACGGTCGAAAGTTATATTGGCGGTGATTTTTTTGAAAGCAATTTTTTAGACACTAAAGAACCACATTTAAAACGGTCTTTCCCGCAAATTGATAGCCCTGTTGGCGGCGTGCATTATATCGACATTGCTTCATCGAGTGCGAAGTGGCATTATGAAGCGTGTAATTTAAACAGTGGCTTACCAAATTTAGGCTTGTTTAAAGAACGCTCCGAAGGGGCAGGGCATAGTTTTGGCGTAGCATCGGTGCGCGAATATGGGCAGATGTTAGAAGAAAATATTAGCTTTATTGAACAAGATGAACCCAAGCATTTGCGCCTACTTGGTGCGGAAGAATTGGCATCGGATTTGGCGTATAAAGATTTTGGTTATGAAGCCCGAACTCCTGAACAAATTGATGCGCATAAAATAACCAAAGGTTATTATCGTTTCACCAACGAAATGAATAACGAACGCCAAACCCGCCCAGCGACATTGCGTGATGTTATGGCATTGCCGATAGATGTTAGTGATTGCCAAACAAAACAACAGTTTGATAGTGTCTTGAGCAGCCAGCATATTAAAGGAAATTTAAGCTTTTATATTCGCGGTTTACAGGTTAAACGCCAAGCTATGGGTATTTATCGGGTAAGTTTTATTGGCGAAAGCAAGGCGAACTCTAGGGCGCGACTTAAGCAATTGGCAGCGCATTTTATTGGGCGGTTTTCTAGTGCCGATTACAAAATTAAAGTTAAAGACGGGTATTTATCAATTGCCGCCGCCCATCATTTTTTACATTATTTAAGCCATATACAGACAGCGCCTAGCGCTATAGGGCTTGACAATGTGCAGCCAGCTCATCAAATTACGCGCTACTTCTCCTCGGGTGCTATGAGTTATGGTGCGCTTGTCAAGCCCGCCCATCGGGCAGTGGCACAAGGAACAAACATTGTGGGCGGGCTGTCCAACAGTGGTGAAGGCGGTGAAGAATTTGAACGTTCGAATTCTATTTTAGCCAGTAAAATTCGCCAATTTGCATCAGGAAGATTTGGAGTTTGGGCAGGTTATTTAGCCGACCCATTGCTAGAAGAAATTGAAATTAAAATTGCCCAGGGGGCAAAACCCGGTGAAGGTGGGCAACTGCCCGCCCAAAAAGTAACGGTTGAAATGGCAGCAATGCGTGGAGGCACACCGCATGTAGAGCTTGTTTCGCCTCCGCCACATCATGATACTTATTCTATTGAAGATTTAGGACAGCTTATTCACGATTGCAAAGCCACTCGGCGGCGGGTGGTTGTTAAATTGGTGTCATCTGAAGGCATTGGCACAATTGCGGTTGGTGTTGCTAAAGCAGGTGCAGATGTAATTAATATTGCGGGCGGCACAGGTGGCACAGGGGCAGCTCAAGTGACCAGCCTAAAACACACAGGACGTGCGGCCGAAATTGGCATTGCGGAGGTGCATCAGGCATTGTCTGCCAATGGGTTGCGCGACAAAGTAATTTTGCGCACATCTGGCGCGCATCAGGTGGGTATGGATGTTATAAAATCGGCTATTTTAGGCGCAGATAGTTTTGAATTTGGCACAGCGGCTCTAATGATGCTGGGTTGTGTGCAAGCTAAAACCTGTAACACCAAATGCCCCGTCGGTTTAACCACCAACCCCGAAGCCTATAATGGTGACGCGCGTGTTTTGGCGCAATATTATATGAACCTTGCCCATGAAGTGCGGTTGATTTTGGCCGAACTTGGCTATGAAAGCCTTAGCGATATACGCGGAAAAAGCCATTTATTGCACTTAGTGGCGCATGATAAAATGGTGGGCGCATTGGATTTGCGTGGGTTACTGAAACAGGTTGACGAGGTAATTATTGAAGACCCGATTTATCTTGAAGCAGAATTTCGCCATGATGATAGGGTGTTTGAACGGGTTAAGGGTAAAATATTCTCAGGCGATGCTAAAAACATTAATATTGAGGGCAAAAAATTTAGTCTTAATAATAGGCATAAAACCTTTGCGGGGCAATTGGCGATTGATATTGAACGTGCGCTTAATTATGAATTGAACGACGGTCAACGTAGCCAAATAAAATCGCTTTATCGTGGGCATAATGGGCGTTATTATTTGGGCGAAAATACCATAAAAATTAACACCACAAATTCTGCTGGGCAGAGCTATGGCGCGTTTTTAATTGTTGGCATGGCTTTAAAACATCAAGGCACATGTAATGATGGTGTTGGCAAGAGCATGAGCGGTGGCACTATTGCGGTTACCCCGCCTAAGAATGATGGTGTAAAACCCGATGTGCAAAATGTTTTAATTGGCAATTTTGCGCTATTTGGCGCAACAGGCGGCATGCTATTTGTCGCGGGTGAAGCGGGTGATAGGTTTGCCGTGCGCAATTCAGGCGCTATGTCGGTGGTTGAAGGGGTAGGCGATTTTGCGTGTGAATATATGATAAATGGCATGGTGTTAAACCTAGGCGGGTTTGGTAAAGGTTTCGCCAACGGCATGAGTGGTGGCAACGCATATCAATATGACCCGCAACAAAAATTTGAAAATTTGCATGATGCGTCATCGGTGCGTTATGGCTATTTAGATGATGGCACAGACGAAGCCATAGCCCATGCTGATATTGTTAAATATATGCTTGAACAGCATTTCGAAGCCACGCAAAGTAAGTTGGCAAAAAAACTATTAGACAATTGGCAAGCTGAAGCCAAACATTTTGTCTATACCCAACCACTAGCCTTAGAGCAGACGCAATCGGCGCAATATTTATTGCCTATGGGGCGTAAAAAATTAATGAGTGAACTCAGTTTTGCTATGGCACAATATCAGCTTAAGCCCTTGCGTGAAGCTTTTGCTAACGGGCAAGCCGTATTGTCAGGCAAAGCCCCCGCTCATAATGAGGTGGATACGCCTTTAAGTTTTGAATTGCTCAATGCGTATGGCGTGTTGCGAATTGCCAAGCTAACCGTGCATGCTTTGGCTAAAAAACAAGCCATTGAGGTGAACCCCGTTTTTGAAACTAAAGCGGCACGCAACCTAGTTAAAACCGAGGATTATGCTTTAATTGAAGCTTTGGCAAAAGAGTGTAAAAAAGCGTTGGAAAAATTCAGTGAGCAAGAGCTAGCAATTATGTTGAGCGATAAGCGCATTAGGGATTATAAAAAAAGCTTGAGTTTGCGAGATGTTCAATCTATCTATTCACTAGGAAGCATGGCTTGGATAATTGCACAAGACCGTCTAAATGTTGAAAAAATGGGACATATCCCCGATTTCAAACAAATGCTTGCGGAGCAATTGGTTAGAAGCATCGTTAAAGCCGAACAAGCGGCATAAATTAGGGTTATTATGTCTGATAAAAATAAAACGCCGTTTAATGACGACCAACAACAATGGCTAGACGGGTTTTTTGCGGGTGCAAATACGCAATTGTTAAAAAACGGTGAGCCCAATGCGCAGAATATGCGCCCATTATTGGTGCTATATGGCACACAAACAGGCAATAGTGAGAGCATTGCTGAAGGTCTTGTTGCCATGGCAGGTGATTATGGGTTAAGTGCTGAGCTTAAAGACATGGATGAGTGCGAAGTTGAGGATTTAGCAAAAGTCGAGCGGCTGTTATTAATTTGCGCAACTTATGGCGAAGGTGAAATGCCCGACAATGCCGAAATTTTATGGGAAGCGATTTGTGAAGATGATGCACCTCGGTTAGAAAAAACGCATTTTTCGGTTTTGGCATTGGGCGACAGTTCTTATGATGATTATTGCAAGGCGGGCATTGATTGGGACAATCGGCTTTTTGAACTTGGTGCGATGCGAGTTGTTGAGCGTGTCGACTGTAATGTAGATTTTGAAGAAGCGGCTGATAAATGGTGTGTAGCTGCACTCGAAGCGATTAAAGCCAAGGGTTCTGCCCCACAGCAGGTTGCGGTTTCTAAGCCTATTAAGCAGGCTATTGAAAAACCAGAATATAGCCGTAAAAACCCATTTTTGGCGCCTATTTTAAGCAAAAAATTATTATCGGGTAAAAATTCTAGTAAAGAAATTATTCATTATGAAATTGGGCTTGCGGGCAGTGACTTAGTTTATGAAGCGGGTGATGCGCTGAACATTGTGCCTGTAAATGATGTTGAACTTGTGCAATTATTATTGGCATATTTGGGGTTAAGTGGCGATGAAATGGTCGGCGATGTTAAACTGTCATCTGCGTTAAAAACAACCTATGATATTAAACTGCCAACCGCACCCTTTTTAGGTGCAGTTGCCGAAAAGTCGGGTGATGAAGAATTAACACGGATGTTGGAAAATGGTGACCGTGAGGCGTTGAATAGCTATCTTTGGGGGCGCGATGTTGTAGATTTTATTATTGACTTTAAACTGACATTTACCGCCGATGAATTTATTAAACTTTTGCGTAAATTACAGCCAAGGGCTTATTCGATTTCAAGCTCTATGAAAAAGCATGGCGATGAA
Source organism: uncultured Hyphomicrobiales bacterium (assembly GCA_964531635.1). GTDB lineage: Bacteria > Pseudomonadota > Alphaproteobacteria > Rhizobiales > OSC116 > OCS116. The sequence goes on along the minus strand of CAZHCZ010000001.1, from coordinate 15,931 downwards.
GTGCATTTGACTATAAGTTCTGTGCGTTATGAAAGTTTTGGGCGCAAGCATGAAGGGCTCGCCTCTTGTTATTTGTCCGACCGTGTTGGTGATAATAAAGTTGCGGTTTATTTTAGCCCTAACAAGGCATTTAGAGTGCCGCAAGATGGTAACGTGCCTATTATTATGGTTGGACCTGGTACAGGTATTGCACCATTTAGAGCATTTTTAGAGGAACGTGAAGCGGTAAACTCTAAGGGTGATAATTGGCTAATATTTGGCGATAGATATGCCGCTGATGATTATATTTACCAAACCGACATTGAAAATTGGCAAAAAACCAAACTTTTAACCAAACTCGACTTAGCATTTTCGCGCGATCAGGAGCATAAAATTTATGTTCAAACCCGAATGGTTGAAAATGGCGCGCAATTGTTTGAATGGCTAGAGCGTGGGGCATATTTTTATGTCTGCGGTGATGCCACTTATATGGCAAAAGATGTTGACCAAGCATTGAAAGATATTATCGCCAAACATGGGCGTTTAGATGCTGACGGTGTTAAGGCTTATATGAGCGTGCTTAAAAAGTCTAAACGTTATGTGCGAGATGTTTATTAACGCAAAATATTAACCAAATAACCTTTAATTTACAAACAATACCATCTATTTACGCCCAAAATATCATCTATTTACACCCAATATGAAATAAATATAATACTTATTATGTTGTTGAAAAGTATAAGGCATTTTAAATTATTTGAAGTGGTTTAGGTGGTTTTTTTAAAAACTTATTCTTAAAAAATAGACGCGTTTGAAAACTTGTGCTTTAATCGCCGCTTAAGTACCACCTTTAAATGATGGTACGTTTAATATTTGGGAGGAATAAAATGAAGTTTAATAAAGTAAAAATAGCCCTTTTAACCAGCACATTATTGTTGGGATTTGGCGCGGTTGGTGTCAATGCAGAAACATTAAATTGGGCGCGGGCAGGTGACAGTCTTACTCTGGACCCACATGCACAAAATGAAGGCCCAACAACGGCTTTACAACATCAAATTAGCGAACCATTGCTTATGCGTGATATGACAGGTAAAACTGTTCCAGCGCTGGCAACCGAATGGGGACCAAGTGAAAGCGACCCTAATGTTTGGTTTTTCAAACTGCGTGAAGGCGTAAAGTTCCATGATGGTGCTGAATTTGACAGTGAAGATGTTGTGTTTTCATTTAATCGCGCTATGTCAGAAGAAAGTAATTTTAAAGAATTGCTCGCTTCAGTGAAAGAAGTTCGTGCTAAAGGTAAATATGGTTTTGAAATTGTAACCGATGGTCCAAACCCACTTATGCCAGCGAACCTAACCAACTTATTTATTATGGATAAGGGTTGGGCAGAAGCCAATGGAGCGGTTAAAGTACAAGATGTTGAAGGCGGCGAAGATACTTTTGCAGCACGCAACGCCAATGGTACTGGCGCTTATATCCTTGAATCACGCGAAGCTGATGCTAAAACTGTGTTGATAAGAAATGAAAACTATTGGGGTAAAGATGAATTCCCAATGGAAATTTCTAAAATTGTTTACACGCCTATTCAAAACCAAGCGACTCGTGTAGCGGCTTTACTTTCGGGCGAAGTTGATTTTATTCAAGACGTTCCTGTGCAAGATTTAGCCCGTGTTGGCGAAACTGATGGCTTAAAAGTTATTACTGCAGCGCAAAATCGGGTTATTTTCTTTGGTATGAACCAAGGTGATGATGATTTAACCACCGATAATGTTGAAGGTAAAAACCCATTTGCAGATCTTCGTGTTCGTCAAGCCGTGAATATGGCGATTAACCGTGAAGCTATTAAAACGGTAGTTATGCGTGATCAATCTGCTCCAGCGGGTATGATTTCACCACCATTTGTTAATGGTTGGACTGCTGAGCTAGACGCTGTTCCAGAAAATAATGTTGAAAAAGCCAAAGGCCTAATGAAAGATGCGGGTTATGGTGATGGTTTCACTGTTCGTTTAAATTGCCCTAATGATAGGTATATTAACGATGAAGCGATTTGCCAAGCATCGGTCGGCATGTTGGCTCAAATTGGAATTACTATACAGCTTGAAGCCTTGCCTAAAGCACAGCATTTCCCATTAATTGGTGGACTTAAAACCGACTTCTATATGCTCGGTTGGGGTGTTCCAACATATGACAGTGAATATATTTTCAACTTTTTAGTACATACAAAAGGCGAAAAATATGGGTCATGGAATGGTGTTCGTTTCTCTGATACTGATGTGGATGCAAAAATTAAAAGTCTTGCTTCAGAAACAGATCTAGAAAAACGCAATCAAACGATTGCTGATATTTGGTCAGTGGTGCAGAAGGAACAATTGTATATTCCTATTCATCATCAAGTGTTAAATTGGGGTATGTCTAATAAGGTTGATACAGGTGTAGCACCTGATGACACACCTAAGTTTAAATACTTTAAAATGAGCAAATAAGCTTATTAACCAAAGCGTTCGGCGAGTGAAATCTCGCCGAATTTTTATATAGTATTTTATATAAAATTTTATCTTTATTATTAAGGTTATCTTCATGCTCGCATTTGCTATTAGGCGCATATTCCAATCGGTTATTGTTTTATTGGCTGTTGGTCTGGTGGCTTTCTCGATGTTTAATTTTGTTGGTGACCCTGTTGACAGTATGTTAGGGCAAGAAAGAACCGATGCCGATGTTGAGCGCGTGCGTATTCAACTTGGGTTAGACCAGCCTTTTCCTGTGCAATATTATAAGTTTTTACAAGGGGCTGTTAAAGGTGATTTTGGTATTTCTTACCGCCAAGGCCGCCCTGTTTCACAAATTATTTCTGAGCGGCTTCCTGCAACATTAGAGTTGGCGTTTATTTCGGCGGTTTTAGCAATAATTGCTGGCGTAGGGTTGGGTATATTTACCGCAATTAAGCGTGATGGCTTTGTGGCGAATACGATAATGAGCGTATCCTTGATTGGCGTATCTTTGCCGACATTTTTAATAGGCATTTTGCTTATTTATATATTTGCCGTCGAGCTTGGCTGGTTGCCCAGCTTTGGGCGTGGCGATGTGGTTGACCTAGGTTGGTGGCGTACGGGCTTACTGACTAAAAGCGGTTTATTGGCTATTATATTGCCTGCCATTACTTTAGGGCTTTATCAGATGACGTTAATTATGCGCATTGTACGCGCTGAAATGTTAGAGATTTTACGCACCGATTATATTAAATTCGCCCGCGCGCGAGGCTTATCAAAACGCGCAATAAATTTTGGACATGCGCTTAAAAACACCCTTGTACCTGTTATTACGGTTATTGGTATGCAGTTGGGTTCTATTATTGCCTTTGCTATTATTACCGAAACTGTTTTTCAATGGCCTGGAGTGGGCTTGTTGTTTATCAACGCCGTTCGCTTTGTCGATATTCCGATTATGGCGGCATATTTGATGCTTATTTCGGTTATGTTTGTTTCTATCAACCTTATTGTTGACCTGTTATATTTTGCCATTGACCCACGTTTGCGGCTTGAAAAATAGAAAGTATATTATGCTAACCAGATTACGTGAAAATATAGTGCGTGCCGCAAGGTCGGATTTTATGTATTCTTTTACTCATTCATATGTGGCGATGATTTCGTTTCTTGTGGCGCTTATTCTTATATTGGGCGCTGTTTTTTCACCACTCATTGCCCCGCACAATCCGTTCGACCCCGCGACACTTAATTTAATGAACGGCTTTTCAGCACCCATGCAGCCCAACCAGTTTACCAGTGAGGTTTTTTGGCTGGGTACAGATGACCAAGGGCGCGATATTTTTTCGACCATTCTTTATGGAATGCGTATATCTTTATTTGTTGGTTTCGCAGCCGTAACATTTGCGATGATATTGGGCGTTTCGTTGGGGTTAATTGCAGGTTATGTTGGTGGTTGGTTGGATGCGTTGATTATGCGTATTGCCGATATACAACTTACTTTCCCAGGTATTTTGGTGGCGATGCTTATATTTGGTATTGCCAAAGGTTTCACGCCGATTGACCAGCGCGATGAAATGGCAATTTGGGTGCTAATAATTGCCATTGGCTTATCGGAATGGGTGCAATTTGCACGGGTTGTGCGTGGAGCTACATTGGTTGAAAAAAATAAAGAATATGTGCAAGCAGCGAAGTTAAATGGCAGGCGGTCTGGCGGTATTATGCTTGGTCACATATTGCCAAATGTATTGGGTCCCGTTTTGGTTATTGCCACCATATCATTGGCATTGGCGATTATTGCCGAGGCGACATTATCGTTTTTAGGCGTAGGCGCACCACCCACTCAACCGTCGCTTGGTACATTAATTCGCATTGGGCAGGGTTATTTATTTTCGGGCGAATGGTGGATATTATTATTCCCCGCGGTTACGTTACTCACTTTGGCGTTGTCGGTAAATTTACTTGGCGATTGGTTACGCGATGTGCTTAACCCCAAACTTCGGTCGGGAGATTAATTTATGACAGTGCCTCTATTAGAAGTAAAAGATTTAGTTATTGAATTTCCCAATCGCAAAAAAACTCTAACTGCGGTCGATAAAGTTTCATTCTCGATTAATAAAGGCGAGGTGTTAGGCGTTGTTGGCGAAAGTGGCGCGGGTAAATCGCTTACAGGCGCGGCTATTATTGGGTTGTTAGACCCTCCAGGTAGAATTGCTGGCGGCGAGATTATTTTTAATGGCGAGCGTATAGATAATTTGGACGATGAGGCTATGCGTGGGTTGCGCGGTATAAAAATTTCGATGATTTTTCAGGACCCTTTAACCAGCTTAAATCCGCTTTATCGGGTTGGTGAACAGCTTATTGAAACCATTCAAACACATTTGCCGCTAAACAAACAACAAGCCCGTGAGCGCGCGATAGAATTGCTTAACGAGGTGGGTATTCCTGCGCCAGAAACGCGTATTGATGGTTATCCGCATCAATTTTCGGGCGGAATGCGCCAACGGGTGGTTATTGCGCTTGCGCTTGCTGCCAACCCCGATTTAATTATTGCCGATGAACCAACTACAGCGCTCGATGTTTCGGTACAAGCGCAAATTATTGCTTTGCTTAAACGCTTATGCAGTGAGCGTGGCACCGCCATTATGCTGATAACCCATGATATGGGGGTGATTGCCGAAACCGCTGACAGAATGGCTGTGTTATACTCGGGGCAAATTGCTGAAATTGGTAAAACGGCAGACCTTATTAAAAACCCAAAACATCCTTACACAATTGGTCTTATGAATTCTATTCCTGCGATGGATAGTGATTTAGAGCGTTTGGTGCAAATTAAAGGCTCGATGCCACGGCTCGATGACATCCCTACAGGCTGCTCATTTCACCCGCGTTGCGACAAGGCTTTCGATAAATGTTTTAAACAACGCGCCCGCTTAAACACGGTTGGCAATTCATTGGTTGCTTGTTGGTTGTTTGATGAAGATACGACAGAGGCGACATTATAATGCAAAAAAACATGCTGGTAGAAATTAAACATATTGACCGTTTATTCGATGTTTCTAAGCCTTTGCTTAATAGAATAATTGAACGTGAAAAAAAGAAATTCTTACGTGCGGTTGATGATGTTTCGATTGATATTATGAAGGGTGAAACTTTTGCTTTGGTGGGTGAAAGTGGTTCAGGCAAATCGACCGTTGCTAAAATGGTTGTTGGTTTATTATCGCCCAGCAAGGGTGAAGTAATAATCGATGGCGTTAATATTAACGATAAAAACGATTTGGTTAAATTAAGAGAAATGCGCTCGCAAATTCAAATGATTTTTCAAGACCCATTTGCCTCGTTAAACCCGCGCTGGAGAGTCGAAAAAATTATTGCCGAACCGATTAAAGCTTTTAAGTTGGAAAAAACTGCCAAAGATATTAGCCAACGGGTTAAAAAATTATTGGACTTGGTTGGCTTAAGCTATGCCGATGGCAATAAATTTCCGCATGAATTTTCGGGCGGGCAACGCCAACGCATTTGCATTGCTCGCGCCTTGGCATCAAACCCAAAATTTATAGTCTGCGATGAACCAACATCGGCACTAGATGTTTCGGTACAAGCGCAAATTTTAAACCTCATGCGCGATTTGCAAGACGAATTAAACTTAACTTTCTTATTCATCTCGCACGATCTTTCAGTCGTTAGGCATATGGCAAACCGCATTGGTGTTATGTATTTGGGCAGATTGGTCGAGGTGGCAGACGCCAAACAATTATTCAGCAACCCAAAGCACCCCTATACGCGTATGCTGTTAGATGCGATACCCGATTTAAAAATGAGCGGTATAACACGAGAGCCCATAAAAGGCGAAGTCCCCAACCCCATTAGCCCCCCATCAGGCTGTACTTTTCACCCACGTTGCCCCCATGTGCAAGACAGATGCAAGTCCGAAATTCCCATGCCTCTAGAAAAAGATGGCGCAACTGTAACCTGTCATGGTGTTGCCGAGGGGCGATTGTGAAAAATCGAGTTTTTTTCTAGCAAACTAAACTCAAATTATTTTTTCTAAAAACTCAGCTAAATTCTTAGTTTTATGTTGAATATGACCATCATTATCTTCGAACGCCCAGCGGCTGTCGGGGTGTTGGGTTTCGGTGGGTTGTACCAATACCGTTGCCATGCCACGTTTTTCTGGTTCTAGTAGGTTTTTCGGCAAATCTTCGAACATAATACTGGTTTTTGGATTTATGTCGACTAGGTCGAAAAATTTGTCGAAAGCCTCTTTATGGGGCTTGGGAATGAAACTTGTTTCTCTTATGCCGATTATAATATCGAACAGGTCGGTAATTTCTAGCGCATTCATGACGTTTATCGCGTGTTTTCTTGTGCCATTTGTGTAAATAATACGGCGGTTAAAATCGCGCTCATTGGTAATGCGGATAAGCTGTTTGCGCAATTCGTCATCGGCTGGAATATGGCTGACATCTATATGATGAGCGCGAGATAAAAATTCCTCAGGATCGACATTATGCTCTGTCATAAGACCGTTGAGAGTTGTTCCATAGATTTGATAAAAATATTTTTGTTTGATACGGGCTTCATCTTTTGGCAGTTTGAGATAATCCATAATATAGCCCGTCATATTCACATCAATTTGCTCGAATAGCTTATAACGCGGGGAATAAAGTGTGTTGTCTAGGTCAAATACCCAATTTTTAATATGTGCAAAATCGGACATAAACTATTTGTTCTTTCTGATAAATGTACCTGCGCCATGGGTGGTAAATAATTCTAATAAAACAGCATGTTCTTCACGTCCATCGAGGATAACCGCGGCTTCGGCACCATTTTCTATCACTTCTAGGCAGGTTTCTACCTTGGGTATCATGCCGTCTTTTATTGTACCATTGTCGATAAGTTGTTTGGCTTTATCGACCGATAACTCACTGATTAATTGTTTGTTTTCATCCATTACGCCTTTAATATCGGTTAGCATAAGCAAGCGTTTGGCTTTAAGTGCACTGGCGATTGCACCTGCTGCGGTATCGGCATTTATATTATAAGTTTGCCCCGTTTCAGATGTGCCGATGGGAGCGATGACGGGGATAATATCGCTGTTAATAAAACTGTCCAAAATAGTGGTGTTGACATGTTTAACTGTGCCGACATGTCCTAAATCGAGTATTTTTTCAATATTACTATCAGTCCCTTTTGTTTTTTTGGTGAGCTTTTCGGCGACAATCATATTGCCATCTTTTCCGCAAACACCAACCGCAAGACCGCCTGCATTATTAATGGAAGCTACAATTTGTTTGTTAATTTTGCCAGCCAAAACCATTTCGACAATTTCGATAATCTCATCTGTGGTTACGCGCAAACCGTCTTTAAACTCGCTTTTGATGTTGAGCTTTTCGAGCATTTCGGCAATTTGAGGCCCGCCGCCATGCACGACAATTGGGTTTGTGCCGCTTTGTTTAAGCAATACAATATCACGCGCAAATTGTTCTGCAAGCCGTGGGTCGCCCATAGCATGACCACCATATTTTATAACCACGGTTTTATTATCATAGCGTTGCATATGCGGCAGGGCTTCGGATAAAATATGTGCGGTTTCGATATGTTTATTATTTTTGTCACTCATGATGAAAGCTCAATTGGTTGATTTATTATCTTAATATAGGCAAAGCGTTAAAAAACCTATATTAATCGCATCATCTCTGCCCGCATTTCTGCCAGACCCCAACCTTTTGCGCTCGAAGTTGCCAAAATAAATGGGTGGCAGGCGGGGCGTTTTATGAGGATGCTTTGAGTTTTATTGAATAAATCCTCTTGCTCGGGCATAGGAACTTTATCGAGTTTTGTCAGTATAATTTGATAAGACACTGCCGACATATCAAGCATTTTCATAATCTCTATATCGTTAGACTTTACACCATGGCGGCTGTCAATAAGCATAAACACCCGCTTTAATTGAACTCTACCGCGCAGATATTCGCGTATTAGTGCATTCCATGACGAAATTTCGGTTTTGCTCGCCTTGGCATAGCCATAGCCTGGCATATCGACCATTTGCAGGTTTTGGTTGAGATTAAAAAAGTTAAGCTCGCGCGTACGCCCTGGTGTATTGGAAGTTCGCGCTATAGTTTTACGGTCAGTTAAAGCGTTTATAAGACTGGATTTACCAACATTGGAGCGACCTGCTAAGGCTATTTCGGTTATTTCAGTATTGGGCAGACCGTCCATATCGACGACGCCTTTAATAAATTCGCACTCACCTTTAAAGGCGACCCGAGCGGTTTCTAGCTCGGCATCGCTATAAGTATCAAAAGGGCTTTGTTTAAAATCTTGATAGGACATTATTTTTTAGCATCTGTATCGGTTTTTGTATTGGTATTGGCATCAGCCTCAACCACTTTGGTGGATTTTTTGAAAATGGCAACAATATTATCCCATAATGCAATTTCGACATCGTGTTTTTTCATGATATAAGCCTGCTGAATAACACCAAGGAAGTTACTCCATGTCCAGTAAATTACCATGCCTGCGGGGAATGACGCGAGCAAGAAAACAAAGAATACGGGCATCCAACCAAAAATCATCGCTTGGACTTTATCGGCAGGTGCGGGGTTAAGGCGCATCTGAACAAATTGAGTGATGCCCATAAGAATTGGCCAAACACCGATGAGTAAGAATGCGGGTAATGAAAATGGAATGAGCCCAAATAAGTTAAATATCGATGTTGGGTCGGGGGCTGCTAAATCTTGAATCCAACCGAAAAACGGCGCTTGGCGCATTTCTATCGCAATGTATAAGACTTTATAGAGTGCAAAGAAAACAGGAATTTGCACCAGCATTGGCCAACAACCCGCCATCGGGTTAACTTTTTCCTTTTTAAACAACTCCATTTGCGCTTGTTGCATACGCGTACGGTCATCGGCATAACGCTCTTTGAGCTTTAGAATTTCGGGTTGCAACTTTTTCATCTTACCCATTGAGGCGTAAGATTTGTTTGCCAGTGGGAAAAAGATGATTTTAACAATAACGGTAACCGCTAAAATTGCCACACCAAAATTGCCTATTAAACCGTTTAAAAACATTAATAATGAGAATAGAGGTTTGGTGATAAAGTAGAAAATGCCCCAGTCAATGAGTAAATCTAGCTTTTCAAAACCTAAATTATCGCGGTAAGCGGTGATGACATTGTCTTCTTTTGCGCCGACAAATAATGAGTTTTTAATCGAGGCTTCGCCACCGACAGCAATTGTACGGGGGCTGAGTAAATAATCGGTTTGAAAGTTGGTTCTTGGTGTGCCTGAGGCAGAAAATTTGGCTGTATATTCTTCACTTTGATCGGGAATAAGGGTTGATGCAAAATATTTATCGGTAAAGCCTATCCAACCTTTTTTATTGGTGAAAGATTGTGCGGGGTTATCAGTAAGGTCACCATAGGAAATTTCTTGCAAACCATCTTCGCCCATTAGACCAATTGGCCCTTCATGCAAGATAAAAATGCCGTCAGTGTCTGGAGTGCCGTGGCGGGCGATAAGACCATATGGGTGCAGGCTTACAGCCGTATTGCTTGAATTTTTAACACTTTGAGTTATGCTGATGAGGAAATTTTCATCAATGTTATATTGACGATAAAAAGTTAAGCCTTCGCCATTATCCCACTGGATAGTAACGGGCGTTGCTTCGCTTAATTTAGCGCGCGCTGGGGCAGACCAAATTGTATTGGCTGTCGGCACTTTAACGGTACCAACAGGTGCCCAACCAAAATCGGCATAATAGGGTGCTCTGCTGCCTGATGGCGAGAAAATAGTGACATTGTCGCTGTTTTCATCGAGCGTAAGGCGGTAGTCGTTAAGGCTAATATCGTCAAGACGACCGCCTTTGAGTGAAATACTGCCTGTTATGCGTTTAGAAGCAATTGGCACTCTTAAGTTTTTTGCAAGCTCTTGGGCGATAGACATTGGGTTTAGCAATGCGGGCATAGCAATGTTTGTACTTGTGACATTGCTTTGCGGAACATTTGCATTGGATGCGCTGGAACTAGGCACGGTGCTTGGTGTCGCAGAAGTTGGTGCAAAATTATTGGTTTGCTGCGCAATTTCTATACGCTTGGTTTCCTCTATAGCCTCTCTTGGAGCTATAACAAAATATTGCCATACAAATAAAAAACCAAAGCTCAATATAAGCACTAAAATTAAATTTTTATTTTCCATTTTTACTGTCCTACAATTTCAGCATAACAAAGTTAAACCACCTTATAACCACAAAAGCCTATTTAAGGAACCAAAATATAGGGGTTATAGGTATATATGTTACAAGTTTAACAACACAAGACTGGCTTTTGTTTAATTTTTGGGTTTATGAATTTTTTTCATTGCGAATTTAATGTCATTTTCTAGTTTTGAAAATTCCATATTTAGAATATTTTTGCGTGCGATAAATACATAATCAAAGCCGTTTAATGCGGTTTTTAGTGCGGTGTTTCTTGCCAATTCACGCAAACGGCGCTTAGCACGGTTGCGGCATACGGCATTACCAACTTTTTTTGAGGCGGTAAAACCAACACGTACAGATGGAACGACAACGTTTGCATGAGGCTTTGCTTGCAAAACAAAACCGCGAGCGACATGTTTTAGTCCCTTCGCGGTTTTTAAAAAATCGGCTCGTTTTTTTAATGTATACATTTTTATTTTATGCGGATAAACGCTTACGGCCTTTTGCCCGACGACGTGCTAAAACTCTTAAACCGCCATTAGTGGCTTGGCGAGCGCGAAAACCGTGACGACGTTTGCGAACCAAAACGCTAGGTTGAAATGTACGTTTCATCTTAAATTCTCCAAAATTTGGAAATCTGAACCCATTATATGCGGTCAGATAAATTAATAAATAGTTGTGTGGTTTATAATGGATGTTTTGTTAAAGTCAATAAAAATGTAAATAACGTTCACATCATTATCACAAAATTTTGTTTAAATGTTGATAGAAGTTTGCATTTTATCAATTATAATGGCGACAACGAAATTAAACTGGATATTGATAATGAAAAAGTTTTTACTTCTTGGAATGTTTGTTTTGCTGTTCGGCATTATTTGGTTTGCAGGAATTGGCGAATATTTTTCGCTTCAAGCGATTGCAGAAAATCAGAATAGGCTTGAGTTGTATGTTGCCAATAACCTTATTTACTCAATCTTAATTTTTTGTGCCCTTTACACAACGTCTGTTGCGTTTTCTATTCCGGGGGCATCAATATTAACTTTGCTTGGTGGTTTATTATTTGGTGGGCTTTTAGGCGGTGCTGTTGTTGTTGTTGCCGCTACATTGGGTGCTATGGTCATATTTTTAATTGCCAAAACCAGCCTCAGCGATTTTTTAAAACAAAAGGCAGGAAAGTGGCTTGAAAAAATTGCCGCCGAGTTTAATGATGGGGCGGCAAGTTATTTGTTGTTTTTAAGGCTTGTGCCACTATTCCCATTCTTTATTGTTAATTTAGCGCCAGCATTATTAGGCGCAAGATTTTGGACATACAGTTGGACAACATTTATTGGCATTATGCCTGTTACCTTTGCTTATACCTTTTTTGGGGCGGGCATTGGTTCTATATTGTCTAACGAAAACACAGCCTATAAACAGTGTTTGGCACAAGATACAACCGAAAAATCCTGTGAATTTAATGTCAGCATTGGCTCTATATTCTCCCAAGAATTGCTTATTGGCTTTGTGGCGATAGGCTTTGTGGCGTTAATTCCAATTGTTTTAAAGAAAATTAAAAAAGCTAAAGCAAAAAACTTAGCGTAAGGAAAATAAAATGAATAATAAAATTTTAACACCCGATTTGTGTATTATTGGTGCAGGCTCTGGTGGTTTAAGTGTTGCGGCTGCGGCTGCCCAAATGGGTGTAGATGTGGTGCTGATTGAAAAAGCCAAAATGGGCGGCGATTGCTTGAATTATGGCTGTGTGCCTTCTAAGGCTTTATTGTCGGTCGCTAAATCTATCCACAATCATAAAAACGCCGAAAAATATATAAACAATTTTACGACCCCACAGGTTAACTATGAGGCCGCTAAACAACATGTTGCTGATGCAATTGCAACCATTGAACCGCATGACAGTGTCGAGCGGTTTGAGGGGCTTGGGGTTAAAGTTATTCAAGCGGGTGGCAAATTTATTGACGATGAAACTGTTGCTGCTGGAGATTATATTATTAAGGCGAGGCGGTTTATTATTTCGACAGGCTCATCGGCATTTATTCCGCCAATAAAAGGCTTAGATGATGTTGATTATGACACCAATGAAACCATTTTCAGCTTGGCTAAAAAGCCTGAACATTTGGTTGTTATTGGTGCAGGACCAATTGGGCTTGAAATGGCGCAAGCACATAGGCGCTTGGGCTGCGCGGTTACATTAATTGATGCGGCGAGCGTTTTGGGCAACCAAGATGCTGAATTTGCGAATATTATTATTGAACAGCTTAAAGCCGAAGGTATTGTTATTTATGACAATATGATGGTTGAAAAAGTTGCAAATCAAGGCGATGAAATTTCTATAACCATTAAAGATGAAAATGGTAAAACACAGACGATTAATGCGTCACATTTATTGGTTGCAACGGGTAGGTCTGCAAATATATCGGGGTTAGATTTAGATAAAACCAGCATTGAGTTTGACCGCAAAGGGGTTAAAGCTGACGCTTCGTTACGCACCAATGCCAAGCGGGTTTATGCTATTGGTGATGTTGTGCAAATTAACGGCATGGCATTTAACCCGCAATTTACCCATGTTGCCAATTATCATGCGGGTTTGGTAATAAGGTCGGCGTTATTCAGAATGCCAACCAAGGTCAATTACGACTTTTTGCCGTGGGTAATTTATACTGACCCCGAACTTGCCCATGTGGGTTTAGACCAGAAACAAGCCCGACAAAAATATGGTGAAATTAAAGTTTTATCCGCCCGTTATGATGGCAATGACCGTGCAGTGGCAACCAATAAAACACTTGGGTTCGCGCAGTTTTTTGTAACCAAAAAAGGCTATGTTGTCGGTGCAACAATATTGGGCGAAAATGCAGGAGAGTTAATTTCTATTTTGGCTCTAATGATAAGTCAGAAAATTAAAATATCGAAATTAGCAACAATGACAGTTGCCTACCCAACCCTTGCCGAAATTGTAAAACGCGCGGCACAAGATAACTATAAAGATTTTGCAAAAAATAAAATTTTACGAACGGTGCTTGGCATTTTACGCAAATTTGGGTAAAATTCAAATACAGAATAACACTGGTTTAAAAGCATAACTCGAAATTAAATTATTATGATATACAAATATATAGTCACTAAGGACAGAATCTATTAATTTGCAGATTTTAAAGGAAATATCTGTTAAATTACTATCAAAACAAATATCACTCTAGTCTTACAAAGTTTTTTATATGCCAAGCAAGCCAATAAAAGCAAAATTATGGAACATGAACGGGCTTTCGGGGCGGCTGCTATTGCTAACAATAGTTTTTGTTTTTATTGGTGAATTTTTTATATTTGTGCCGTCTATTGCTAACTTTAGAAATGTTTGGCTTGAGGAAAGGCTGGCAAAAGCCCAAATCGCCACTTTGGTGCTTGAAAGTGCACCCGATGCTATGGTCACCGAAGAATTAAAACAAGAATTACTAACCAATGTTGGTGCCGAAATTATAGTTTTAAAACGTGGGGATAGACGCCACCTAATTTTACAGAAATCATTGTCTGGAAAAATGATTGAAGCCAATTACGACTTGCGCAATGAAACTGTTGTGCAACAAATTATGGCGGCGTTTGACAGTTTATTAATCAGTAAAGACAGGTTAATAAGAGTTAGAGGTGACACGCGTTTTGGTGCGGGAGATTTTATTGAAATTGTTATCGATGAGCAAATGATGCGCTCTGCTATGTGGGTTTATGCGCAAAATATCCTTGTTTTATCGACCGTCCTATCACTTATCGTCGCGATATTCGTGTATATGGCGATGAGCTGGCTATTGGTGCGCCCGATTTTGCGCATTACTCAATCTATTGTCGATTTTGGGCACGAGCCTGACCTTTTGGAAAATATGATTGTGCCGTCTAAACGCTCGGACGAGGTGGGCGTTGCTGAAACTCGATTGTTTAAAATGCAGCAGGAATTACAAGACACATTGCGCGAAAAAAACAGGTTGGCAGCATTGGGCTTGGCGGTCAGTAAAATTAGCCATGATTTGCGCAATATGCTCTCCAGCACACAAATGATTAGCGACCGTTTGCAAAATAGTGCCGACCCAACCGTTGCTAAACTCGCCCCTAAATTGGAAATGGCGCTAGACCGCGCGATTAGTTTTTGTGTTCGGACTTTAAAATATGGGCAGGCAAAAGAAGATGTTCCTGAAAAATCGAACTTTGCATTATTGCCATTGTTGGACGATGTTGCCGATAGCTTAAATTTAGATGAAGTTAAAAACATACAAAACTTACCAATCGACTGGGCGGTAAGTGTGGAGGCAAATGATTTAATATATGCCGATAGACATCAATTGTTTAGAATTGTTTTAAACATTTGCCGCAATGCGTCGGAAGTTTTAAAAACTTTCGAAACACCCGCTGGCATTAACCCGACTATATTTATTGACTATATAAGAACCGAAGATATGCAATATTTGTTGGTGGCAGACAATGGTCATGGTGTGATGCCACGCGCTAAGGAAAAACTGTTTTTGGCGTTTCAAGGCTCGTTAAGACCAGGGGGAACAGGCTTAGGCTTAGCAATATCGCAAGAACTTGCCGTAGCACATGGCGGTGATATTATACTGATCGACAATGAGAGCGTATTAAAAACCGATTACACAGAGATTATTGATTTTAAACAAATGTGCGGGGCAGTATTTTTAATCTCACTACCCAAACAACCACAAAGCTAGCAGTTATATAAAATGTGGGATAAAAGACCGAACAATAAAAAACCATTTGCCTTTTACCCGCCAAAGGCTTAAAAACTCATTATCTGCACCGGTAGCTCAGCTGGATAGAGTACCTGACTACGAATCAGGGGGTCGAGGGTTCGAATCCTTCCCGGTGCACCATTTCCTAAGTTTTGTGATTATTATCACGGCAACTATATAGAAGTTAAGCTTTTCAAACAAACTCTGAACTTTTATTTACGGCAATGTCTCCTAGAAAAAGTGGTATTTATAAGTATAATTTTCTATTACTTTTCTGGTCTATGGACTTCATGCCCAAAAACAGGGGCAAACCCTGCACGACCAATTATCTGACGGGCGGAGTTTTAGAACTTTTAATGTGATTGACGACTTTAATCGTGAGGGATTGTGCATTGATGTTGATTTTTCTTTACCAGCGGTTCGAGTTATTTGTTCGTTAGAGCAAAGAATAGAATGGCGTGGTAAGTGGCAAGTTATTCGCTGTGATAATGACCCTGAATATATCAGCCATATCGTCAATTCGCAAAATTATATTGAGGG